>CAZFCY010000004.1:34312-59690 GCA_964517665.1 uncultured Opitutaceae bacterium | reverse complement strand
CCTGTTTCCTGACACCTGTCACCTGCTCTTCGGCGCGATCTTCTCGATCGGCTCCTTCGTGTTCGGACAGGCGTAGGGATCGGCGAGGCGCGTCCCCGCGGGCCGCGCCCAGCGCGCGCCGTTGGCGATCACGCGCCGCACGTTCCTGTCGTGATAAGTGGGATACGTTTCATGGCCCGGCCGGAAATAGAAGATCCTGCCCGCGCCGCGATTCCAGCAGCAGCCGCTCCGGAACACCTCGCCGCCTTCGAACCATGAGATGAACACCTGCTCGTCCGGCTGCGGGATCGCGAACGGCTCGCCGTACATCTCCTCGGCCGGAAGCTCGAAATAACGATCGATCCCCGCCGCGATCGGATGCCCCGGGTTGCACACCCAGATGCGCTCCTTGTCGTCCGCCTCGCGCCAGCACAGGCCGCAAGGCGTGCCCATGAGCTTGCGAAACGGCTTCGAGAAATGCCCCGAGTGCAGCACGATCAGGCCCATGCCGCCGAGCACCGCGCGCTGCACGCGCTCGGCGATCTCGTCCGCCACCTTGTCGTGCGCGAGGTGTCCCCACCAGATCAAGACATCGATCTCCGCCAGCCGCTTTTCGGGCAGTCCGTGCTCCGCCTCCTGCAAGGTCGCGGTCCCCACCTCGAGATCGTCCCCCGAGGCCCGCAATCCGTCCGCGATGGCGTTGTGCATCCCCTCGGGGTAAATGCCGCCGACCACGGGATTCTTGTGCTCATGGAGATTCTCTCCCCACACCACGACGCGCAACTTGTTGCTCACCCGCCGAACATAGCCCGGCTTTCCCGCGAACAAACAAAAATCTTTCCTCCCGCGCGCGTCCCCGAGAGTTTCACCGCGTGCCCGAGCCTGCCCCGCCCCTCCCGGTTCGCCTGCGCGATCTCGCCGTCGGCGAGCGCCCCCAGGAACGCCTCGAACGCCACGGCCCCTCCGCGCTGAGCGAGGTCGAGCTGCTCGCCCTCCTCCTTCGCAAGGGCACGCGCGCCCACGACGTCCTCGCCATCGCCCAGCGCATGCTCGCCGACGCCGGTTCGCTCGAGGGCCTGCTCGCCTGGACCGAACCCGATCTGCGCCGCCTCCCCGGCGTCGGCCGCGTCAAGGCCGCCCAGCTCGTCACCGTGCTCGAGATCGCGCGCCGCGTGCGCGCCGGTTCGACAACCGCCGAGCCCGTCTTTCGCGACGGCTCCGACGTGTTTGCCCATTTCGAAATGATCGCCCGCGGCCTCGCCGTGGAAAAGTTCTGGGTCCTCTGCCTCAACCGCAAAAACCGCCTCATCCGCCGCCACGAAGCCACCTCGGGAACCGCGAGCAGCAGCCTCGTGCACCCGCGGGAAGTCTTCCGCGAGGCCATCCGGCTCAGCGCCTCCGCCGTCATCTGCGTCCACAACCACCCGAGCGGCGATCCCGCGCCCTCGTCGGCCGACGTGCAGGTCACGCGCCAGTTGCGCGAAGCGGCCAAGGCGATCGAGATCGACCTGCTCGACCACATCATCATCGGCCGGCGGTCGAACGATCCGGCCGGCCGCGGCTTCTACAGTTTCCGCGACGCCGGCATCCTCTGAGAATCGGCCGGCAACGCGGAAAACGCCCGCAACCACAGGCGGCCGCGCGCGTTGTTTGCCCCGCGCGGAGTCCATCCGCCCTCGATCCGCGGTGGAAACGAGAAACGACCGGCCAGGCCCGACGGCTTCACGCTTCAGGCCGGCGCAAAAAAGCCTTGAACCCGCGCCGCCCGTCCGAAGATTCACCCTTTCCCTTGGCGCCGGTGGGATACTCAAGTGGCCAACGAGGGCAGACTGTAAATCTGCTGGCTTACGCCTACGGTGGTTCGAATCCACCTCCCACCACCAATTTTTTGCCTCGTGATTCTGGCATGCAGGGCGGCCATCCCTCCGCTTTTCCCCCGATTCCGGAGCCGCCTCCCCGACAAGGATCGCTCGAACCGCCTGCCGCCACATTACAATTGTGTAATCGAGGGCTCGCCGGCTTGCGCCGGCCGCCAAAGTCGTCATGTTTCCCTCACGCCCTGCTTAGCGGGGCTACTAGGGGTAACACAGAAAACCATGGCCCGGACGTTAGGGGTAGCGTCCGGGCCTCTGTGTTTCTGCCGGACGCGACTTCGGATCGCTCATGCCCGCTCCGCGCGAGGCGGGCTTCACTCGAGGCCCGGGACGGATCCTTTCGCCCGGGTTCCATCCAGCGTCCGAAACAGAACACCCGGGGGCGATGCGATTCCACAGATATGCCCGCAATGCGGCGCCAGGCCTTCATAAGTCCCGCGCTCGAGCCGCTCGAGCAACTCGCTGCGCAGCTCCGCGCGAAACGAGGCTCGTTCACCCCACGACCTCAAATGCTCCGTGGCAAAGCCGCCCGACTCGAACGACTCGATCACCGCCCGCGCATTGGGCCCAAACCAGTTGCTCCGGTCCTCGGGGTGCAGCTCGCAGGAGGCGTACTGCCGCCAGATCGGAGTATTGGAAAACCACTTCGACAAACAAAGCATCCTCGCCAGCGCCGACCTCGCGCCACGCAACAGAAGCCGATCGCGCACGACGTGCGTCTCGATCAGGACCGTCCCGCGGGAGACCGTCCTGAGCCGGTCCACGGCAAGCAACGGATATCTCAAGTGATATAAGACACCGAAGAAAAGGATCAGATCGAACCGTCCGAGCCTCTCGGGCGCCAGGTCGTAGACCGATCCCTGTTCGTAGCGCACGGCCGAGTGCAGAAATGCCTTGAGGCGGTTGAAGCCCGACTCGTCCGGATGCTCCAGGCTGTAGGCGACGACTTCCGACGCCCCGCGACGCTCGCACTCGAAACTGAAGCATCCGTTCCACGCTCCCACGTCGAGCACGCGCTTTCCCCGCAGATCGTCCGGCAGGCCCGCCGCCTCGCACAGCTTCGCCACCGGGTTTCGCCCGGGGGTGAACACGCCGGGCGCTACCTCCCAGCGTTGATGCCAGGTCACGCCTTCGAAACGCAGGCCGCCCGCGAGGCCGGCTTTGGAGCGATCGTCTTCCTGAAGGGCAGACCCCATCCGGGCACTTTGAATGGCAAAGCCCCCCGGGGAGCAAGCTCCAGGCAATGAGATTGCGCCCCTCTCGCGCCCAGGACGCCGTCCGGAAGCCGGCGTCCGCCTTGCTGGAGCGTCGCGCCATGGCGGACGCGGGCGTCCCCGGCCGCGTCATTTTGCTCTCGACTGCGCCCGACTTATCAGACATTTCTGTCAAAACAGAAATGGCCGATGCGATGAAAAAACTATCCCCCGTTCAGCGGCGCTTCATCCTTCACTGGGGCGAGATGGGCCTCCGGTGGGGCGTCAACCGCACCGTCGCGCAGATCCATGCGCTGCTCTACATCTCGGAACAGCCCGTCAATGCCGAGGACATCGCCAGCGTCCTCGAGGTCGCGCGCTCGAACGTGAGCACCAGCCTCAAGGAGCTTCAGGGCTGGGGCATCGTCCGCCTCGTCCATGTGATGGACGACAAGCGCGATCACTTCGAGTCGATCAAGGACGTGTGGGAGCTGTTTCGCGTCGTGCTCGACGAGCGGAAGAAGCGCGAGATCGACCCGACGCTCTCGATCCTGCGCGAATGCATCGCCGCGGCGGAAAAGGACACGAACGCGGCCGACGACTACACCGAGGCCCGCCTGCGCGACCTGCACATGTTCTTCGAAACGACCACGAACTGGTATCAAACGATCCGCGCGTGGCCGACAAACGCCCTGCTCAAGGTCATGAAACTCGGCGACCGGGCCCTGAAACTCCTCGGCCTGGCCTCGCGCTGACACCTCCCACGCCCTGCCCCACCCGCCATGAAACCACTTCGCTTCGGGCCGTTTCTCGAGCGCCTCGCCTGCCTCGCCGGCGGCTTCGTCGCCGAATGGCGCGACCTGATCTTCCTTCACTACGCGCTGCCGGCGGCCGAGCTGGCCCCGCATGTTCCCCACCCGCTCGACGTGATCGACGGCCGGGCTTTCGTCAGCCTCGTCTCCTTCGAACTCGCGAGGATGCGGCCCGCGCGCGTGAAACCGGCCGCGCTCGGGCGCCTGCTCATGCGTCCGTTCTCCGACCATCAGTTTCTCAACCTCCGCGCCTACGTCCGCGGCCCCGCCGGGCCGGGCATCCACTTCATCGCGGAGTGGATCGACAATCCGCTCAGCGCGCACGCCGGCCCCGCGGCCTACGGGCTGCCCTACCGGAACGCCGCGATGGCGCGGGAGACGCTGCGGGGCGGCGGCCTGAGGCGGATCTTCGTGCGGGACGCGGGCACAAGCATGACCGCGAGCCTCGTCGTGCCGGTCACCGCGGATGCCCCCGCGCGCGAAACCACGGCCGGATCCCAGGATGCCTTCCTGCTCGACCGCTTCCGGGCCTACACGCACGCCGCGGGGAAGAGCCGGTGGTTCGAGATCGAGCATCCCGCGTGGCGCGCCGCGCCCTTTGCGCTCGCGCGCGCCAGCACGCCGCTGATCGACGACCGGTATCCATGGTTTCAATGCGCGACCTTCGTCGGAGGCCACCTCGCGGCCGGCTTCGAGGATGTCTGGATGGGCCCGCCGCGGAAGCCGGCCGCGGATCCCGCGCGGGCGCCGGCCGGAAAGTTCGCGGCGATCGCCGACGCCTCGGAAGCCGCGCGCTGAAGCCCCCATCCCCATGAAACACCCGGGCCGTCTCGCTCTTGCCCTGTTGATATGCGGGAGTCCAGCCTTGCGCGCCCAAACTCCAGCCATGCTGCCGCCCCCTGCCAGGGTAATCGAACTCTACGACCATCCGCCCCCAGGCTCCGAAGAATGGGACTGGGAGGAATACACCTATGTCACACATTACGGCAACACGGTCACGCGCAACGTCGTCAATCCGACCCTGCGCTATTATCCGGCCGATCCGGCCAGGGCCTGTGGCGTATCGGTCATAGTGGCTCCCGGCGGCGGCTTTACCGACCTGATGATCAAGTATGAAGGCGTGAGAACCGCCGTGGCGCTCAACGCGCTGGGCATCGACGCCTTTATCCTGAAATACCGGCTTATATACACCGATCCCTCGGCGCCATTGCCGCGCCCGGGAGAGCCGCCGCCGCCGCGACCGCGCAAACAGGACGACTCCGGCCAGATCATCTGGGGCCCGCAAACCGGCCAGAACATACTCGAAATCACCCATCAAGACTCGCGGCGCGCCATCGCCTGGCTGCGCGCGAATTCCGCGGGCCTGTTGGGCGGGATCCCGGAGCGTGTCGGAATCATCGGCTTCTCCGCGGGCGCATCTATATCCCTCTCCCTCGCGCTCGACGAACCGCCCTATCGCCCGGACTTCTCCGGAGTCATATACGGCCCGGACAACAAGGACGAAGCGGTGCCGCAAAACGCGCCGCCGCTCTTCATCGCGGTCGCGGCGGACGACCAGTGGTCGGCGCCCCTTTCGCTCAAGCTGTTCAACGCCTGGCGCGAGGCCGATCGGCCGGCCGAACTTCACGTTTTCCAAACCGGCGGCCACGGATTCCTCGATTATGGAGGGGGCGCGGACTTCTTCATGGATCGTTTCGCCGAATGGATGCGGGCCAATGGCTGGCTGCCTCCAGGTCCGCAGGGCAACGGTCAGTCATTTCGCTGAAGCCACCCGCCACGCGGCATTCTGACGCATCGATTCGAGGAATGTTTCCGATCCCATCCGAAAGCGGCATGCTCGTCGTCCGCCCAACCCCACACGCCCATGCCATCCATCGCCCGTGCCCTCGTCCTGCTCCTCGCCCTCGGCGCCGCGAGCGCCGCCGCCTCCCGCGCGGCTGAGTCGTTTCCCGTCACGATCACCGTCGATGCCGCCGCGTCGCGGGGCGGGCTGCGGCCGATCTGGCGCTTCTTCGGCAACGACGAGCCGAACTACGCCTACATGAAGGACGGCGAGAAGCTGCTCGCCGAACTGGGCGCCTTGAAGCCGCGCGAGGTTTACTTCCGCACGCACAACCTGCTCACCTCCGGCGATGGAACTCCCGCGCTCAAGTGGGGCAGCTCCAACGCCTACACCGAGGACGCCGGGGGCCGGCCCGTCTACGACTGGTCGATCACCGACCTCATCTTCGACACCTATCTCGAGCGCGGCGTGCGCCCCTACGTCCAGATCGGTTTCATGCCGCGGGCGCTCTCTTCGAAGCCGGAGCCCTATCGCCACGAATGGCGGCCCGGCCTTCCCTACGAGGAGGTTTACACCGGCTGGGCGTATCCACCGAACGACTACAAGAAGTGGGGCGAGCTGATATATCAATGGGCGCTGCGCTGCGTGGACAGATACGGCCGCGAGGAGGTGGAGCAGTGGTATTGGGAAACGTGGAACGAGGCGAACATCCCCTACTGGCAGGGCACGCAGGAGGAATTCCACAAGCTGCACGACTTCGCGATCGACGCGGTCCGGCGCGCCCTGCCGACCGCGCGCGTCGGCGGGCCCGACGTGGCCGGGCACGGCGGCGATTTCATGAAGGCGTTTCTCGAGCACGCGCTGCGCGGAAAAAACCACGCGACCGGCGGGACCGGCACGCCGCTGGATTTCGTCTCGTTTCACGCCAAGGGCTCGCCGACCCACGTCGACGGCCATGTGCGCATGGGCATCGCCGCGCAACTGCGCACGATCGACCGCGGCTTCGGGATGATCGCCTCGTATCCGGAACTCAAGGACACGCCGATCGTCATCGGCGAATCCGATCCCGAGGGCTGCGCCGCGTGCCAGGGACCGCAGCTCGCGTATCGCAACGGCACGATGTACTCGAGCTACACCGCCGCGAGCTTCGCGCGCAAGCAGGACCTCGCCGACAAACACGGCGTCAATTTCGAGGGCGCGCTCACCTGGGCCTTCGAGTTCGAGGACCAGCCCTACTTCGCCGGCTTCCGCGCGCTCGCGACCAACGGGATCAACCTGCCCGTGCTGAACGTGTTCAAGATGTTCTCCCGCATGTCCGGCGATCGCGTCGAGGCGACGAGCACCGGCGCCGTTCCGCTCGACGAGATCCTGGCGAACGGCGTGCGCGGCGAGGCCGACGTCGGCGCGTTCGCCAGCCTCGACGCCGACGCGCGCCGGCTTTCCATCATGGTCTGGCATTATCACGACGACGACATCGCCGGGCCCGACGCCAGCGTGACGCTCGACCTCGGCCACCTGCCCATCCGCGCCGGGTCCGCGCGGCTCACGCACCACCGCATCGACGAGGATCATTCCAACGCCTACGCCGAATGGAAGCGCCTCGGCTCGCCCATCGCGCCGGGCCGGCCGCAATACGAGCAACTCCAGCAGGCGAGCGAACTCACCGCGCTCGAAAGCAGTCCGGCCGAAATCTCGATCGAGGGCGGCGCGGCCCGGCTCGCCTTCGCGCTGCCCCGCCAGGGAGTGTCGCTGATCGCGCTCGAGTGGGAGTGAGCGAAACGCGAGACCCGAGAGGCCGCGAAGCCGGACAAATCGATCCCACCCCTCCCGGGGCGGGCTGCCGCCATCCCGTTTTGCCCGGGCGGGCGCCTCCGGGCTTGCCACGTTGGAGCGGCATGCGTTTCCCTCGTGGTTTCTCCTCATGGACGAACCGCTACCTCTTCGCCTGAAGCGCATCATCGTCGAAACGCTCAAACTCGAGGGCGTGCAGCCCGAAGAGATCGACGAGCACGAGCCGCTCATCGGCTCCGGCCTCTCCCTCGACTCGCTCGACGTGCTCGAGCTTGTGATGCGCATCGAGAAGGAATTCGGCATCAAGATCAAAAGCAGCGAAGAGTCGCGCAAGGCGCTCGCAAGCGTGTCGAGCCTGGCCGAGTTTATTCAAGTCCGCTCGGGCGCGGGCGGCGCCGGCGGCTGACACCGCCCCCCTCCCGCCCGGCGGGATTTTCGCGATGGCAAGAGTTTCGAACGACGGAGCGGCGCGGCTGGCCGCGAGCGGGTGCATCACGCCGTTCGGCGATGCGCCGGCCACGCTGGCTGCATTGCTCGAGAAACGCGTGAGCCTGCGCGCCCGTCCCGCGCTCGGAGCCGACGGCGGCGACCTCGCGCCGTTGAGCGTGATGCCCGGCCGGGCGTTCGACGAGACCGAGCCGCCCTCGTGGCTGCCGGCGGCGCGGGAGCTGGCCGCGCGCCTGCCCTCGGAGGACTGGGGCGGCGCGCGGCGCCCGGTCTTCGTCACGAGCAGCAATTTCGGCGTGGCCAATCTCCTCGCGTGGCGGCGCGGCGGAAGCGACCGGCACCTGGCCTTCGGCGCGCCGTTTCTCTGCGTCGAGTGGCTGCGCGGGCAGCTCGGCTGGGGGGAAAACGTCACGGTCGTTTCGCACGCCTGCGTCTCGGCGCATCTCGGCCTCATCCTGGCCTCGCGCGCGGTGCGCGCGGGCGGGGCGGAATCGGCGCTGGTTTTTTCCTTCGATTTTCTCAGCCCGTTCGTCGCCGGGGGATTCAATGCCCTGAAAATCCTCAACGGCGACTTTCCCGCCCCCTACCAGGAGCGCGAGATCGGCGCGATCGGGCTGGGCGACGGCGCCGCCTTCGCGGTCGTCACACGTGACCGCGGCGACTGGTTGCTGGAGGGCCAGAGCCTGTACAACGAGATGCATCACTTCACCGCCAACCGCGCGGATGGTTCCGGTTTCGCCGCGTGCCTCGAGCTGCTCGCGCCCGCGCTCCGCGGCCGGCGGGTGTGGACGAAGGGGCACGGCACCGGCACGCTCGAGGCGGGCCGGCTCGAGGCCACGGCGCTCGCGGCTCATTTCCCCGGCGCGCCGCTGGTCGGCTGGAAGGGCAGCCTCGGCCACACCCTGGGAAGCTGCGGCCTGGTGGAACTGGCCATCGTGCTCGAGGCGATGAAAGCGGGCCGCACGCCGGGCACGGTCGGCAGCGGGGAACCGACCTTCACCGGCGAGGTCGCGCTCGAGGCCTTCGACAATCGCGGTTTCGACGGCGCCGTCTGCGCCAGCAACGCCTTCGGCGGCGCGCACGCCGCGCTGCTCGTTTCGCATGTTTGAACTCTGGATACAGAAACTGGCGGTGGACGACGCGGGCGAAGAGACCCCGGCGGAGACCCGCGAGCGGTTGCGCGACCGCTTCGCGCCCGGGGCGGTGCGGCGGATGACGCAGCTCGGCATGCTCGTGGGCGGCGCGCTGCGCGAGATCGAATCCGGGGAGCCGGCGGTGATCGTCTATGCCTCGTCCTACGGCGAGAGCCGCGCGCTCGAAGCGTATCTCGACAGTTTTCCCTCGCCCAGCCCCACCCTCTTCCAGACCTCGATCCATCCGAGCGGCGCGCAACAGGGCCTGATCGGGCGGCAGCAGCCCGCGCGTGAGTTGTATCCACTTTCTGGTGACAGGTTTCTCGCGGGCCAGGCTCTCGCGGTCGCGGCGCTGGCCGAAGCCGCGGAGGTCGTGGTCTGCGGGGGCGAGGAGCGCGGGACCTACCTGCTCGAGCACGGCGTGGCGAGCGACCGCGGTTTCGGTTTCGCGCTGCTGCTCGGCCGCGAGCCGCGTGAGGATTCCCTTGCCCGCCTCGTCATGGAGCCCGCCGATGCCGCCACCGGGCTCGGGCTGGCGGCGTTCTTCGATCTGTCGAAAAAGCGGGAGCCTTTCGAAGGCGAAATCGCTCCGGGCTGGCGCGCGAAACTGGCATGGCGGTGACCACTCCCCCGGCACATGCGCAAGCGCCGGAGGCGGCCCGCGCGCGGCGAAATCCGGGGCCGGATTGGGGATACGCGGTCCTGCGCCTCGCGGACCGCATCCTCCCGGAATGGATCTGCCGGCCGCTGCGCATGCTCGGCACCTGGGTCGCGGTGGCGGCGATGCCGGCGGAGCGCAAACACTCGCGCGCCTACCTCGCGCGCGTGCTGGGCCGGGAGCCGACGCTGCGGGACGTCTTCCGCCATTTCTTCGCCTTCCAGGAGTCGCTCACGCTCAAGCTGCGCGTCGTCAACGGCCGGCGTCACCAGTGCGACATGACGCCGGAGTGCGCGGGGTTTCCCGAGTGGCTGAAGGACGGCTTCCCGGTGCTGCTGGGGACCTTTCACATCGGCGTGTCCGACCTGCTCGGGTTCATGCTCGGCGGGCGGCACCACCGGAAGGTTTCAATCGTGCGGCTGCGCGTCGGCAACTCGGAGGACACGACGAGACTCGGCGAGCGCTTCAGGGAGTTCATCCACTTCATCTGGATCAACGATCCCGGCGAGATGATCTTCGCGCTCAAGGAGGCGGCGGAAAGCAGCGCGGCGATCGCGCTGCAATGCGACCGCGTGGATTTCACAGCGCGGATGGAGGCGTTCGAGTTTCTCGGCGCGCGCCGGCTTTTCCCGTTCACGATCTATCATCTCGCGATCCTGCTCGGGCGTCCGGTCATCCTCTCCGTCGGCATCCAGGAGACGGCGACGCGCTCGCTGCTGCACGATTCGCCGGTGTTTCGCGTCGAGCCGGGCGAGAGCCGCCGAGAGACGCTCGCCCGCGCGCGGCGGCACTTTCAGGAGTTCCTCTCCCGGATCGAGACTTTGTTGAAGACCCACCCGTATGTGTGGTTCAACTTCACGGAACTCAATCCCGTGGCGACGCGCGAGGAACCATGCTCAAAGGCCTGAAGAACGCTTATTTTCAACTCGTCTATTGGACGGCGTGGGCGGTCTTCGGCGGCGGCGGCCTGCTGCTCACGCTCGCCTTCCTGCCGCTCACGCTCCTGCCGCCCGCGGAAGGGCGCTCGCGCTTCGTGCGCCGCTCGCTCCAGCGCCTCTTCCAGCTCTACGTGCGCATCTTTCGCTGGTCGGGAACCCTGCGCATGAGGTGGATCGGCTTCGACCGGCCGCTGCCGGAAAAGACGGTCTACGTGGCGAACCACCCGGGGTTGCTCGACGCGCTGTTTCTGCTGTCGCGACTTCCCGACGCGATCTGCGTCTTCAAGCCGAAGCTGTTGCGCAATCCCGCGATCGGCCCGGTCGCGGTGCTGGCCGGATACGCCTCGGGCGGCGGCGGCGTGGATGCCGTGCGCGACTCCGCCGCGCGCGTCCTCGCCGGGCGCTCGCTCCTGATCTTTCCCGAAGGCACGCGCACCGCGCCCGGCGTACCCGTCGGGCCACTACAGGCCGGCTTCGCGCTCATCGCGGCGCGCGCGCAGGCGCCGGTGCAGCTCGTCGTCCTTCACGCCACGGAAGGCCTCACCACGCGCGGCCGCCCGTGGTGGAAAATGCCGACCGTGATGCCCGCGCGCGTGATCGTGCGGCTCGACCGCCGCTGGGACAACGCCGCCTCGATCCCGGCCGCGCAACTGACGCGCGAAGTCGAGGCGCGCCTGCGCGAGGCGTTGGAGAAACCAACGAGCCAGCCTTGAACGCGAAGCATGCATCAACCGCCCGCACCGGTCCGGGGAACACACGCGTCCCGCGTGTTGGCTCGGGCGTCCCGCCCGGGCCTTCCGACCGCGGACGGCATCCGATGCGAAGCCTATATCAACGCAGATGGACGCCACCCGGTTTTCGGCGAGACGCCGAAAACAACACGCGGGACGCGTGTGTTCCCCGGACCGGATCGGATTCACCCTTTTCCAGGGGCGCGGGCATTCCTGCCCGCGGTTTCGCGACCGGGCACAGCGCACCGTGGCTCTCAAACTGCGGGCGGGAATGTCCGCGCTCCTCGAGCCAGCATCCATTCTGACAACTCAGTGCCGCTTTCAACCACACATCTTGTTCTCATCCCGAGTTACAACTCCGGGGCGTTGCTCGAGCAGACCGTGCGCGAAGCCGTGCGGGAGTGGAACCCCGTGTGGGTCGTGGTCGATGGCAGCACGGACCGGAGCGAACGCGCGGTCGAAGCGATGTGCGCGACCACGCCCGGGCTGCGCGTGCTGCGGCGCGCGAAGAACGGCGGCAAGGGCGCGGCCGTGCTCGTCGGCGCGCACGAGGCGCTGCGCGCCGGCTTCACCCATGCGCTCGTGATGGACGCAGACCGCCAGCACCCGGCGGAAATGATCGGCGCGTTTCTGGACGCTTCCATCGCGCATCCGGAACGCCTCGTGTTGGGCCGTCCCGTCTTCGGCCCGGAAGCGCCGCAAATCCGGCTGCAAGGCCGCAAGCTCAGCATCGGCCTGGTGAAATTCGAAACGCTCGGCTCGGCCATCCACGATCCGCTTTTCGGATTTCGTGTCTATCCCCTGCAACCATTGGTCGAGGTGATGGGCCGGACCTCGGGCGCGCGGCACTACGACTTCGATCCCGAGGTGGCGGTGCGACTCGTCTGGCAGGGCGTGCCCACGCTCAACCTGCCGGCGCCGTGCCGCTACCTGCCGCCGTCGGCGGGAGGGATCTCGCATTTTCACTACGTTCGCGACAACTTCCGCATGATATGGCTGCACACTCGCTTGATCGTCGAGTTTCTCCTCTGGCGCTGGTGGTCCGCGTCGCGGCATCGGCGACAGTCGCGCTCATCGCCGCGCTGACGCCCGTGCGCGCGAGCGAGGCCGAAGAAATGCCGCCGGCGGCCGCGCGCATCCAGCCGGAGCTTGCGCCGATCGATCTCGCGAATCCGGACGCGGAGTGGGCCTCGCTTTTCGAAAGCCTTGCGGGGAAACAGCCGCTGCGCTCCACCTTCACCGAGACACGACGGTTTTCCTTCAAGAAGGACGTCGTGCGCTTGCACGGAGAAATGCGTTTTGCCCGCGAGCGCGGGCTCAGCCTGCGCTACACCGGGCGGCAGGCGCGCGCCTTGATCGTGGACGACGAGGGGATCGTCCTGCGCGACCGGCAGGGACGCTCGCGCAACATCCGCGGGGATCGCGGCGGCGGCGACCCCGCGCCGGTGGCTCTGCTGCCAATCCTCGGCTTCGATCTGCCGCGCATCGGAGAGCACTTCAACGTGCGCGGCGCGAGAACCGGCGACCTGTGGTGGCTCGAGTTTGCCCCGCGTGAAGACAAGGAGGCGCGCGACCTGCGCGTCGGCCCGATCCAGGTCACGGGCGAAGGCGAAGCCGTCACGCGCATCGCCTTCAAGCACGCCTCCGGGCAACTGGTGCAGATCCAGATCGACAGCACCGAAACGCAGGTGGTTTTCAGCGACGAGGAGTTGAAGCGCTGGTTTCGCTGACGCATGCGCGCGCGCCGCGGCCAGTTTGTCGCCTGGTTCATTCTCGTCGCCTGCCTCGCCCTGGCCGGGTGGCGGCTGGCGACATTCGACTACCGGACGCGCATCTCGACCGACGTGCTCGACCTCATCCCCGACGGGGAAACCGCGCCGGAGCTGGCCCTCGTGCGCTCGCTCGCGAGCGAGAAACAGGCGCGTGTAGTGCTTTTTTCACTACAACCGGGAAACGGCGCGGCTGCGCAGCCGGAGCGTTTCGAAGCCGCCGCTGTCGCCTTCACGGACAGCCTGCGGAGCGCGGGCGTGTTCGCCGAGGTGCTGTCGCTTTCCGATCCGGGACAGCGCGAAAGCATCGGCGCGTATGTATTCGAAAACCGGATGCGCCTGTTGCTTCCGCAATGGCTGGAGCAGCACGCCGCCGCGGGGGAAAATGCAGGAGCGGCTTCAGCCGCGATCCAGCCGGGGCAAACCGCAAATGAACCGCGGCTGAAACCGCTCCTACCTTCGGAGCCGGCCCAGGATGAGCCCGCGGAGGATGCATCGAAGGCGCTGGCCGGGATCATCGTGCGCGAGCTGGATCAGTTCCTGCAAACGCCGGCGGCGGGCGCTTACGAGCAGATCATTCCGGCCGATCCGCTGCTTCTGATTCCGGGGCTCGTCGAAACACTCCCGGCTTCCGCGACCGAGGCGCTCACCGGCGCGACAGCCGGCGGCGAGCTGGTCTGGGCGGAGCTGAAGGACTCGCCCCTGCACGATGAAGCGCAGGATCAGCTTTTCGCCGCCGTGGCCGCCGCCGGCGACGCCCTGCGCGCGCACGATCCCGCGGCCACGGTGGAATGGACCTCCGTCGCCCGCTTCGCCGCGGCGAGCCGCGCGCGGATCAAGGCGGAACTCGGGAGCCTCAACACCGCGTCGTTCGTCGCCGTGCTGCTTGTCACCGCCGTTTTCCTGCGCCGCCTTCGCGACGTGTTTCACCTCTTGCCTGTCCTTGTCTTCGCGACGGCGGGCGCGTGGTGTTTTACGCTCACGGTCTTCGAACGCCTCCCCGTGATGGTGCTGATCGTGGGCTCGCTCCTCGCCGGCGTCGCGATCGACTACGGGTTTCACCTTTTCGGGCGATCGTCCGCCGGGGAAAAACTCGGCACGCTGCTGCGGCCTCTGCTCGCGAGCGCGCTCACCACGATCGTCGGCTTCTCGGCGCTCTGGTTTTCGGAACTGCCTGTCATCCGGGCGATCGGCATGTTCGTCGCCTCCGGCCTGATCTGCGCCCTCGGCGGCGCGCTCTTGTGGTATTTTTGCACGGGCGGAGCGCTCATCTCCACCCGCCGCGCGGCAACGTGGTCGCCGGTGCGCGCGCTTTCGCCGCGTCTCACGCGCCTCTTCGCCGTAGTTGTTTTTTCAATACTCGCGCTCGTCGCGATCCTCGGCCCCTGGAGGCTGCGCTGGCACGACGACATCCGCGAGCTGGACATCCCCGCGGGCGACCTGGCGGCCAACGACGCGGCCGTGCGCGCGCGCTTCGGTGAAAGCCGCGGCAGCCACATCCAGCTCTCCATCGGCGAAACGCCGGCCGGCGCGAGGGAGGCGCTGGAGGAGTTCTCCGCCTGGGCGCGCGCGCGCGTTCCGGACGCGACGGTTTCCTCGCTGGGCCTCGCGCTGCCAACGGCCGGGGCGTGGCGCGCATTTCCGGCGCGGCTTTCCCGTCTTGGAAATCTGGATACGGAGCTTCGCGCGGCGCTCGAGGCCGCCTCGTATGAAGCGGAGGCGTTCGCGCCGTTCTTCGAGGCCTGGCGCGAGGTTCGCGCCCGCGAAGAGATGGGTTCCTACGAGGAGCTTCTCGGGGATTTCGCGCGCGTGCTGCACGGACCCGCGGGCATGGCGTTGCAGGCGCAACACCCGCCCTTCTGGTTCGTTTCCTTCCTCGAGAGCGAAACGCCGATCGAGCCGCCGGCGGGCTCCTCCACCATCGCGCTCAACCAGCTCGCGACACTCAACCGCGTCTTCTCCGACTATCGTGAAGCGACGATGCGGATCAGCCTCCGGGGCGTGCTGATCGCGGCAGTCGTCGTCGTGCTTTTCGTCGGTCCGCGCCGCGCCACGGCCATCCTCCTCATCCCGGCCTTCGCCTGCCTTTTCACACTTGGCTGTTTCGGGCTCGCGGGCGTGACGATCAACCTTTTCCACCTGCTCGCCACGCTGCTGGCGGCCTGCCTCTGTTTCGACTACGCGATCTTCGCGAGCGACCATGCCCGGCGGGAGCAAACGCCGCCGCCGTCGATCCGGCTGGCCGGGCTGACCACGGCCGCGGCGTTCGCCGTGCTCGCCTTCAGCGCGATCCCGGTCGTTTCGGCGCTGGGCACGACGGTGGCGATCAGCGTGCTTGTGACACTGGCAACGCTGGAACTGCTGCCCGCGCTGGCGCGACCGCGGGCAGATCGACGGTGAAGACCGCTCCGCCGCGCGGATCGTTGTGCACGCCGACCGTGCCCTCGTGCGCCTCGACGATCGCCTTCACCACGCTCAACCCCAGGCCGAGGCCGCGTTGCGAGCGGCTGGAGTCTCCGCGGTAGAGCCGCCGCCAGATCCGCTCCAGATCCTCCGGGCGAATCCCGGGGCCGGTGTCCTGCACGACGATCTGCACCCGGTTCGCGCTCTGCCGCGCGGTGACGAAAATCCTGCCCCCATCGGGCGTGTATTTGACGGCGTTGTCCACCAGGTTCGCGACCACCTGCCGAATGCGCGTGGCATCGGCGAGCACGACGAGATCGTCCGGCGCCTGGCCGGAAACCTCGATCTTCATCTCCTCCGCGATCATCGAGTAAAGCTCCACGACATCGCGCACGAGAGCGGCGACAGGAACCGGCTCCAGCTTCATGCCGAGAACGCCGGCCTCGGCCGCGGAAATATCGAGGAGCGTATCGAGCAGGCGCCGGATGCGATCGGTTTCCTCGATGCAATCCGCGAGCGCGCTGCGCGCGGCCACGGTGTCCGTGCTGCTGGCGAGCGCGGCCTCGGCCCCCGCGCGCAAACGCGTGAGCGGCGTGCGCACGTCGTGCGCGACGTTGTCGAGCGCCTCGCGCGTGGCGCGCAGGAGCGAGCTGTTGCGCTGGAGCAGGGTGTTGAACTGCGCGACGAGGTCGCCGATTTCGTCGTCGCGCCCGGTCGGCGGCACGCGCGCGGAGAGATCGCCGGTGCTGATGATCTCGCGCGCGGTCGAGGCCACCTGCCGCACCGGACGCGTCGCCCGCCAGGCGATGAAACCGGCGGCGAGCGCGGCGATGACGACGCCCGCGAATCCGCCGAGGACCATCGTGCGCCGCAGCGGCTCGAGCAGGACCTCGCGGTTGTCCGTGCTGCGCGCGAGCTGGAGCAGCACGCCATTCGAAAGCGTCCGGGAGACGATGGTGAAATCGCGCCGCGCATCGCGTGGCACGCGCACGGTCTGCACGCGCTCCGGCCGCCAGAAGCCCCAGCCGTCCGGCACGAGCACGGAAGTGTTCTCGTCCGTGGACCACTCCGGCGGCGTCTTGGCAAACGTCATCGTGCCATCGCGCCCGACGATGCGCACGAAGAGCGAGCGCACGTGCGGCGACTCCTCGCGTTGTTCCAGCAATCCCCGCACCGCGCCCACGCCGCCGCGCGTGAACGCGACCGCGAATTGCTCCGCGCGAAGCTCGAGCGCCTCGCGCTCGCGCGTGTCGAGCGTGTGCGCGACGAGCCAGTAGATGCCGCCGAGCACGCTGATCGCGCCGACGATCGAAAGGACGAAATTCCAGAGCCCCAGCCGCACCGCCAGCGACCGGTGCCACGGCACACCCTCAGTTTTTGAGGACATAACCGACGCCGCGGATGGTTTCGATGCGCTTGTGATCGGGGTCGATCTTGGAGCGCAGGCGGTGCATGAGCACGTCGACCACGTTGGTTTGCGGATCGAAGCTGTAGTCCCACACGTGCTCGAGGATCATCGTCTTGGTGACCGGCCGCCCGGCGTTGCGCAGGAGGTAGCCGAGAAGGGTGAACTCCCGCGGTTGCAGCTCGACCCGTTCTCCGGCGACGGTGGCCGTGCGCGTGACGAGATCGAGTTCGATGTCGCCGGCGGAAAGGCTGGTCGATTCCGGCGTGCGCGTGGCGCGGCGGATCAACGCCTGCAATCGCGCGAGCAGTTCTGAAAACGCGAAGGGCTTGGTGAGGTAATCGTCGCCGCCCGCCTGCAGGCCGCGGATGCGATCGTCCACCGTCCCGCGCGCGCTGAGAAAAAGCACCGGCAACACGCTGCGGCGCGCGCGCAGGCGCTTGACGAAACTGAGGCCGTCGAGCTTCGGCAGCATCACATCGACGACAGCGGCGTCGAACGCGGTGGTATCCGCGAGCATGACCGCCTCTTCGCCATCGCGGGCGAGGTCCACGGCAAAGCCGTGCTGCTTCAGGCCGTTGGCCACGAAGGTTCCGATCTTCTCGTCGTCTTCCACCACGAGCACGCGCATGGCGCTAATGTTGAATGAAGAACGCAGAATGTAGAATTAAGAATTCAAAAACGTCCGCGCACGCCACCCGCCACCCGGCATGCAACCGCTTCATTCTGCATTCCACATTCATCATTCTTCATTAGAATGAGCCCGCGCGCCTACAGACGACGCGCGGGCTCGTATGCTGCTGCTGCTATGAACCCCAAACCAATTGTGCTGACTACTCCATCAGGAGCCCTGGCGGTCGCTCTCGTCGACGACGAGGTAGTGCGTGCCGCCGCGGCTCCAAAGTTTTACCAACGTCTTTCCGTCGCCGAAGTCCTCGGTCAGGCGGATCGCCTCCTCCGCGTTGCGGACCGGCTTGCGGTTGATTTCGAGAATGACGTCTCCCGGTGAAAGCCCCGCCT
Organism: uncultured Opitutaceae bacterium; assembly: GCA_964517665.1. Taxonomy (GTDB): domain Bacteria; phylum Verrucomicrobiota; class Verrucomicrobiia; order Opitutales; family Opitutaceae; genus Congregicoccus. The sequence continues at coordinate 41,754 of CAZFCY010000004.1, read as the reverse complement.
GGGCGGCGGCCGAATTGGGATCGACCTGCGTGATCACGGCGCCCTCGACGCGGGAGGGAATTTCGAACTCGTTGCGCACCTGCGGCGTGAGATCCGCCACGCCGACGCCGTTCAAGACGCCTTCGTCGCTGGAGCTGCCGGCGCCGGAGGCGAGTTTCCCGCTGCCGGGTTTCTCGCCGACCTTGACCTCGACGGTCTTCTCCTCGCCTTCGCGCAGGATGCGAACCTTGACCTCCTCGTCGGGTTTGGTCGCGCCCACGGCAAACTTCAGGCGCCGCGCGTCTTCGACTTTCTTCCCCTTCCAGGAGAGAATGATGTCGCCGCTTTGAAGTCCCGACCTCGCTCCCGGACTGTCCGGCTGGACATCCGCGACCAACGCGCCCTCGCCGGCTTTGATATTGAACGCCTCCGCCAGATCCGGCTTGAGGTCCTGGATGCCAACGCCGAGGAAGCCACGCGTGACCTTTCCGTCCTGCACGAGACTGTCCATGACGTGCCGCGCAAGCTGCGAAGGAATGGCGAAACCAATGCCCTGAAAACCGCCGCTGCGGCTGAAGATCGCGGTGTTGATCCCGACGAGGCGTCCACGCACGTCGACGAGCGCGCCGCCGGAGTTGCCGGGGTTGATCGCCGCGTCCGTTTGGATGAAATCCTCGTACTCGATGCCCAAGCCCAGCGAGCGGCCCTTCGCGCTCACGATTCCGGTCGTCACGGTCTGGCCGAGGCCGAAGGGATTGCCGATCGCGAGCACGCGGTCGCCGACCTGCACGTCGTCGCTGCTCGCAAAGGTCACGGCGGGAAGTTTGCCCGTGGCGACTTTGATCACGGCGAGGTCGGTCATCTCGTCTTTGCCGACGACCTTCGCGGCAAGCTCGCGCCCATCGGAGAGCGTCACGGTGACCTTGTCGGCCTCCGCCACGACGTGGTTGTTGGTGAGAATATAGCCATCCGAACTCACGATCACGCCCGACCCCAGGCCGGAGGACGGCGGAGTGCGAAACGTGCGGTTGTCCCGCTGGTTCGGAACCATCGGCCCGAAAAAGCGGCGCAACATCGGGTCATCGAAGGGAAACCCCAACTGGCCGGCGGGCACTTCCTTGCCTTCCTGCCGGACGACGACCTTCACCACGCTCGGCGCGACGCGCTGCACGATCGGGCTGTAGGAAAACGCGCCGTCATCGCCGCGCGGCAGCGGAGCCTCGTCCACCTGCACCTCGACAGGCGGCTTCGGCGTTTCCGTGTCGGTCCCGGCGCCGGCGATGGCGAAAATCGCGCCGCCCAGCACCGCGGCGGAAAAGGCGGCCGCCTTCCACGGGCGGCGCAAGAGATTGGATGTGTCGAATGCCATGATCGGAAAAGTTGCTCAGGTCGATGTGTCGAACCTGCCGCCACGATAACCCACGCGCCTCTCCCCTTCCTTTCCGGAAACTTACAGATTTGTAAGCCGCGCGTGGCCTCGGAGCGGCCGGAACACGCGCGCGCGGTTATGCAAGAACCCCCGCGCGGTTATATCACATCCTTCGCTCCGAGGGTGACGTGGCAAAGCCCGCCCGGGACAAGCCCATCGCTTCGGCGCCGCCTCGACCAGCGGGTCCCGGCAGGCATGAGCCGGCGGGCGTCACGAGCCCGCGTTCCCGCCTGGTCAGCGTTTCCGCAGGTAGTGCGCCGTCATGAACTGCCGCCACTTCCCGTGCTCGTCGAGCACGTGCGACGTCAGCACGCGGTGATCGTCGCTCTTCAACTCGATGACGTCTTTGTATCGGGCCACTTTGCGCTCGTCCTCCATGTCGGGACCCTCCGCCTGGAGCGAGAGAATCCGCCCGGCCGGATCCAGTTCGCCGTCATAGATCCAGAGGTGGCTCATCATCGAACCGAGCCACGTGCCCACGAAACGCTTCTTTTGCGGATCGTAGCCGAGCGTGATCCGCATCTGCGCGGTTCCGCCGCCTGGCATCTCGCCCTCCCCATCGCCTTGAACCCAGAAAGGGCCGATCGCGCGCACAACCTCGGTTCCCTTGTGCTTCGCCGGAGGCTGCCCGGGCTCCATCACCGCCTCGCTTTCAAACGTCCATTCGCCGATCAGCTTCTGCAGCCATTTGTGTTCCTCGCAGGGTTCCGGGGGCGTCCACAACTGCGTCTTCGATTCTTCAGCCTCCATGGGGGATTCCTTCCTTGTGATGTTAACGTTGGTCCGGCGCCAGGCTCCATGCAGCCGACGACGTCAGTTGCACTGTGGACACCCGCCTGCGCGCAAGGTTCAAGCGTGGCGGCGAGCGCGCAACGGCCTGCCATCCAAAGTGCGCGACCGCCTTGAACGCTCGTTTCCACGACAAGCTGTCCACTCCCCGCTCGACACTCGACAGGCCGAGCGCGAAACTTCGAGCCCGTGCCGGACAAAGGCGTCAGCTTCATCACGTCCACCCTCGATTCGCCCGTGTCGCCGCAGGAGGCGGCGCTGCGGCCGCACGCCTTCAGCGATTTCGTCGGGCAGCTCAAGACGCTCGAACGCCTCCGCGTCATGGTCGGCGCGGCGCGCAAGCGCGGCGACGTGCTCAACCACGTGCTCTTCAGCGGCCCGCCTGGTTTGGGGAAAACGAGCCTCGCCTTCATCCTCGGGCACGAGATGCAGCGCAACGTCCGCGTCACCTCCGGCCCCGTGGTCGAGAAGGCGGGCGACCTCGCCGGGTTGCTCACCAACCTCGAGGAGGGCGACATCCTTTTCATCGACGAGATCCACCGCATCTCGAAGTCGGTCGAGGAGTATCTCTACTCCGCGATGGAAGACTTCCGGATCGACATCCTCATCGATCAGGGGCCGAACGCGCGCAGCGTGCGGCTCAACATTCCGCGGTTCACGCTCGTCGGCGCCACCACCCGCTCGGGCCTGTTGACCGCGCCGCTGCGCAGCCGTTTCACGCTGCAAACGCGCCTCGATTACTACTCGCCCGAGGATCTGCTCTCGATCGTCCGGCGCACGTGCAAACTCCTCGACGTCGAAGCCGACACCGACGGCGCCCACGAAATCGCCACACGCGCGCGGGGCACGCCGCGCATCGCGAACAACCTCGTGTATTTCGTGCGCGACTACGCGCAGGAACGCGCGGGTGGAAAGATCACGAAGAAGGCCGCCGCGGCCGCTCTCGAACTGCTCGAGATCGACGCGCTCGGCCTGGACGAACTCGACAAGCGCATGCTCCGCGTGATCACCGATCACTACAAAGGCGGCCCTGTCGGGATCTCGACCCTCGCCGTCGCGATCGGCGAGGAACCGGACACGCTCGAGGAAGTGCACGAGCCGTTTCTCATCCAGAACGGCTTCCTCCAGCGCACGCTCCAGGGCCGCGTCATCACGGAAAAAGGCATGCGCGCGATCGGCCTGAAATCCCTCGGCGGCGGCGCGCAAGGCGCGCTGTTCTGATTCGGCCGAGACCGAATCAGAACGCAGGTGACAGGAGACGAGAGTCAGGAGTCAGTATCGACTTTCGACTCCTGCTCCCTGCCTGACCCCTGTTTCCTGATCTCCATGTTCACCCAGACCGACTGGTATCGTTTTCCGCTTTATTACGACATCGTCTTCGACAACGACACGGCGCGGGAGGCGGAGTTTCTCGAGGCCGCGCTGGCCCACCATGGGCCGCGCAGCCACCGCCGCAAGGGCGCGACCCCGCCCGCCCGCGTGCTCGAGCCGGCTTGCGGAAACGGCCGGCTGGTCTTCGAACTCGCGCGGCGCGGCCATCGCGTCGCGGGTTTCGACGCGAGCGCCGAGATGATCGCCTACGCGGACGAACGCGCGCGCGCGCTTCCCGCCGGCATGCGCCGGCGCGTGCGTTTGCGCGAGGATCGCATGGAATCGTTTCGCATGCGCGGCCCCTTCGATCTCGCGCACTGTCTGCTCAGCACGTTCAAGTATCTTCTCACCGAGGAGGACGCCGTCGCCCATCTGCAACGCGTCGCGCGCGCCCTCGTGCCGGGCGGGCTTTATATCATCGGCATTCATCTCACCGACTACGCGCGCCGGCGGACCGATCGCGAGGTCTGGAAGGGGGAGCGCGACGGCGTGCGGGTGGTTTCTGAAGTGATCACGCGCCCGGCGCATGCGAAGACGCGCCTGGAGTGGTTGCGCAACCGCATGCGCGTCCGCCGCAAGGGCGCGCGCAAGGTCGAGAAACTGGAAACCCACTGGCAGTGCAGAACCTATAATGCCGCCGAGTTCGAGGCCATCATCGGCCGCGTCGCCTTGCTCGAGCCGATCGCGTGCTACGATTTCTCGCACGACATCGATTCGCCGCGCGCGCTGGACGATGCGCAGGAGGATCTGGTCGTGGTGCTGCGGCGACGCGGCTAGGAGTCGAAAGGTGGCCGCGCCGCTCCCTGCTGCGCGTTTGAGGATTCGGGCGTCCCGCCCGAACCACACGGGCAGGGACGCCCGCGGCCACCTTTCAGCGCGTGCTTTCGACTTTCGACCTTTGGACCTTCGACTTTCGACGTCCCCCGCTCACATATCCGGCGGGACGGTGCAGAGGGCTTCCTCCACCGTGGTGAGGCCCTCCTTCACCTTGAGCATGGAATCCTGGTGGAGGGTTTTCATCCCGGCTTCGATCGCGAGGCGTTTCAATTCGCTCGCTTCCTTGCCGTGGTTGATCGCCTCGATGAGCGGCTCGCTCATGGTCATGAGTTCGTGGATGCCGACGCGTCCCTTGTAGCCGCTGGAGTTGCAGCGCGGGCAGCCCTTCGCGTTCGCTTTGAAAATCGGGCCGCTCCAGCCGATCGCCTTTTGCAGAATGTCCTTCTCCCGCGCCTCGGGCTCGTGGGGCCGGCGGCAGACCTTGCAGACCCGGCGCATGAGGCGTTGCGCGCAGACGCAAAGCAGCGACGAGCTGATCATGAACGGCTCGACGCCCATGTCGGTGAGGCGCGCGATCGTGCCGGGCGCGTCGTTCGTGTGCAGCGTGCTGAGGAGCAAGTGGCCCGTGAGCGCGGCCTCGACCGCGATGTTGGCCGTTTCCTGGTCTCGAATTTCACCGACGAGGATGATGTCCGGATCCTGGCGCAGGAACGAACGCAGCGCGCTCGCGAAGGTGAGGCCGATGAGCCGGTTCGTCTGAAGCTGAAGGATGCCGGGAAGCGTGTACTCGATCGGATCCTCGGCCGTGCGGATGACCATCTCGGGCGAGTTGATTTCGTTCAACGCCGAGTAGAGCGTCATCGACTTTCCCGAGCCGGTCGGTCCGCAGTGCAGGATCATGCCGTAGGGCTGGCGGATGACTTCGCGGTAGCGCGCGAGGTTTTGCTCCGAGAAACCGAGGGCGGGCAACGGCAGGGTGGACTTCTGCTTGTCGAGGATGCGCATGACCATGCCTTCGCCGAAGTTCAGCGGCGCGGTCGAACAACGAAGATCGATGTCGATGCTCTTCTTCGTGTATTGCTTGAAAACGATGCGCCCGTCCTGCGGGAGCCGGCGCTCGGAGATGTCGAGGTTGGCCATGATCTTCAGGCGCGCGACGAGCGCCGGGGCGACCTTGGCGGGGAGCTTGAGTTTCGACTGGCAGATGCCGTCGATGCGGTAGCGCACCGCGAGTTCGCGCTCGCCGGGCTCGATGTGGATGTCGCTCGCGCCGCCGATGAAGGCGTCCTCGATGATGCGGTTCGCGAGCTGGATGATCGGGGCCGACTCCTCGCTCTCGAGGTCGCCCGAGCGCAGTTCGCCGTCGCCCTCCGAATACTCCTCGCCGACCGCGGAGACGACGTCGTCGAATTGCTCCGCGTGCTTGAGCGAGCCGGAGTTCAAGCGGTCGCGGATCTCCTTTTCCATCGCGAGCAGCGGCACGACGCGCTTGCCCGTGAGTTTCTGGATCTGGTTCGAGATCGTGAGTTCGAACGGATTGGCAAACGCCACCATCACGAAATCGCCCACGACGCTGACGGGAAGGACGGTGTTCTGCTGGCAGAACTCGATGTCGATGTGCTCGAACGTGCCTTTGTGGATTTTCACCCGCGCGACGTTGAACGGCGACATGCCGAAGGCGCGCGCTTTCGCGACGAGCAGGTGATGCGACTGGATCCGGTGCTCCTCGACGAGCAACTGCTCGAGGGCGTCGCCGGTCATCTCGCTTTGCGAGGAGACGATCTTCGCCTGGTCCTCGGCGGTGATCCGGCCGAGCGAGACGAGGTTTTCGATGATGGCGCTTTGAAGCCTTCCGATGGCCATGGTCGTCAGGCGGTCGCAGTCGCGGCGACGCCGGCGCGCTCGGCTTCGAGTTTCTCGAGAAATTCCCCCACGATGGCGAGCGTGGTGCCAAACCAGATGACGGGTCCGCCGAGCTGCTTTTCCCAATGCTGGCGAACGGCGGCGCTCATCGCGTAGGCGCTCGCGACGTAGCTCACGTCCTCGTCGCGATCGAAGGGCACGGACCACGTCGCCCAGCACATGTCGGGCTCGAGGCGCATCTTGAGATCGTCGTTCATGTCGACCTCGCGCAGGTCGACGAGGCCGAGCGACATCTCCTCGACCATGTGCTCGAGCAGGTGCTGCTCGTTGAGCGACTGGGTGTCGTTGAGCAGCACGTGCAACAGGCAGATCTCGCGATCGGCCGCCTGATCGAGGTTTTGCAACAGCTTCTCGTTGCCCGCCTCGAGGTCCTCGATGCTGATGAGGTTGGCTTCGACGAGCGCGGCTCCGAGGAGCCGGTTGCTGCGCATGATGATGGGACGAAATTCGGACATGGCTGGCGGAGGCTTCCCCGGTCGTGGGGAGGCATTCTCCGCCAGGTCAGGCCGCGGAATTACTCACGCGAACCCTGCGGTGGAGTTCCTCCTTCAACTGGGGGATTCCCTCTTCGGTCAGGCAGGATATCGGCAGAACATCCACGGAATTGAGCTTTCGAAAACGGCGCAGATGCTTCGCCGCCGCCGCCTCGTCCATCTTGTTCGCGACCACGATCCGCGGCTTCTCCAGGAGGGCCGGATCGTAGAGTTCCAGTTCCTTCAGAAGGTGCTGGTAGTCATCGCTCGGATCGCGCGCGTCGACGCCCGCCATGTCGAGCATGAGCACCAGCAACTGGCAGCGCTCAATGTGCCGTAAAAAGCGATGGCCGAGCCCGCGATTTTCGTGCGCGCCCTCGATCAAACCCGGGATGTCGGCCAGGGTGATGCGATCGTAGTGCTCCGGATACTCGATGATGCCGATCTGCGGGTGCAAGGTCGTGAACGGATACGCCGCCATCTTCGGCCACGCCTTCGTGATGAGATTGGTCAGCGTCGACTTGCCGGCATTGGGAAACGCCACCAGGCCGACGTCGGCGATGCACTTCAAGACGAGCCGATACATCCCCGCCTCGCCGGGCAGTCCGGGATTGGCGCGCTTCGGCGCCCGGGTGGTCGAGGTCTTGAAACGCGTGTTGCCCCAGCCGCCGTTGCCGCCCTTGGAGAGCACGATCTCCTCC
>CAZFCY010000004.1:0-34302 GCA_964517665.1 uncultured Opitutaceae bacterium | reverse complement strand
ACCTCGGCGATCATCCGACCGGATTCCGCGTCCGAGATGACCGTGCCGGGAGGAACGCGCAGGATGCATTGCCTGCCATCCGCCCCGTGCTGGTCCGCGCCGCGGCCCGGCTCGCCGTTGCCCGCGCGCCAGTTCGGGCGGAAGCGGTAATCGTTCAGGTTGTTCACGTCGTGATCGCCCAGGACCACGACATCGCCCCCGCGGCCGCCGTCCCCGCCGTTGGGTCCGCCAAACGGCTCGTATTTCTCGCGCCGAAAGCTGACGCAGCCATTGCCCCCATCGCCCGCGCGCACGGTCACGGTGACTTCATCGATAAACATCCCGCGATCATCACGCCCCGCCCTCGCGCGGCAAATGGGAAAGCGCGAACAGATTCCCGCTTCTCACTTATCCCTGGACGCGAAGACCCACGGCTCATCGCGCGCGGCCAGCGCGCGGGCGACTTCGCGGCCGAGCATCGGGCCCGCGTAGATCATGCCGGTGTAAACCTGCACGAGCGAGGCGCCGGCATCGAGTTTCTCGCCGGCCGTCACCGGATCGTCGATGCCGCCGACGCCGATGATCGGGAGCCGGCCGGCGGTGGCGCGCGCGATGTAGTTGATGATCTCCGTCGAGCGGCGGCGCACGGGCCGCCCGCTCAGGCCGCCCGCTTCCGGCACGCCGGCGAAGAAGCCGGGGCGCGCGACCGTCGTGTTGGTCGCGATGATGCCGGCAAAACCGAAATCGTCGATCGCCTGCAGGATCGCGTCCACTTCGCGAAAAGCGAGGTCCGGCGCGATCTTGAGCAGGATTGGCCGCGCCGCCGCCTCGCGCGCCCGGTTCGCGTCGCGCAACGCCTCGAGCAGCGCGCGGATGCGCTCCTCCTCCTGCAACTGGCGCAGACCTGGCGTGTTCGGGCTGGAAACGTTGATCGCGACGTAGTCCGCATGATCCGCGAGAAGGCGGAACGACCCGAGGTAGTCGCTCACGGCTTCGTCGATCGAGGCGGCGCGCGACTTCCCGAGGTTGATCCCGAGCGGCACGGATCGTTTCCCCGGCGGGGGGAGCTTTGCCAGGCGCGCGGCGACCGCCTCCGCCCCGTCGTTGTTGAAACCCATGCGATTGATCACCGCCTCCTGCGCGGGAAACCGGAACATGCGCGGCCTCGGGTTTCCCTCCTGGGCATGAAGCGTGATCGTGCCGACCTCGACGTGGCCGAACCCGAGCGCGGCGAGCGCGCGCCAGGCCACGGCGTTCTTGTCGAAACCCGCGGCCACGCCCACGCGATTGGGAAACGTCAGGCCCAAAAGCCGCACCGGCGCGGCCACCGCCCGCCGCCCGGAGAGCGCGGCGAGCAAACCGCGAACCGGAGCGAGCGAAGAGGCCAGCGAAAGCGCGCGCACCGCGCGCTCATGGGCCGCCTCCGGGTCCTGCCGAAACAAGAAAGGCTTGACCAATTTCCGATAGCACGCACCCATGCGCCGACGATGGCGGGCGAGGGTTCCGACATCAAGCGGCATGCAAAAACACAGCGCCTTGCCTCACTTCGGAAACCTCTCGCCGATAAGTTTTTAGACGGGGCTTAACCAGGCCTGATCAAGGCCGTCTCTTTTTTTCTCTCACGGATTGACTCGGCTCTTCGGAGAGCTTTTTGCTTCGGCCGTTTTACCAATAATCATGGCAAAATCCAGCGCAACTCTCGATTGGTGCATCGTTCGTCTCGGCGAGGACCTGAACTGGTGGGTGCAGGAAGTCAGCGACACCGTTCACTGGGACACGGATGGGCTCAGCATCATTGATCCACGTCAGGTGGGTCATCTCATCGAGCAGATCGAACCGCTTCGCGATTACGGGTTCGATCCCGATGTGATGGAGCGCGCCTTCATCGCGTTCAGGATCGACAAGGACCTTGGGGACCACCGGGTGCGCCTGGTGCGCGTCAAGGACTCCATCCTCGAGTCGCACGAGAAGCTTTTCGCCCTGCCCGACATCGTGGACGACGAAAACAGCACCTACGCCGATTTCCTCGACCATATCACCCGCCTTCGCGTGAAGATGCTCAACGACATCTTCGACTTCGAGCAGCGCCTCACGGTCGACGAGGTCGAGGAGGAAATCCGCGAGGAGGCCAACGCCGACTTCATCAACGGCGAGGCCGTCCACCTCTACAAGGAAATCACCGCCGTGCTCGAATACATGCCCGCCGGCTGGGAAGCGGACGACGACGAGGACGTTCCCCGCGGCAAGAAAGCCGAAGACGAGGAAGACGAGGAATTCCCCGACATCGAGGAAGACGAGGAAGTCCTCAAGAACGACGACAGCCTTCGTTGGGATGAGGACGAGGAAGCCGAAGAAGAAGGGGACGCCGCCGAAGAAAAGGACGAAGACAAAGACAAAGACGAGGACGAGGACGAGGACGAAGAAAGCGAAGAGAAGGAGGAGAGCGAGGAGGACGAGGACGACTCGCCCAGCCCGCGTCGCCGTCGCCGCTGATCTTCCTCGCCGCCGCTCACAGTTTCAAAAAGCCGCTGGCCCGCGCCGGCGGCTTTTTTGCATCTGGAAGCGAGTCGCAAGAAGCTCGCGCTTCATTCTCGTTACTCACTGCTCGCTACCCGCCACTCCTCCGCCACGTCTTTCGCGAAATAGGTCAGGATCATGTCGGCGCCCGCGCGCTTGATCGCGAGCAGCGATTCGTCGCGACACCTTGCGAGGTCGAGCCAGCCCAACCGCGCGGCAGCGTGGATCTGCGCGTATTCCCCGGAAACCTGATATGCCGCAACCGGCAGCCGCGTGGTGTTGCGCAACTCGCGGATGATGTCGAGATACGGCCCGGCAGGTTTCACCATCAGGATGTCCGCGCCCTCGGCTTCGTCGAGGAGCGCGTCCTTCAACGCCTCCAGCCGGTTCGCGGGGCTGAGTTGATACGTGTGTTTGCCGAGCAGCGTCGTGCCCGCCGCCTGCGCGCTGCCCACGGCCTCGCGAAACGGCCCGTAATAACCCGAGTTGAACTTCGCCGAATAGCCGAGAATGACCACGCCCGTGTGGCCGCCGGCATCGAGCGCGCGGCGTATCGCGCCGATGCGGCCGTCCATCATGTCCGAAGGCGCGACCCAATCCACGCCCGCCTCGGCGTGCCGCGCGGCCATCTGCGCGAGCACGGCGACGGTGCGATCGTTGTCCACATCGGAGCCGTCGGCCGTGAGCACGCCGTCGTGCCCGTGCGTGGTGTAGGGATCGAGCGCGATGTCGGCCACGAGCAGCAGCTCCGGAGCCGCCTGTTTCACCGCGCGAATCGCCCGCAGAATCAGGGTCTGCGGGTTCAACGCCTCGCGGCCCTCCGCGTCCTTCAACGAGGGATCGAGCTTGGGAAAGAGCGCCACCGCCCGGATGCCCAGCGCGCGCAACGCCCGGCATTCCTCGACCAGATCCGGAATCGACCAGCGAAACACGCCCGGCATCGACACGATTTCCTCCGGCTCCGACTCGCCGTCGACGACGAAAAGAGGCGCGATCAAGTCGTTCACCGTCACGCGCGTCTCCTCGACCATCGCGCGAATGCCGGCCGTGCGCCGCAAGCGCCGCGGGCGTTGGAGAAGGGAGAGCTGGGAGGATTCGGATGCGGCCATGGCGATTCGTGTTCACTCCACTCAACACCGCTTCACGACCAAATCGCCAACCGAATCCGCCCCACGCGCGGAGCCCGGCCGGCGACGCCCTGCCTCCACCCCGGCCGGGCGCCACAAGGCCAGGATTATGTCGCGTACGTTACAAATAAATGGCCCGGAGTTTCGCAGCTCGGAAATGTGGCTCGGTTGGACCGGCCGCCTGCAAACGCGCCTTGCGCGTGGTGCCCGGAGCGGGACTCGAACCCGCACTTCCTTGCGGAAATCGGATTTTAAGTCCGAAGCGTCTGCCATTCCGCCATCCGGGCAAACCGGCGCCGCTCTCGAAGCTGCGCGAGGATCCGTTCGAAGACGAGCCGGATGTCGAACGCCCTCGCTCCCGCCGGGACGGTCGTGAGATCCAGCCCGGCGGACGGGTTACTTGAACTCCTCCAACTCCGGCGCCGTCCAGGGAGCGGCGCGGCTTCCCACCGCGCTCATCACTTCCTTGACCTTCTCCGGAGTGATGGCGGAAGCGTTGTTGCCCATCGACCCGCGGACGTAGGTCAGCACCGCGGCGATTCTCTCTTCGTTGAAGCGATAGCCGCTCTGCGGACCGAACGCCGGCATGGCATTGTTGTAGGTCTGGCCTTCCACCTCGATCGGGCCGCTGAGCCCGTGGAGCAGGATGCGGATCAGGCGCTCCTCGCTCCCGGACACCCACTCCGAGCCGGCGAGCGGCGGGTAGACATTGGGGATGCCCTGCCCCTCGGTCTGGTGACAGGCGACGCAATTCTGGGTGAAGAGGCGGCCGCCGAACACCATCGGATCGACCGGAGCGGGCGCGGCGCCCTCCGCGGACGGCCTTCCCTGGCTCGGGCTGAACGAAGTCGCCTGAAACTCACCGGAAAACCGCGCAATATACACACCGCAAACGAATATGAGCCCCGAGAAGATGAAGAGCAAAGCGATCGGGATCGGCGAAAAACTCTCCGTCGGCTCCGGCTTCTCGCGCAACAACTGGCGATGCACGGAAGTGATGGACGCGTCCGAGACGGCGCCCTGCTCGAGCCGCGCGGTCGATTGGCGCTTCTCGGGGGCGATGTTCGATTCGCCGCTCATTCCGCACCTCCCGGTGTCTCAGGCAGGCTGTAATCCGTCTTCAAGCTCAAGAGGTACGCGACGAGGGCCTCCGCGCGAGCGGTGGGAACCACTTCGTAGCCTTCCGGCGGCGCATATTCGGGCGGCAGCGTCAGCGCCTTCGGCGAGGGCTCGCCCTGGATCTCGCGCACGTCGAAGAGAAAGGCGTGCGGCGGCATGATCGATCCCTTCGAGGTGATCTGCGGATTGTAGAGATGGTTGTATTGCCAGGAGAGGCTGGGATTGCGCTGCCCGATGTTTCTCAAATCGGGGCCGGTGCGCGACGTGCCGAGAAAGAGGCGCCCGTCGTAAATATAATCGCGCGCCACATTCGGGCGGCTGCCCCACCCGCGCGCCACGTCCGGGCTCTCCGCGGCGGGATCGAGCGAGAGCGAATTGCGCACCTGCTGCGAATGGCAATAGACGCATCCAAGATCCTGATACACCGCCTGCCCCTGCTTCGCGAGGCCGGACATCGGCGCGGGCACCATCGTCTCCGTCGCGGGATCGAAATGGGGCTGCGCGGCGCCGGCGCGGGTCTGCTGGACGAGATTCGTCACCACGATGCCTGTCCACGAGAAGGCAATGGCGAGGAAGATTCCGAGGAAAAGAAGAGGACCGTTGTTCATGGCGTAGTCTTCAGCTCGAGATCCGGAGGCGTGTTGAAGAGCGTGGGCGCCGACTCACGGGCGGTGCGCGGCTTCAGCACCATCCAGACGAAGCTGATCGCGAAAGCGATGTGCCCGACAAAGATCAGGATCCCGGAAACCGTGCGCGAGATCAGCCAGGGAATCAGATCCCGCACGATCTCGATGAAGTTTGGATGGCCGTCCACGTCGAGCAACTGGATGCCCTGGACCGAGCCGCCGATCTTCAGGGCCAGCACATAGATGATGATGCCGACCGCGGTCGACCAGAAGTGCACGCTGATGAGGGCGGCGGAGGGCCACTCCTTCCGCAGGATGCGCGGCATGATATAGTAGATGCTGCCAAACATCACCATGGTGAAAAACGCATACATGCCGTGATGCGAATGCCCCACGGTGAACTGCGTGAAGTGCGTCACCTGGTTGACGGACCGCAGCGCCATCGCCGACCCGGTCAGGCTCGTGAGGGTGTAGTTGACCGCGCCGAAAACGATGAAGCGGAGCGTGGGGCTGTTCCAGGCCGCGCCAAAGCTGCCGACCACGGTGAAGTGGTGGTTGATCGCGGTGACGATGACGGGAATCACCATCATGAAGCTGGCGACAATGCCCGCCGATTGCACCCACACGGGAATCGGACCGCCGATCAGGTGATGCACGCCGGCCCAGTTGTAGAAAAACGCGAGCGCCCAGAAACCGAGGACGGAAAGGTGATAGCTGTGGATCGGCTTTCCGAGGACCTTCGGAATGAAATAATAAGCCGACGCCAGCCCGATCGGGGTGAACCAGAGGCCGAGCACATTATGGCCGAACCACCAGTTCACCAGCGGCTGCACGACTCCCACCGTCGGGACGAAGACGAGCATGATCTGCGCGACCGAATAGAGCCATGGAAACCAGAAGAGCGCCGCGAGCAGATACCATTGCGAGACGTAGGTGTGCTCCGAGCGGCGGAAGCGAAACGTGATGATGCCCCACACGCCGATCAAGGCGTAGCTGACAAAGAGCAGCGGCGTCGCGTAGGGAGGAAACTCGAGCCACTCGATCGACTGCGAGTCGCCGGTCAGGACGCCGAAGGTGCCGAGCGCGACACCGAGATTCCAGGCCGCGCCGGAGACGTAGAGGATGCCGGCGTGCCGCAGGACCGTGCGCGACAGCCGCGCCATGAGCCAGAAACTGACTCCGATGCCCGCGTTGGTCGCCCAGCCATACACGACCGTGTCCAGATGCGCGGTGCGGATGCGCCCGAAGGTGAGCCACTCCCAGCTCCCGAGAAAATCGGGCGAGTGCATCTTGTAGGATGCGATGAGCGCGAAGATCGTCCCGACGAAGAGCCAGCCGATCGCCGTGCCGAAAAAGATCAGCGCGGGCAGGCGCGTGCTCTCGTCTATTTGATAGAGCTCGGCTCGCTCGTGCACCTGCGTGGCGCGCGGATCGATCGAGGTTGCGAGGCTTGTCGCGGAACTCATGGCTGGTCTCGGAATGCTTTTGAAGGGGAGGCCGGGAGGCGCGGGCGCCGGCCGGGGAAGAAGTCAGTCTGCACGCCCTCGGGCTCCTTGTCGTCGAAGATCACGCGGGATTGCGCGTCGAAGTCGCGAAACTCGCCGTTTTTCGACGCCCAGTGGAATGCGTAGATGGCGGAGGCGCTGATCGCGAGCGCGATCAGAAACAGAGCGCCATAAACGACCCATTCCATTTCAGCGTGAGGCCCGCTGCTGCCGCAGGTCGCGAACGGTCAGCTCCACCGCCCTGTCGACCGGGAGGCGGACCACTCCGGCGGATTGATCGATCCAGCCGTAGGAAATCGCGGCCGACCTCTCCTTCGCGTGGAGTTCGACGAGGCGATCCTTGCGCTGGCGGGGCGTCAGCAGATTGCGCTCGAGGCGCTCCTCCGGGGTGAGATTGTCGGGCGTGGTCGTGACATCGCCGCTGCCGGGCAGCTTCGCGATATAAATAATGGACGCGAAAATCAGAAAGCAGCCGATGATCGCGAACGTGGAGATCCAGAAGTTCCCAAAGCCGGGCTTTTGAGCGGTGTTACTCATGGAATTGCAGGGATTCGACGATGCGTGGGTCGCGGATCGGGATGCACCGGGTGCGGGCGAAGCTCTTGAAAAAGGCCCAGAGGCAGAGCGCGCCCACGCCGGCGATCGCGGTGGCGTCCCACAGGGTGACGCCGAACGGCGCCGCGTCTCCCACCGGCGACTTCATCGCCGGGAGGATGTTGAAATAGAGATCGAGCAACTGCGTGAGCAGGATGCACACGCAGATGAAAACCATGCGGCCGTTCTTCAGCTTGTTGTTGTGGCCGAGGAAATAGAAGAAAGGGAGGAAGAAGTGGCCGAAGAGGAGCGTGAGCCCGACCCACCACCACGAGTTGCGCTCGCCCGTGCTGAGGTTCAACTCGCGCAAATTGTACCAGAATGTCTCCTCGGGAATATTGGCGTTCCAGATGAGGAAGTATTGCGAGAAGGTGACATAGGCCCAGAAGACGGTGAAGGCCAGCATGATGTCGCCCAGGCTGAGCATGTGCGCCGGCCGGAATATCCCCCGCAGCACGCCGCGGCTCGCGAGATAGATGCAGACAATGGTGATGAAGGCCAGGGCCGCGCGCATCGCCGCGGAGAAAAACCAGACGCCGTACATGGTGGAAAACCAATGGTGCTCCAGGCTCATGACCCAGTAGAAGGCGCCAAAGGTCAGGCTGAGGCCCACCACGGGAATGCCGAACGCGGCCGTCTTGCGATTCGAGATCGTGTGCTCCGCCGAGCCGTCCTCGTCCTGCGCAAAGGAGTGCCTGCGCAGCCGCGCCGAGACCCAGATGAACATCCCGAAAAAGATGACGTTCGCTATAACGAACGCGGTCGGGTTCAGGAACCCGGACTTCTTCGTCCACAGAATATCGTCCGCGACCAGGCTTATATCCAGCCACCGCCAAAGGATCGAGGGCTCGATGAAAAGCGATATGACGACCAGCGGGGCGAACAGCGCCGCGAGGACGGGAAAGGTGGCGAGCCAGTGCTCGAGCGTGCGCCGGATCACGGTCGACCATCCCGCGTCGAAAATATGATGAATCAGGACGAGGAGGAGCGAGCCGATGCTGATCGCCAGCCAGAAGACGATCGCGATGAGCCACGACATGGCGGCGCGCTTCGGATCACCCAGAAACGCCCCGGCCAGGGTGACGACGCTGAGAATCCCCCCCGCGAGGAGGAGGGTTCCGGGATTGAGGAGCCGCGGCTGCCCGGCAGGCACGGCGGAAGCGGTGGCGGCGTGTGACGCGCTCATAGTCCGAGTTCCGATCGGTTGGCAGCCGGCACGTCGTCGACGCTTCCCCGCTGGGCCATCATCGCGTATGTCCGCGCGCTCCAGCGCGCGGACATACGCGATGATGGCCCAGCGGTCGGCCGCCGGGATTCTGTCCCCATAGGAGAACATGGTGTTCCGACCGTTGGTGATGGTGTTGAAGATCTCGCCTTCCGGCATGTCCCGGAGCCGGTCTGAGTGGTAGGTCGGCGTCGCGCCCATGCCGTATTGCTGGGTGATGCCCGCGCCATCGCCGAGGGCTCCGTGGCAGGGGGCGCAAAAAATGCCGTAGCGTTCCCCGCCCCGCTGGAGAAACGCCTGGGTGATCTCCACGCCTTCGGGAAAACCGCGAAGCCAGTTGGTGTTCTCGGGCAGGCCGGGCGCTCCGCTGTATCCACGATACATGTGGTCGTCCGCGGCGAGAAACCGCGGGTCCGCCTCGATCGAGCGCCCGCGGGCGACCACGTTGGCCGGGATGGGCCGGTCCGTGTTGCCATCGGCAAAGAATTCACTCCCGGCCTGCGGCTTGTATTTGGGCTGGTGGTCCATGTCCGGGAAAACCTCGAGCGGAGGCTTGGACGACAGGGAGCCGCGAAAACCCATGATCGAGAGCGCCGCGACAACGATAAAGATATAAGCGAGCCAGAGATAGCGCATGGCCGGTCAGTCCTCCAGTTCGTTGATTTCCAGGCCGCCGGCCGACTCGAGCAGCTTGCGGGCGCCATCCCGGGAGAACTTCGGGTCGCGCGACTCGAGCACGATAAAGAACGCGTCATCCGTCGCCCGGCTGGTGTGCTCGGATTTCATCACGGGGTGATAAAACATCGGCAGGCGATTGAGAAAGAACATGCCGAAGATGGTGGCGAAGGCCGAGAGCAGGATGGTCAGCTCGTAGCTGATGGGGAACGCGAACATGGGGCTGAACATCGGCTTGCCGCCGACGACGAGCGAATAGTCGTGGGCGTTCATCCACCAGATCATGAGCATGCCGCAGGAGAAGCCGGTGATGCCGCCGGCGAGCGAAAAACGCGGCACCTTCGAGCGCCGCACGCCCATCGCCGCGTCGAGGCCGTGGACGGGGAAGGGCGTGATGACGTCCCACTTCGTATAGCCCGAATCGCGCACCAGCTCCGCGGCGCGCATGACGGCGCCGGGGGTCTCGAAACGAGCGATGAGTCCGTTGAGTTGCTTCGTCATGGCCGGTTACTCGTGCGAAAGGGCGCCGTGCCCGCCATGCCCCGGATGCGCGTGCGCCTGCGGGGTCACGGCCTTGATCTCCGCGATCGCCATCAGCGGGATGAAGCGGACGAAGAGCAGGAAGAAGAAACTGAACACCCCGAAGGTTCCAAAGTAGGTGAATATATCGACGACCGTCGGGGAGAAATAGCCCCAGCTCGTGGGAAGGAAGTCGCGGGCGAGCGAGGTCACCGCGATGACGAACCGCTCGAACCACATGCCGACATTGACGAAGATCGAAAGCACCCAGACCAGCGTGGTGTTCTGCCGGACCGCCTTGAACCAGAAGAACTGGGGCGTGATCACGTTGCAACTGATCATGATCCAGTAGGCCCACGCGTAATGGCCGAACGCGCGGTTGATGAAAGCGAAGCCTTCAAAGGGGTTCGCGCCGTACCACGCGATGAAGAACTCCATCGCGTAGGCGTAGCCCACCATCGTGCCCGTCGCGAGGACGATCTTGCACATGCAGTCGATGTGATACTGCGTGATCAGATCCTCCAGGCGATAGATCGAGCGCAGCGGCAGCATGAGCGTGAGCACCATGCCGAAGCCGGAGAAGATCGCGCCCTCGACGAAATAGGGAGGGAAAATCGTCGTGTGCCAGCCCGGGATCAGCGCGACGGCGAAGTCGAAGGACACGATCGTGTGCACCGAAAGCACGAGCGGGGTCGAAAGGCCGGCCAGCATGAGGTAGGCCATTTCGTAGTTGCTCCAGTGGCGGTTGCTGCCGCGCCAGCCCATGGCCACGATGCCATACATGATCTTGCGCAGGCGCGTCTTCGCGCGGTCGCGCACGGTGGCGAAGTCCGGAACGAGGCCGACATACCAGAACAGCACCGAAACCGTCCCGTAGGTCGAGACCGCGAACACGTCCCACTCCAGCGGGCTGCGGAAGTTCGGCCAGATATAATTCGCGTTGGGAAACGGAATCAAAAACCCCGGCCAGAGCGCAAACCAGACGCGGCCCGTGTGGAAGACCGGAAAGATCGCGGCGCAGATGACGGCGAAGATCGTCATGGCCTCCGCCGCGCGATTGATCGACGTGCGCCACTTCTGCCGCAGGAGGCACAGGATCGCGGAGATGAGCGTGCCCGCGTGGCCGATGCCGATCCAGAACACGAAGTTCACGATCGCCCAGCCCCAGTTGGTCGGATGGGCGAGGCCCCAGACGCCCGTGCCCGTCACCACGAGATAAATCAGGCCGGCGACGGTGAACGACGCGATAAAACACGCCACGCCGAACGCGATCCACCACCAGCGCGGCGTCTTCTCCTCGACGATGCCACAGATCTTCTCGGTGATCCAGTTGAAGCTCCGGCCATGTTCGACGAGCGGAGCCCGGGGGAAAATGGCGGGATTCACCTCGCGCAACACGGCCGGGCCGGAGGCGTGGGTGGCGGCGTGGCCGCTCGCGGAATGCATTTCAGCGCGGTCCATTAGTGGCTCGGGGAATGGGGGGTTGCAGTTTCCTCGGACGCATGGCCGGCCTCGTGCCCCGCCGCTCCGTGCCCTTCGTGGCCCGCCTCGTGATGGCCGTGCGGATTCTTGGCGTTGTACTCCACGCGCGAAAGCGGCATGTCGTAGTAGTCGGGCATCGTCCTGTTCGGGTTGCGCAAGCGGGCCATGTAAGTCGTGCGGGGCCGCGTGTTCAGGTAACCGAGCAGCGAGTAGTCGCGCTCGGAGGCCTTCGCCTTCGAAACCGCGCTCTCGGGATCGAGAAGGTTTCCGAAGACGATCGCGTTGGTCGCGCAGACCTGCTGGCACGCCGTCTTCAAATCGCCGTCGCGAACGGCGACATCCGCGGAATCGCGGGCGCGGACCTTGGCGTGGATCTTCGCCTCCTGGATGCGTTGCACGCAGTAGGTGCACTTTTCCATCACACCGCGCATGCGCACGGTGACGTCGGGGTTCTTGCTCATCTGCGTCAGTTCGGGCATCCCATGCGGACCCGCGGGCCCCATGTAGAGCTGGTCGATCTGGCGCTGGTTGAAATCGAAGAAATTGAAACGCCGCACCTTGTAGGGGCAGTTGTTCGCGCAATAGCGGGTGCCGATGCAGCGGTTGTAGGCCATCACGTTGAGGCCTTCCTCGTCGTGCACGGTCGCGTTGACCGGGCAGACGGTTTCGCAGGGCGCCGTCTCGCAATGCATGCAGGCGACCGGCTGCAACGAAATCTGGGGATCCTCCGGAATCTCGGCATTTCCCGCGCCGCCAAACGCCGAGCCCATCGCGCGCCCGTCCGAATAGTAGCGATCGAGGCGGATCCAGTGCATCTCGCGACCGCGGCGCACCTGATCGCGGCCGACGATCGGGATGTTGTTTTCCGACTGGCACGCGACCACGCAGGCGTTGCAGCCCGTGCAGGTGTTGAGGTCGATCGACATGCCCCACTGGTGGGTGCCGTCCACCGTCGCGCGCGTGCTTCCGTCGAGATTCGGGTGCTCGTAGAGCGACTGGCCGCGCGGCGTCTCGACGACCTTCCTGTGAAGCGGCATGTCGAAATCGTTCCCGTAAGGGTTCGGCGAATGCGACTCCATGCCGATCTGCTTCACGAAATCGGGATGCGCTTCGAAATCCTCCACGTTCGCCTCGCGAACGAGCGCGCGGCCCTCCATCGACCAGTGCTCCTGGGTGGTCGCGAGCACGACGGTCTCGCCCTTGACCACCTTGATCGATCCGCCCTGGGCAAACGACAGGCCGTCCGAGGTGCGCGCGGCGTAGGCGTTGAAGCCCGCGCCCGCGCCGATGCGGCCGGTCCTGGCGCGACCGAAACCGAGGGGAAGGATGACCGTGTAGTTCGCGAGCCCGGGCTGGATGTGCACCGCGCCCTTCACCGTGCGGCCGTTGACGGTGACCTCGGCGTAGTGCGCGATCTGCTTGCCGTTCGCGATCGCGTTCGGGTTTTTGCGGATGATCTGGATCGCCGCGTTTGGCGCCACGACTCCGAGTTCGGCCGCCAGGCGCGGGCTGATGAGGATCGCGTTGTCCCAGGTGAGCTTCGTGATCGGGTCCGGGCACTCCTGCAGCCAGCCGTTGTTGTTGAAACGACCGTCGTCGATCTTGAGGTCGGCGAAGAAACGCACCTCGAGCGCGGACGAATCCGGCGAAACCGGAGCCGGGGCATTGGCGATGAACGCGCCCGCCGCGCCGGCGTTGATGCGGCTCACCGCCGTGTAGCCGGAGCCTTCCAGCACGCCGTCGTGCAGGAACTGCTTGAAACCCTTGCCGGCGTTTTCACCCAGCAAAGCGGAAATCGTCGCCAGAACCTGGCTGTAGGGATCAGGCGACTGCTCTCCCAGAATCCGGGCGAGCACCTCGATCTCGGTCAAACCGCCGAAGAGCGGCATGATCATGGGCTGCACCGGCACGATCACTCCCTCGGCCGTGCGCGCGTCGCCCCAGGATTCGAGGTAGTGCGCGGCCGAAAGATGCCAGGCCACACCGTCGGAACTCTCGTCCTCGTAATAACCGAGCCGGACGACTTCCGGCCCCGACTTCTGCAACGCCGCCCAATCGAGATCCGCCGGGGCATTGTAAGCCGGATTGCCTCCGAGCACGAAGAGCGTCTGGACCGTGCCATCGCGGATCGCGGCCGCGACATCGGCGATCCCGGCGGCCGGCTCGTCTTCCGTGCCGAGCACGAGCACGGTGCGGTTCACATTCCCCAGCGCCTGGTTGATCAAGAGCGCGATGGCGTGCGCCGCCTCGGGCAGATTCGCGCCCGGGATGACGAGGCTGGCGCCGCGATGGGAGGCGAGGTCCGCGGCGCAGGCCTCCACCCACTTCGCATCGGCCGGCGACTTCGCGGCCAGCGCGCCGAGCGCGTCCGGTCCGGTGACGCCCACCGCGAGCGCGAGTTGGGCGAGAAACGCCGTCATCTCACCGCTCGCGAGCCGGAGGCGGTGATCGGCCATGCCGCCGGTCAGGGTGAGCGCGCTTTCGACCGCGTAGAGGCGGTTCATCGCGTCGCCCGATCTGGCCATGCGGCGACCGCTGGCAAAATCACGCGAGAACTGCACGTGGCCGTCCTCGGTCTGGAGAAAATCAGCGTCGACCGACACCACCCGGGCGGCCCCGGCGAATGCGTAATGCACCTTGGCCGGCCGGCCCGCGAGCGCGGTCGCGACGCGCTCGCCGACGGTGACGTCGACCGGCTCGTATTCCGCCCAGAGCGCGCGCGGGAATCGCGCCTTCAACGCGCGGACCAGCCGCGCGCGCGTCGGCGAACTCGACTGTCCGGCGAGAAACGCGAGGCCGGCGCCCTGCGAGCCGCCGAAACGGCCCGCGATGCCCGCGAGCAGGTCGTTGATCTCGGCGGCCGTGGCGCGCGCGGAGCCCTTGCGGTGCGAGGTCGAGCGATCCGGATCGTAGAGATCGAGAACCGAAGCCTGCGTGACGAGGTCCGTGGCGCCGCCGTTGGGCGCGTAACTCGGGTTGCCCTCGATCTTCGTCGGGCGTCCGGTGTGCGTCTCGACCACGACCGGCGTCGCGCTCTTGCGCAGCGGAAACGACGACGCGAAATAAAGCGGAAGCCCCGGGATCGCGTGCTCGGGCGTCTTCGCATACGCGAGGATCTTCGCCTCGGGCCGGCGGCAGCCGGCGAAGGCAAAGCCTCCGAAGGCGAAGGAGGCCGCCATGATTTTGAAGAAGTGCCGGCGATCGACCTCGTCCAGTTCCGAGGCGCCTTCCGGGAATTCGCGCGCCACGTACTCCTTGAAGCCTGGAGTTTGCTGCAGCTCGTCGAGGCTGCGCCAGTAGCGAGGACCGGTCTGTTCGGCGCGGGAGGGTTCGGGATGTTTGAAAACGCGTTTCATCGGTGACAGCCGGAGCAACTCTGCGGCGGCTTGACGTTCCATTTGCCCACCAGCTCGCGGCCCAGCTCGATCTGGGCCTCCGGGCTGGCGGCGTGCCAGTCGAGGTTGAAGACCTCGTCGAGGGGACGGATTTGCTTCTCAGGCGCGCGGTGACAATCGAGGCACCAGCCCATGCTCTGGGAATGCGCCTGGAACATCACGGGCATCTCGTTCACCTGGCCGTGGCATTCGTAGCAACTGATGCCGCGATTCACGTGAACCTGATGGCTGAAGTAAACGTAATCGGGCGCCTTGTGGATGCGGGCCCACGGCACCGGCTCGCCGGTCTCGTAGCTCGCGCGCACCGGAGCCAGCAGCGGGCTGTCCGTCTTGATGATGCTGTGGCACGCCATGCAGGTGTGCGTGGCCGGGACATTCGAGTGGTCCGACTCCTCCACGTGCGTGTGGCAGTAGCGGCAATCGATCCCGAGCTGCCCCGCGTGCAGGCTGTGCTCGAACGGAACCGGCTGGATCGGCGCGTACCCCACTCGTGTGTACTTGGGCGTGGCGTAGTAGTTCACACCGGCGAGGACGGTGCCGGCGAAGACCACGAGGAAAACCGCGATCTTCAGCGGGAGCGTGTTGGCCGATTTGGGAAACACCTTCGACATGATGAAAGGGGGGAGCGGACGCGGAAAGGTGAAGCGATCAGCCGTTCACGCCACGACGGGAAATCGCGCGGGGGTCCGGCTCGAGCTTGATGGATGCCCTGGCGCGACTCGAGGAGCCGGAAGGCTTCCCGCGGAGTGTGCGGGGCAACGCGATCGCGCCTACGACCAAGGCCACACACGCGCTCAAGAATGTTTTTCGGGAAGTGCCTGATGCCACGGTTTTGTCGGGGATGACTTACTGTGCAAAAATTGTCCGGCAGGAAACGAATCGCGGATTTGCAACGCAATTAAAAAAGGGGGGGCGCCGGGAAATGCGCGGACCCATAAGCAACAGCAATTTGCCGCGCGCCGAGCACTAATGTTTTTAAGGGTTTCAGCGGCGCCTCGCATCGAACGGAACGGCACGATCGGATCGTTCGATTTGACCGGACGGATCCGTTCTCCGCGCCCTCGCCGGCTATGCCACGAACTGCCCGTCGCGCATCGCCAGCGTGCGATCGCAGCGCGACGCGATGTCGGGATTGTGCGTCACGAGCACGATCGCCTGCCGCTTCTCTTTCGCGAGGCGCAGCAGCAGGTCGAAGACCATGTTCGAGTTGGTCACGTCGAGGTTTCCGGTCGGCTCGTCCGCGAGGATCAAGGCCGGTTCGTTGGCGAGGCTGCGCGCGATGGCGACGCGTTGCTGTTCGCCGCCCGAAAGTTGCGTGGGCAGGCGCTCCGTCTTCGCGCCGAGGCCGACCGCGCCGAGCAGATTCACCGCGCGGGCGCGCATCTCCGCGGACGAGAGCCGGCCGAGCTTGCGCATCGGCAGCATGACGTTCTCGACCGCGGAAAACTCCTGGAGCAGGAAGTGAAACTGGAAAACGAAACCGATGTGCTCCGCCCGCAACGCGGTGCGCCGCTCGTCGTCCGCCTTCGAGGCTTCGCTTCCGCGAATGCGAATCGAGCCGCCATCCGGCCGGTCGAGCAGGCCGAGAAGGTAGAGCAACGTGGACTTGCCGCAGCCCGAGGGGCCGACGATCGCCGTCACCTCGCCCGGCCGGGCGGAGAAGGAAACGCCCTTGAGCACGTGCACCCTCCCCTCGCCTTCGCCGAGGTAGCGTTGCAAACCCTCGCAAGTGACCACCGCGTCCGCGCGGTGGGATTCGTTGATCGCCGGGTTCATCGTGGCCTCGAACAAAAACGCAGGAGCGGCTTCAGCCGCGATTCGAACGCGCATGCGCGTATGATCGCGGCTGAAGCCGCTCCTGCCTGAGAGCGATATTTTCTCGTCATGTCGCCGTCCCCCGGATGACGTCGCCCGGCTCGAGCCGCGCCGCGCGCCGCGCGGGGATGAGGCTGGCGATCATGACGATGATCGCGGCCGTGATCGCCGCGATGACGTAATGCGAGGGCAACGGATTCACAACGAAATGGTCGGTGCTGAAAATGCCGCGAATGCGGATCGGCAGGCGCGACACGCCATACGTGAGGCCCGCGCCCACGAGCCAGCCTGTCACCGTGCCCATCGCGAGCACGATCACGCCCAGCCAGACGAAGATCCGGCTGATGTCTTTGCGCGTGTAGCCCATCGAGCGCAGGATCGAAATCTCGCGCGTTTTCTCCATCACCATCATGGCGAGCGTGTTGAACATCCCGAGGCCGGAGATGAGGATGATCGTGGAAACCGTGATGGCCGACGAGACCTGCAACGCGGTGAAAACATCGAGCCAGACCTCCTCGCGCTCCTGCCAGCTCGTGACGGAGTGCTGCAGGACGTCTTCCATCCGCAACGCGTCCATCGGCGCGCGATCGCGATCGAAGAGGTGGACCTGCAAATAGGACGCGCCAAACGGCCGCTTCAACAGCGACCGCGCCTCGCTCATGTGCACATAGAGCCGGATCTTGTCGATGTCGCGACTGCCCGTCCGGAACACCCCGTCGATGCGAAAACGCCGATTGCCGCCGGCCATGTTCGAAAGCGTTATCGTGTCCCCCACCGACACCTGCAAACGCTCCGCGAGATTCACGCCGATCAACGCCCCGATGAGGTCCGCGCGAAACCGGTTCGCGTCCCCCAGGATGATCTGGCTCGCGAGGTCCGACACCTGAAGATGGTCGCCGAGATTGATCCCGAGGATCTGCGCCTGGGCGTTGCGCAACGGACTCTCCGCAAGCACGGAGCCGCTCACGATCTCCGACACTGCCGCCACGTTCGGAAACTGCCCCAGCGCCTCCCGCACGAGCTGCGGGTATTCGACGCCCTCGACATAGCGGCGGCTGTCGCGATCCGAGACCTGGAATCGGGACGAGGAACCGGCCCCGCCCGCGCCGATCGCGCGCAACGTGTCCTGAAACTTGTCCTCCACCCGGATCGCGCCCTCGGTGCCGAGGATGGTCCGGATGAAGAACTCCTCGAACCCGCTCGTCTGCGCCTGCGTGACGATGAAGAAACCGACGCCGAAGACGATCCCCGTCAGGCTCATCAACATCGAGCGCTTGCGGGCAAAAAGAAAGCGAAGGGCGATCCGGAGATTAGGAGACATCCGGAAGGGAGTCGAAGGTCCAAAGTAAGCGGCGGCGGCGCGGTCGAAGGTCCAAAGTCTCAAGTCCAAAGTCGAAGAACGACTCTTTCGCGCCGCTTCGCATTTCTCGTGGAAAACGCGCCATTGGCAATCTCTCCCGCGCTATTCCGACCTTCGACATTCGACCTTCAGACATTTCGACCACGCGCGTCTCAGCGCGCGTCCTCCTCCGTCCATGACCTCGTGCGCACGCGGTCGCCATCGCGAAAGCGATCGAGATCCGCCACGATCACGAGGTCGCCCTCGGAAAGGCCCTCGAGAATCTCGACGACGTCCAATCCGGTGAACCCCGGCTTCACCTGGCGGCGAACGACGACGCCATCCTCGACCACGAAAACCCAGTCCGCCATGAGCGCCGCGCGCGGAATCACCAGCGCGTCCTCGTGCAGGTCGAGCAGGATGCTCGCCTCGCCCGTGATGCCCGGCACGAGTTTCTCGCCTTCGATCCCGACATCGAGGTGCACGCGGTAGCGCTGGGTCAGCGGATCGGCCTCGGGGAGGATCCTCGCGACCGTGGCGTCGAACAACGCGTTTCCATACTGCGTGAAGCGCACCGTGGCCTTCTGCCCGATCTTCACCCCGGCAAAATTCTCCTCGCTCACCTTCGCCTCGACGATGCGGGCATCGGAAGTCACCCGAGCGATGATGTTTCCCGGATTCACGAGGTCGCCCACGCGCGAGATCACCTCGGCCACGACGCCATCGATGGGAGAGGTGATCGTCATCAAGCCGAGTGTCCGCTTGTTCAGCGCGAGCTGGGTCTCGAGGTTGAACACCTGCTGCTCGAGATTGACCTTGTCCAAGGCGATCTGCTGCTCGAGCTGCTCGACTCCCCGGCGCGAGCGCTCGACGACCAGCCGCCCCACCGTCCCGCGCGCGAGTTGCTCCTCCTGAAGCGCCAGATCGTCGCGCGCGTTCTGCAACTGAACCAGCACCGCCGGGTTCCCAATCTCGAGCTTCTGTTTCGCCACTTTGATCTCGTTCTCGTCCTTCTCGATCTGGATCTGCACCGCGCTGGTGTCGAGCTGCGCGAGCACATCCCCCGCCTTCACCGGAGTGGCGAGCTTGAGCCTGCTCACCACGACGCGCCCCGAGACATCGGATTGCACCTCAGCCGAGCGTTCGGAGTAAACGGTCACGGTCCCGGGCGCCAGATTGGACGCGTCCTCGCGGACGACCGGAACGACGATGGCGGTCTGTTGAAACAGAATCCGAACGACGAAGTATCCGGTGACGACGAGCGCGACCGGAAGGATGCAACGAAGAAAGATGCGCGCAACCATGGGCTATGGGTTCATGATCTTGTCGGCGGCCGAATTGGCGAACGGATCCCGATTCACCAGCGAAAGAAGATTGGCCGCCGCGCTGAGATAGGCGGCGCGCGCCTGGAACACCGCGATCCGGGCGACCCGCTCCCGGCTCTTCGCGGCATCGACATCGGCAGGCGATCCCCGCCCGCTGACCACGAGCGACTCGGCACTGGCCACGCCCCGCACCGTCAACCCGTGGCTGCGCTCGGAAAACCCGAGCGAGCGCTGCGCGAATCCGAGTTCCGTCTCCGCATTCTCCAACGCCGTGATCAGATCCTCGCGAAGATCCTTCGCCTGCAGCTCGAGTTGTCGCGTGCGATACATCGCCGACCGCAACTGGTGGCGCGCCCCGAAGCTGTCGAAGATGTTCCACGTCACCCGCATCCCGATGAAAAGCGAGGCGATGCTATCCTTGCTGGAAACATCCAGGGTATAGCTTCGCTCGTCCTGGGTGGTGCCGGCCACCAGATCGACTCTGGGACGCAAGGCCATCCTGAAGATGTGCTCCCTCCGTTTCTGCATCGCGATCTGAAGCTGCGAATTGATGAAACGGATCGAACTCTCCACCTCGCCTTTCTCGACATAGTTCATCCGGAGCGACCTCGCCACGCCGGCGCCCGCGCCTCCGATCCGCGGTATCCCGTCGGGAATCATCTCTTCGCGGAAATCGTCCTGCCCGGTCAGCCGCTGGAAACGCTGCACGGCCGATCGCAAGGCGTATTCGCTGCGCTCGAGCGAGAGTTCCGCCACATCCAGGGCATTCCGCGTGGGCTCCGCCAGGGAGGCAGGGCTCTCGCCGGATTCGATCTTTGCCTGTGCCTCGCCGACCTGCTGCCGCGCCCGATCGCGGTCGAAGCGCGCATTGTCGGCCGATTGCTTCAGAATGACGAGTTGGAGAAAATCGCGGCGGATCTCGAGCGCGAGCAACCGGTACGCCTCGGCCATGTTGTTCCCGGTCACCTCCGCGGTGATCCTGTCGATCCGGGTTCGGGCCTGAAGCGTCCCCCAATGGAAGAGCGGCTGCACGGCCTGCAAACTGTAGTAGAGCTTCTCGGTGGAAACCGCCTCGGGCCGGTTCGCGGTTCTGTCCTCCTGGAAATTGAACTGCAACATGCCTCCCACACTGGGAAACATGTTCGAGCGAGTCGCCAGCGCAGTTTCGAGCCGCTCGAGCCGCGCGAGATTGCTCTGCACCATGCGCGGCGACTCGCTCATCGCCGCGCTCAACACCGATTCCAATTGCGGAAACAACACCTCCGCCATCGGCAGCGATTCATCTCGCGCGTCCTCCCCGTGCGCCGGTGACACGAGAGCGAACAGACTCAGAACAGTTCCCCAAAACACGCGCTTCCCGACGAGCTTCTTCTCGAGCGTCAAAACCACTTGAGTTCCTCGTGACTGCACGACTTGCCGGACGGTTCCATGAGAGCGAAAGACCGTGTGCCGTCAAACGCATGGCAAGACCAAACTCCCGGCCGCGAGACGGAACATGCGCGAAGCGGCAAACGCGCCGGCCCCGGAGAAATCATCGCGCGGCCGGCGTCCCGGCAGTTTTCACTTGGCGACTGTCCGCGATGCCTGCGTAACAGTCCCATGCCACGCGCATTCATCACAGGAATCACCGGCCAGGACGGTTCCTATCTTTGTGAACTGCTCCTGGAGCGCGACTACGAGGTGCACGGCCTGGTCCACCGCCCCGACTCGCTCGGATCGAGCAACATCGCGGCCCTGGTCAACAACCCCGCCATCGCGGGAAAACGGCTCTTCCTCCACAACGGCTCCTTTGAAGACGCCACCCACCTGCGGCGGATCATCGCCAAGGCCAGGCCGCACGAGTTCTACCACCTCGCCGGGCAATCCAGCCCGCGCCTGAGCCTGGAACTTCCCGAAGCCACAGTGGACAGCATCGGCATGGCCACCCTTCGCCTCCTCGAGATCATCCGCGACTTCGCCGAGCCGCCGAAATTCCTCTACGCCTCGAGCAGCGAGGTTTTCGGCTCTCCTCCGCACTCGCCGCAGGATGAAATGACCCCCGTAAACCCCACCACCCCCTACGGCGCGGCCAAGGCCTTCTCGCAGCAGATGGCGCGGATCTATCGCATCGCCTACCAGCTCCCCACCTGCTCCGCGATCCTCTACAATCACGAATCCCCGCGGCGGAGTTCGAACTTCGTCACGATGAAAATCGCCCGCGCCGTCGCGCGGATCAAAAAGGGCCTCCAATCCGAACTCGTGCTCGGCAGCCTGAGCGGCCGCCGCGACTGGGGCTGGGCGCCCGACTACGCCGCGGGCATGTGGATGATGCTGCAAAACGACCCGGTGGACGACTTCGTCCTCGCCACGGGCAAGCTCAACTCCGTCGAGGATCTCGTCGCCAACGCCTTCGCAGCCGTGGATCTGAACTGGCGCGACTACGTGAAATACGATGCCAACCTCGTCACCTCCGTCGAACCGATGGCGCCCTGCGGAAACCCAACGAAAGCCAAACGGCTTCTGGGCTGGGAAAACTCGGTGCCGTTCGAGGAAATGATCGGACGGCTGGTGGAAGGCGAACTAACCAAGACTTCGAAATGAAATTTGCAGCTTTCAGCGCAACGACTGAAGACTGCTCAAAGACCCATGACCCACCGTTCACGTTTTCCGGCGGACCACCTGCCGAAACCCGGGACAGTCGAAAACATCGCGACTCATCCAACATCCCATCCGGAGCCAATTGCACAGCGTCGATCCGCCTCTCTCCCTAATCCGATCACCTCAATAGGCACGCTTTGGCGACACAGGGAACTGCTCTGGCAGTTTACCGTGCGGAGCGTCGAAATGCGCCATAAGGGCAGCATGCTCGGACTTGCATGGTCGGTGCTCAATCCATTGCTCATGTTAACGCTCTATGTCGGCGTCTTTGGGTACATCTTCGGAGGAAAGTTCGGTGTTGTTGAAAGCGAATCCAAATGGGATTACGGCTTGGGCATATTCATTGGCCTGACTCTATTCCATGTCGTGGCTGAATCGATCATGGCCGCTCCAGCGCTGATCGCCACCCAGCCGAACTTCGTCAAGAAGGTCGTTTTCCCGCTCGAGGTGCTGCCGGCCTCCTGCGTCTGCGCCGCGGTCGTGCATATGACGATCTCACTCATGCTCGTGATGATCGGAGCGCTTGCCGCTGGACGGGGACTTCACACGACCATGCTTCTTCTTCCCCTGGTGATTGCGTCGATTGTCGCCCTCTCGCTGGGACTTGCTTTCCTGATATCGGCCTTGGGAGTCTTTTTCCGCGACATCGGCCAGATCGTTGGCGCTCTCGCAACGGGACTCATGTTTGCAAGCGCCATCTTCTACCCGGTGACAAAAATCGAAGGCGTGGCATGGGCGATCCTCCGATTCAATCCACTTTTGCATGCTGTCGACATTTCCCGAGACCTCGTCCTCTGGAACCGTCTCCCTCCCATGGAAAGCTGGGTATCGATGACATCCATTTCCGCTGTCACATTCTTTGCCGGGTTCGCCTGTTTCGCGAGGCTCAAGAATGCGTTTGCAGACGTCATCTAGTGTGGTGTCGCATCTCCACCGTGGACAACGACATCGCAATATCCATAGAGCAGCTGACCAAGGCTTATCGCATCTGGAAGCGCCCCTCTTCAAGGCTCTTGGCCCCCGCGCTCGAGACTGCGGGCCGGCTTATTCCCGGCACACGCGCTCTGATGCATTCAAGGGCGGAAAGGCACTACCGGGATTTTTTTGCGCTCACCGATATTTCCTTCCAAGTGCGACGCGGGGAAACGATCGGCATCATCGGAAGAAACGGTTCCGGAAAGTCGACCCTTCTCCAAATCATCGCAGGCACGCTTCAACCAACCCTCGGAACAGCTCGAGTCAACGGACGTGTCGCTGCCCTTCTGGAATTGGGAAGCGGCTTCAATCCTGACTTCACCGGCCGCGAAAACGTCTATCTCAATGCCTCGCTGCTGGGCCTATCCAGAACTCAGACCCGCGACCGCTTCGACGAGATTGCTGATTTCGCCGGCATCGGCGATTTTCTGGATCAGCCCGTCAAGACCTATTCCAGTGGCATGCAAATGCGATTAGCCTTTGCAATTGTCACCCATGTCGATGCCGACCTTCTGATCATAGACGAGGCCCTCGCGGTCGGTGATGTCTTCTTCGTGCAAAAATGCATGCGCTGGCTCAACTCCTTTCGCGAACGCGGAACCGTGCTCTTCGTAACCCACAACGCGCGGGATCTTACCGCTCTTTGCTCCAAAGCGCTCTGGCTCAATGATGGGCGGCTGCAAATGTCAGGCGATGCGCAGGTTGTTTCCGAAGCGTATCTAGCCCACTTCAATCAACCGCAGGACGGCGGCCCGAGCGCGCGAAAGCCCGCGGATCGACCCTCGGTGGCGCGATCCTCCGCAGTTCCAGCGCTCGATCGCGCGGCACATCTGCGCCAACTCGGCCTTCCTGCAGACTACCACCTCCACGAATTCAATCCCAACGCTCCCGGATACGGAACCGGATTGGCCCGGATTGTCGGCGCCACCCTGCACATCGCAGGGAAGGACGAGTCCATCCACACCATTCGCGGGGGAGAATGCGTGGAACTTCGCATTCACGCCCAGGCGGATGCTGATATTGCAGACGTCATCATCGGCTTTTACCTCAAGGATCGTCTTGGACAACTGCTGTTCGGTGAGAACACCTTCCTTTCCACCCGGTCCGCCCCGGCCACAGTAAAGGCAGGCGCCCGCTTAACAGGCATATTCAGGTTCGATATGCCGCTTCTGCCCAAGGGAACTTATATGATCGCGCCCGCGCTTGCGTCCGGCACGCTCGAATCACATATCCAACACCATTGGATTCACGAAGCCTTGGCGATCGAGTCCCTTCACCCTTACGTGCACCGGGGATTGATCGCCCTTCCCATGCGGCATATCGCCCTCTCCGTCGAACATGCGGAAGCGGCATCCGCCAAATGAGCTGGCCGCGCTATTCGCGGAGCAACCTCGGAGCCGACAAGATCGTGCAAAGAAACCTGGAAAGTGTCGTTCCCCTGAGCGGGCATCCTCCCATCGGCAGCAACGGGCCCGGACGACGCGGCACCCTCCGCAATACGCCGAATCCATAATGGACACTCCCCTGCAGTTCACAGGCGAACGTTTCATTCCAGACGACGATCGCATTACACAGATCCACTTCGAACACCTGCATAGGTATGCGATCGCCTTGGAGCTGGTCGCAGGACGGTCCGTTGCGGATGTGGCATCGGGCGAAGGATATGGCTCCGCCCTTTTGGCATCCAAGGCATCAACCGTAATCGGCTTCGACAATGCCGCCGACGCCGTCGCTCAT
The DNA here is from genome assembly GCA_964517665.1 of uncultured Opitutaceae bacterium. Taxonomy (GTDB): domain Bacteria; phylum Verrucomicrobiota; class Verrucomicrobiia; order Opitutales; family Opitutaceae; genus Congregicoccus. The sequence goes on along the minus strand of CAZFCY010000004.1, from coordinate 9,711 downwards.
GCAAGGCGCAAGTACGGCCATCCTCGATTGCGTTTCGAGGTGGCGGATTGCACCCGGCTGCCATTGGATGATCAGTCCATCGAGGTTGTCGTATCGTTTGAAACCATCGAGCATATCGAATCCCCGCAAGGCTTCCTTCAAGAGTGCAGGCGCATCCTGAAGCCGGATGGCATGTTGATCATATCGAGCCCGGACAGGCTTGTTTACGGCGCATCCGGGCGGCCCCGCAACATGTTTCACGTTCACGAGCTCACCCATCACGAGTTCGCAGGTCTTCTAAGGGAAAACTTCCCCCATGTCGCCATCGGACGGCAGCGCCTGGTCGCAGGCTCCTATTTCGCATTCGACACGGATGCGCATGCGACGCCAGGCAGCTTCATCTCCGATCCGGACGATCCCCGTTTCGAGCCGGGCGTGATCAAGGGTGTGTATTCGCTGGCAGTTTGCTCAAACCAGCCCATCCGCAGCCTGCCCGTTGGCGTATTCGAAGATCCGGGCACCAGCGCATACATCTGGGACTGGTGGGAGCAGGGATATAATATAAGAGCTGCGCTGCTTGAGATAGAAAACACTTCCGCGGCTCGCGCGAATGTCATCCAGGATCTGAAAGAGCAACTCGAGACAGCCCCCCAGAAGATTCAAGACTTGGAACAGGCGCGGCGGGACGCTCACGACGCCCTGACGGACCAGCGTCGCACCATATCGCACATTTCCGGCCAACTCGCTCAATCCGAGGCCGAACTTCGCGAAGCGCGGCAGCAACTCGACAAGCGCCCGTCGCTGGAGGCCTTCGCGGACCAAAGGAAGGAGCTGTGCGACATGCAGCTCGAAGCTCAAAAACTCCGGAACGCGCTAGCTGCGTCGATGGCCCGTAGTGAACAACAAACGCTTCTTCTGGAGGAGCGCACAGCGTGGGCGCGCGACCTGGAAAAGGAGCGCGAACACATGCGCAAACAAGCCCAGCATTTTCTCAATCTCTCAGAGGCGCGATCGCAACTGGCTTCACAGCGCCTGGAGATGCTCAAGTCCCTTGAGAATAAACTGGCCGAATCAAACGCGCAGGAGAAACTTCTGGCGGAGCGCATCCGAGCGGACAAAGCCGAACTACGCGAACGCTTCGACACCGCAACAGCCCGTTATCGCGCACAGACCGATCAACTGGAACAACAGATCGCCGCCGCGCAAGCCCAGCTCTACCAATGCCTGGAGGCGGGAAAACATTCCGTTGAAGAGTGTCTCGCCCTTGAAGCGCAGATTAAGGCAATGACGGATCAACTACAGCGACAGAGCGACAAAATTCAACGCATGACCGCCAGCCTCTCCTGGCGCGTTACGGGACCCCTGCGGGCGGTGCGCCGCATGCTTCTGGATCCATGGACACGTTGATGCCAGGAAGCCCGACCGCCGCGGAATCGCGTCCGGCCTACGACCTGTCCAGCCATTGCCGACGCCTGCGGCGGTTGGCGGTCGCGGATTTCAAGCTTCCACCTCCCCCAACCCAGCCAGATGTTTCCATAATCATTCCGTCCCATAATCAGTTCGACTTTACACTTAAATGCCTCCGTTCAATCGCAAGGCACATCCATACTGCCTCGTTTGAGGTCATCGTCGCCGATGACGCGTCCGATCTGGCGGTGTTCCAAGCATTGCGCTCCATTCCACATTTGCGCGTGGTGCGGAACTTCCACAACCTGGGCTTCCTTCGAACGTGCAACCGGGCGGCTTCGCAAGCCTCCGGCCGTTACCTTCTCTTGCTCAACAACGACACGGAGGTCACCGACGGATTTATCGACTATCTGCTACAAGTATTCGCCACGCGCCCCCGCGCGGGGCTGGTCGGCAGCAAGCTTGTCTATCCTGACGGGACACTTCAGGAAGCCGGCGGCATATGCTGGCGCGATGGATCGGCTTGGAATTATGGCCGAAATCAGGACGCCGCGCTTCCGGAATTCAATTACGTTCGGGAGACGGATTATTGCTCGGGCGCCGCAATCCTCATACCCAAACCGCTCTGGCAGCAACTCCAAGGCTTCGACGATATCTATGCTCCGGCCTACTATGAGGATACCGACCTGGCGTTTCGTGTGAGACAAGCCGGCTATCGGACATACTACCAGCCGCGCTCGCTCGTGATACACCACGAGGGGAGAAGCAACGGAGTGGACGATGACAGGGGCATCAAACGATATCAGGCGCGAAACCGGACCATTTTTCTTGATCGCTGGTCACGGGTTCTGGCAAGCCACCGCCCCAACGCCACAGAAATGTTTCGCGCTCGAGAGCGAAGCTTAAACAAAAAGCTCATTCTTTTCATAGATCATTACGTGCCCAGGCCCGACAAGGACGCGGGCTCGCGCAACATAATGACTTACATCAGGTTCTTCCTTGCTGAAGGCTTCGTCGTCAAATTTATCGGCGACAACTTCTTCCCCGAGGAGCCTTACACAAACAGGCTGCAGGATCTTGGGGTCGAAGTGCTCGTCGGACCACGATTTGCGGCCGATTGGCAGGCCTGGGTTGCTGCGAACGCCCAACAGTTCGACTACATTTTTCTCAGCAGGGCGCATACTTCCGCGCGGTGGATCGACCCGCTTCGCGCCGCGACGAGCGCGCCTCTCCTCTTTTACGGCCATGATCTTGTCTCCCGCACGCTTCAGAGGGCCTACGATGATCTGGGGGATCCCGGGCACTTGCAGCTCGCAAGGGAGTATTTCGCCAAGGAACAATATGTATTCAACCGGGTAGACTGGATTTTTTATCCGTCTCAAGACGAGGTTGATCATCTTCGACGGAAGCATCCCGCTCTCAAGATCGGCCGCCTTCCTCTGCTTGCCCTTGAAGCCCCTGATCCAATTGTGCCGCCGTTTGACGACAGAAACGGCCTTCTCTTTGTCGGAGGCTTCGATCATCCGCCGAACCGTGACGCCGTGAAATGGTTTCTCGCGGACGTCTGGCCCGAACTCGCGCGCTTGATTGCCGCAAACGTCTCCATCGTCGGGTCGAACGCGCCCCCGGATATCGTCGAACTCCAGTCCCCCAGAGTTCGAGTCTTTTCGAACCTGTCGGATGAAGATCTCTTGAGTTTGTATCGCCGAAGCCGCGTCGCAATCGTCCCGCTGCGATATGGCGGAGGAATCAAGGGCAAGGTGCTCGAAGCCATGCACCTTGGCACTCCTGTCGTCGCCACGCCAATCGGAGCGGAGGGGCTCCAGTGGGAGCAGCAACACCTCGTGTGCGCGGAAACCTCCAGTTTTGTCGATGCCGTAGCCTCCCTCTATGCCGATCCGGAAAAATGGAGATCCGTTCAAGCGGAGGCCTGGCGTTTTCTTTCGCGCAACTATAGCACCGGCGCCTTGAAGGAGGCGCTGTCGAAAGCGATTCCCGAACTTGCCTGCCCTTCACTCCAATGACCGATCCTGAATTCGTTGCCGCATGCTTTGAAGCCATCTTGAAGCGAGCCCCCAGCGGCCCCGAAGCCCTGCACTTTTGCGACCAGCTGAAGAGAGGGACCAAGCCCGCCGAGTTGCTGGAGCAGTTCTTTTCATCCGAAGAGTTTCGCATGCGGTCGAGCCACGGCGACGTGGAGTTTGTTCCCGGCGGTCATTTCTACTCAGCCGTACCGTCCCTCGCCGACCGCCGGCATCACGCTGCTCACATCGCGGAGTTGCAGAAGCGCACAAGTCTTCCCGGCATAACGATAAGCGAAACGCTCACATTCGAGCACATCGATTCCATGGCCAAAGCCTCGGCGCAGGCGGATCCCTGGCTTGGGCCGCGCTCTGACCGAAGATACCGCTTCGACAACTCGACATACTCTTATGGCGACGCCCTTTCACTCCTCGGCACGCTGCAACGCGTGGGCCCCGCTCGCGTGATCGAAGTTGGCTCGGGCTACTCGTCCGCACTGCTGCTGGATGCCAACGACCATCTCCTGAACAGCTCGCTTTCGATCACATTTATCGAACCCTACCCGGAGCTGCTCAACACACTTGCAAGAACGGATCAAGACAGCTTCGAACTGATAGCCAGACCCGTTCAATCCGTGTCTCTGGACGTATTCAGGCAACTCAAGGCAAACGACATCCTATTCATCGACTCCACCCACGTCGTCAAAATGGCCAGTGACGTCCATTTTCTCTATCTTGAAGTTCTTCCTGTTCTGGTTCCCGGCGTCTATATCCACATCCACGACATTTTCTGGCCGTTCGAATACCCGCCCGCGTGGATCGAGCAGGGCCGGGCTTGGAATGAGGCATACTTCTTGCGGGCATTATTGACCGACAACCCTGCCTACGAGATCGTGTACTTTTCTGATTACGCACGCCTTTTCCACGAGGAACGCCTCGCCGCCAAGGTTCCCCTGGCGGCGCGCAACTATGGCGGCCACATCTGGCTCCGCACTCGTTCTGCCCATGCCTGAATGCAATACGAGTTCGGGCTCAAACCAACTTCGACGCCTCGGCATTTCGATCCGCAGTCATTTGTGTCGGCCGCCGCGCTTCGACTTGCCGATGAAACCGAAACTGGAGCCATGACATCCCCACGATCGAGCGCTCCACTATCGCCACTTTGCCAGTGGCTTCCCTCGTTCGCGCTTCTCGCTTATACGGCGATCTGGACCGCTTCCATTGCCCTTACCGAAGGCGTCTCCTTTGACGGAGCGATGAACGCCCATGTATCCAAGAATTTGGCTGACAGTGGCGAATACCGGACGAGTTACGGCGACAACCGCCCGTTCGATCACCGGATCCAAACGGGAGTTCCCTATTTGGCGCCGCTGGCCCTCGTGTATCGGATCGCAGGCGTTTCCCTCGAGTCGACGCTCACCGTCAACGCAGTCTATCTCTTTCTGCTGATTGCGCTCTCGACGTGCTATACGGCTGTCATCAGCAAGAAGCCGCTCCTGGCGCCTTTGCCCGGGTGCCTTATGCTCCTGATCCCCGGCCTTCCTGAACATGCCTTCGGTGGCTACGGCGAGATTCCGATGTTCTTCTTTCTTCTCGCATCAGCCTTTTCCTTGTCGAGGCTTCGCGAGACCGCCCGACTGCGGTGGGCCGTTTCCTTCGGAACATCTCTATCTCTTGCCTATCTGACCAAGACGGTCGCGCTGATCGCATTGCCAGCGGTTCTCGCAATTGCGCTTGCCGACGCGACGATTTTCAAGCAGTTCAAACGCGCGCAGATGATCGCTGCATGCATTGCTTTCGCGGTTCCTGTGGCTCTTTTCGAGGCCTTCAAACTAGCGCAACTCGGCGGTTCATCCTACTTCCATTGGTGGCAGGTTCAATCAGGCTTTATCTTCCTGCAGGCCGGTGTGGCATCCGGGTTGAGCGATACCGCGGGCCTTGCATCCAAGCTTCATCGGCATTGGAGTCTCCTTTTAGGCTACTTTCATCTGAACACGCTCCCGTTTTTTGCGGCAATGCTTCTGATTGCGGCTCTGTTGTCGCGATCGTTTCTTCGGGCTGTCCGCAAGCTCGAAAGTCCCGATTACGGCGTATGGCTGCTGGCGGGGATTGGCGGCGCATATTTCGCGTGGTGGCTCGGCATCACTCCAACAGAGAAGGCATGGGCGCGACGCATCCTCGCGGCCATGATGATCATTCAGTTTCTGGGAGGTCTCACGATCATTCGCCTTGCGCTGATCGCCGTGCGCCGACGGTCGGGGGTTGCCCGAACGATTGCGGCAATCTGCGCCCTCGCCCTTGGGATCGCGCTTTCTTACCCGGGAACGGGCCAATGGGTGAGACTCGCGATACGCATTCATGACTCCCCCATGAAGACCTCCATCGTCGAGGCAGTCGCAACCCTGAAGAAGCTTTCACAAGACGGTGGCACGTTCTTTGCCTACGGCTGGTGGCAGAATCCGTTGCTCTCGTTGCTTTCGAACGTAGAAATGCAGGATCTGTCGAGGCTGAGCGGCACCTTTTCGTCGACCGCGGAGCCGAGATATTTCGTCGCCGATTATTATGTCAACAATCTCGACAGGAGCGAAGTAACCCGAGTCCTCGATTCTCTCGGGCATGAGCAGGTCTACGCGGGAAGATACGCGCATGTATATAAATTACACGATCCCCCCGGGATCGGAGCCGCGAATGAGCCTGCAGTAGTGCGCAAACCGCTGAATATCTTAGCTGACGATTCCGACACCTTCCAAGGCATGCATCGTTTCGAGGCGTCCAACAGAGGACGGTGGCTGACGCGGAACTGTTCGTTCAAACTTCAGCTCGAAGCCGACGCGAAGCTGAACCTGGAGCTTTTCGTTCCAGACTTGTCAAGATACGCCGGCTCCCGACTCGAGATGGAAGCGTTTGCCAACAACAAACAGGTTCTTCACTACGTGTTCGACTATGCCGGACTCCACATCATCACCATCCCAGTCGCGCGCGAAGCCGGCGGCTCTCGCTCCGAGGTTCGGCTCCATTTCAGCTCCCAGATCGCGGATCTGACCAAAGACCGCCGCCAGCTTTGCGCCCTCCTTAAAAGAGCCGATATCCTAGAGGAACGCAAAAAGGCGGGCGCGCCATAGCGCTCGCCGGGGGCGCATGTCCATTGACGCTTATGTCCGGGCCGGCAATTGGCCCCGATTTCAAAAAAGAACCTTATCGGTGATGAAGCTCGTCATCCAGATTCCTTGCCACAACGAAGCCTCGCAGCGTTTTGGAGCCCTGGTGGATCTGCGACAAACACTGCCCGGTTTCGACATGGTAAAATGGCTGGTGATTGACGACGGGAGTTCAGATGACACGTCCGCGGCGGCAAGAGCCCACGGAGCCCATCACGTGGTGCGCCATACATGCAACCGCGGGTTGGCTCGTGCGTTTGAGTCCGGCCTCGCCGCCGCTCTGCGGCTTGGCGCGGACGTCATCGTCAACACGGCCGCAGACAATCAATATTGCGGGAGGGACATTCTGAAGTTGACCAGGCCTATCATGGACGGACGGGCTGACATTGTGGTGGGCGAACGTCCAATCCCGGGCATACGCCATTCTTGGTTCTTCCCGTTTTGCTGTGGGTAGGGCGCTGAAGATCAGCTTAGGAAAGAAGGCAAATGACAGTGGAAGAACACTACCGCAAGCTGCTGCAACTACCGCGCCCTTGGGAGGTGACAACGGTGGAGGAGAGCTTGATGGAGCAACGGGTGACGGTGTGGTTGCGCTGGCCCGACAGGATGCGGGCGTGTTGTCCGGAGTGCGGGCAAGAGGCGCTTTTTTACGACCGGTTGGCGGAGCGGAGTTGGCGGCATCTAAGCGTGATCGGCGACTCGCGCCCGCCCCGGAGAGCCGGCTTCCTTCCTCCGTTGCTTCTCGTTGCGGCCAGATTCGCGCCAGGCACGAAGCGCGGCAAACCCTCGCAGCGGAGATTCGCCCTCAGTCTCCCATCATGAAATGCCCACCCTCTTTGCGTTCGGGCAGCGAGATACACATTGTCGTCTGGGGTCATTTCGACACCGGAAAGCCGCGCTGTCGCATACTGCTTGACGGCCTTCGCAGGAAAAACGTGCGGCTAACAGAGATTCACCAGCCACTATGGCGCGGCATCGAAGACAAGTCCCAGATCCATGGCGCGCAGAGATGGATCACCATACTGATTCGCTGGCTGGCAGGTTATCCAAAGCTGCTACTGGCGTTGATTCGTGGACCACGCCCCGATATCCTTCTCGTGGGCTACCCTGGCATCATTGACGTGTTCGTCGCCGCACTAGCGGCTCGCCACTGGAGAATTCCCCTGGTCTGGGATATGTTCATCTCGCTCTATGACACGATCGTCGATGATCGACGATTGATTTCACGGGAGTCCTTCGCCGCTTTCGCGCTTTACCAGTGCGAACGGCTGGCCGTCTCTCTTCCTGATCTGACGTTCATGGACACAAATGCCCATGCGAACCGCATAGAGTCTCTGTTCCGGATTCCATTCAAATCCGTCGCCTCGGTCTGGGTCGGCGCCGAACAGGCGTTCTTCTCGCGGGAAGCAGGCGTTCGCACGCCTCCACCTTCCGTTTCGAGAGTGCCACGCAGAATGTCCGTGCTTTTTTATGGGCAACTGATTCCTCTCCACGGCATATCCACCATACTCGCAGCCGCGGACATTCTGTCTGAGATGCCGATCGACTGGACTATCATCGGGCGGGGCCAAGAGCAGCACCGGATTCAGACATGGCTGCTGGATCGCGCCTCCCGCAACACCCGATGGATTGAATGGGTGGACTATTCCCAACTGAGTGATTGGATTCTATCAGCGGACGTTTGCCTTGGAATCTTTGGCACTTCACCCAAGGCCGCGAGTGTCATACCGAACAAAGTTTTCCAGGTTCTTGCTGCGGGACGGCCTCTTGTGACGCGCGACTCCCCTGCGATCAGAGAGCTGATACAGGAGGAGCCCGGCGCTGTTTATCTCATCGCCCCCGGCAATGCCGAATCTCTCGCCGGAGCCATCTGCCACCATTTCGAACATTTCTTTGACTACCGTCGGGAAGTTCGCGCTCGCCCCTCCCTTCTTCCGATAACCTCGGACCATGTCGCCGACCAGTTTCTCAACGTGGTCATGGAAACACTTCATTCACGACGGAACGAGCATGCATTCTGATCACCCTTTGCTCGGACCATCCGCCCCGGACCTCGGATGGGTGCCAGCCCCTCGCTATCTCATGAGACGAGCACGCATTCGCCGCATGCTCGCCGCCATTCCGCCAGGGCGGATGCTGGAGGTCGGCCCCGGAGCCGGCGCGCTCGCGCTGGAAGCCAAACGGGCTGGATTCGAACCACACTTGTTGGAAACCTCCGAAGCCGCGCGCGAGCTTGCAGTGAAGATGTTCGAGCAACATGGCGAGCATGCGCGCGTCTATTCCGAACCTGCGCCGACATGGCTTGAATCGTTCGATGTCATCTGCTCGTTCGAAGTTCTCGAGCATATCGAGAACGACGAGGGGACACTAATAGATTGGTTTCCATGGCTGAAGCGCGGAGGGTGGCTTCTTCTCTCCGTTCCCGCGCACATGAGACTGTGGTCAGCCGGCGACGAATGGGCCGGTCACTTCCGGCGCTATGAACGGAAAGCCTTGGCAGATTTGGTCATGAAGGCCGGCTTTCAAGTTGAAGCCTTGGAATGCTACGGCTTTCCGCTCAGCAACCTCTCCGAACGCCTCAGTGCACGATCGTATCGACGCCGTTTGGCGGCGAGAAGACAAGAAGGCAATTCAGACCGTCGTTCTGATACGGAGCAGAGTGGAATTGATCGCGGTCCGCTGCTCCGGATTTTCCGCTGGATCGACTCTCCGGTGGGCCGTATCGCCCTGCGCTCCTGCCTCGCGCTTCAGCATTTGACCACAACCGGCGACATCGGCACGGGGTATCTCATTCGAGCGCGCAAAAGATGAAGCACTGGCTTCGCATCCTCGGCTTGCTTATAGGCATATGCGCGCTCGTGGCCTTCATCGTCCACGCCTCCAGCCATATCACAGAGGATAGTCTTTCGCTGTTTGCAACCAGACCAGGAGTTGCCGCAATAGCAATCGCATCGGCCTTCTATTGCACGATTTTCCCGCTAACGGCAGTGGCGTGGCATATCCTGCTCAGAGATTTGAAAGTCTTTCGAAGCCGAAAGGAGCTTTTCCGCGTAATCGCAGTGACGCAGATTGCGAAATATATCCCGGGCAATGTGGGGCAGCATTTCGGACGCGCGGCGATGTCACTGGCGCTTGGGATCCCCGGA
>CAZFCY010000003.1:40884-77817 GCA_964517665.1 uncultured Opitutaceae bacterium | reverse complement strand
CTCGTAGCCGTCCATCGCGATCACGGGCGCGCCGAACGCGCGCGCGAAGCGGCCGAGGTGGGGCAGGGCGATGCCGAGGTCCTCGGGCATTTCATCGCGGTTGGCCTTGTAGGCGGGATAGGCCGCATGCCGCGCGGTCGGCGCCGCGGTGTCGAAAACGACGGCCATGTGCGTCGGTTTTTCCCGTTCGACGAGGTCGAGGATCGTGGCCGTGAAGCCGAAGAGCGCGGAGGTGTTGACGCCCGCCGAGGTTCGGATCGGCCGCGAGAGGAAGGCGAAGTGCGCCCGATAGGCGAGGGCCATGCCATCGAGCAGAAAAAGGCGTTTCTCCATGGCCGCACGCTAAGAGCCGCCTTCGGCCATGCAATGGCTGAAGGCGGCTCGTTGAGCGGGCGGCGGCCTGGATCGGGCGGCTTACCGATTCACGGCATTGTGAAATGCCGTCAACGCCGCGTGCCGTCGCGCCTTCTCGCTCGAGGCCGGCGTTTCGACCGCCTTTTCGGCGCTCGCGTCGCCGCCGGCCAGGGCCGGATCGTCGGCGAATGTGACGACGTTTCGCGCCGCCTCGTCGAGGAGGATGCCGAGACTCACGGCTGTCGAGGCCTCCGGATGCAGTGGCCGGGCCTGGGTCACGGCGACGACGAGGAAACGCCCGCCCGCTTTCGGATCGTTTTCGATCGCGGCGGCGGCGCGTGGCGCGGCGGGGTCTCCCGACGCTTCCGACAGGAGCCGCGTGGCCACAGTCGCGCGGTTTCGGTGCGACGGAAGCTCGGAGCCATCGATCTCCGGAATGCCGCCGAGCCTGATCTCGCGGCTGACGCCGACTTCGCCCGCGGGGCCGGTGGGCTCGGTGCGGGTGAGGTTGCGGCCGGAGATGCCGAGGTCGGGGAGGACCTGGATGATGCGGTGAAACACCACTTCGGCGTCCCCGCCGTATTGCGCGACCAGCTCGAGCAGACGCTCGCTTTTCCAACGGCTTTCGGCGAAGAGCGCCTGGAGATCCGCCACGAGTTTGTTGCGGGGGATGAGCAGCGCGCCTCCGAGATAGGAAGCCCGGGCGCCGGCCTGCAACTGGCGGAAACCCTTTTCCGAGGCGGACGCGCGTTTGCGGGTTTTTGCGTAGTGGCCGAGCGCGGTTGCGGCGATCTCGCAGGCGAGGAGGAAGGCCTTTCGCCCGTCCGTCAGCGCCGGGTTGAGAAACAGCCGTCGCTGCGGGCCGCCGGGCATCGGCACCGCTTCCACGCCGGCGAGGTCGGGAAACTCGCCGAGCTTTTCCTCGTCGATCTCCCAGCCGAAATCGTGCTGCAGGCTGAAGCGAAGCTGCGAAAGGATCGGAGCCTGCCCGGCCGGCCAGCCGATCTCGGCGGCGAGCGTGACAGCCCGTTCCTCGAGTTCGGGGAAGTGGTCGTTGTTCGCCTCGAGATCGTCGCGGACGGCGGCCCGAAGCAGGTCGTCGACCGAGAAGGAAAACCGGGTGGCGAGTTTGGCGAAAAAAGTCAGCATCGCGCCCAGTCGATCCGGCCCCGCGGCCATGATCTCCATGAGCACGGGCGGACTTATCCCGTAGTGTCCAAGCGGCAGGTCGTCCATCATCCTCGTGGAGAGGAGGGCGGCGATCGGCCGGAGTTTCTCGCCTGGATCGGCGGAAACGAGTTCATTATATGTGACACCCAGCGCTTCAGCCAACGCGAGCAGTTTGTCCGTCTTCGGGTATTTTTTACCCTTCTCAATCTCGTTGAGATACGAGATGGAGAGTCCGCAACCATTTGATAACTGCACGAGGGACAGCCCACGCTCCTGGCGGAGGTTGTGCAGTTTCAGGCCGAGGATGAATCTTAGGTTCTGCTCACGCAGCCCGAAGGACGACGGATCTCCGTCGCCACCGGTTTGCGAGGGCGCCACCAAGGGGGAGTAGGGAGGTGGCATGCTCCTTTACTGTAGGAGAAGCCCTTAAGGTTTCCAGCGGATTGTGACGGAAACTCACACTTGTGGTTGCAACCGGATTTCCGCGCTTCGGGGAAGGGCGGGAACGGGCCGCGTCTCAACCGGTTCCCGGCCGCACGAGGCATTCGTGAATGTGGTGCCAGAGAATGTCGCCCATCGTCTCGAGATTCCGAAAGGCGCGGCTGTGGTGGTAGTCTCCGAGTTCGGCGCGCAGTCGCGCGATTTTTTCGGGAGTCGAGAGTGGATCGAGCCGCATGCAGCCGATGAGTTGCTCGAGTTCGGCGCGCGACGACGCAAGGCGCCGGGCCATGAGCGTGCGCTCCTCCTGCTGGTATTGCCGCATCGTCTCGAGGTTGAGCAAACTCGTGCAGAGCCGCACGACGGGCAGGTTGTCCTTGAAGAACTGCGGGAGGTAGATGTTCTTTCGCCCCTCGTAGCTTTGCTGGTCGAAATCGATGGAGCGCACGCGGTACTGCTCGTCCTCGAAATCGGGCGTGACGGCGACGACGTAGTTGTAGGAGCGCATGTCGCCGAGCAGGCGGACGAAGCAGCGTTCGTTGAACTTGATGAACTCCTTCGCGAGCCGCACCAGGTTGAGGCGGGGCCGCTTGTCGAACTCCTCCAGAAACCGGTCTCCGGGAATGCCCGTGATGTGCTCCTCGACGAGCGTGTCATTGGAAATCAAATACGTGATCCGGTTGGGCGAAAGCAGATCCTCCAGTTCCAGCCCGTAGATGCGCGAGGCGTCGGCGCGCTTGACGTAGAAGTGGTCGGCGTTGTCGTTGAACTGGTTGACCACGCGGACGCGGAACGGCTTGGTGTTTCCAAACACGCAATAGTCGATGCGCTCGATGTAGAGGTGCCGCACGGACGACATGTCTCCATCCGTCTTCAGCAGCGCGTAGATCTGCGTGAGCCCGGCGTGGATGTCGCGCATCGCGTCGGGTTCATAGAAGGCCGTCTCCCACAGGGTGTCGCGGCCGCTGCGGTCGATGAGCGGCAGCGTGTTCGTGAACCGGTTCAGATCGAGATAGGACACCGGCAGCCGCACATCGCGCCGGATGTCGACAAGGTATTGTCGCAACGCGGAGTTGATGGAGAAGAACTGCTTCTTGCGTGAGATTGCCTGCATCCGTGCGGCCGGGGAGGGTTTCCCGACTACAGGGCCGCGCCGGCGGTTTGGCAAGCCGCGCGGGATGGGTGGAGCCGTCGCGGAAGGCGCGAGCCCGGGTTGCCTTCGAAACCGCGCGCGTGCTTCCATCCTGGAATGTCTTCCGCTTTCGCGAAGTTCGAAACCGTGTTGCAGGTGCGCCCCGACGACATCGACATGTTCAACCACGTCCACTCCAGCCGCTACATGGACTACGTGCTGGCCGGCCGCTACGAGCAGATGGCGCGCTGCTACGGCGCGCCGTGGGAGGAGTTCATCCGGCTCGGCTTCGGCTGGTATCTGGTCTCGACGCAGATGAACTTCAAGCGGCCGCTCGGCCTCGGCGATCATTTCGTCGTCCGCACATGGGTGGAAACCTTCCGGCGCGACGGTGTGAAGGTCGGTTTCGAGATCGATCGCAAGGACACGGGAAAACGTTCCTGCGATGGCTGGGCGGATTACACCCTGATCAACCTCGCCACCGGCCGCGCCTCTCCGATTCCCGAGGAGATCAAGGCGCGCTACTCGATCGGGGCGCCTGCGAGCGAGGCTTGAGCCGCAATCCCAGCCCGTTGGACCGGGCTGAAGAATCACGGCCCTTCGGGCCGGAACCAGCGACGAGTTTCGTGGGAGGTCGCGAGGCCGGATGGCGAAAATCGCCGCGCCGCCGCCGTCTCAGAATCCCCAGGTCAGTTGCGCGCTGATGATATTGGCGTGCAACGAGTAGTCGCCCACGAGGAGGTGGCCGAGGCCATCGTTGTTGGCGATAGCGGCGTCCTTCATGGAGAGATGCGCGAATCCGAGGTCGAGGCGGACGTCGTCGTTGAAATGCCATGCCGCGCCGAGGGCGAGCCAGACGCGATCCGAGTCGGGGACGCGCGCGGTCCGCAGCGCGTCCGAAGGGACAGGCGTCTCGTTGTAGGCGAGGCCCGCGCGCCAGACGAGCGAGGGACTGCTGCGCCAGCGCACGCCGACGGAGACGATCGAGGCGTCGTTCCAATTCTGCGCCTGCGCGCTGTCCTGGGTGAGCGGATTGGCGAAATCGACGGCGAGCGTTTCGAAGCGACTCCAGTTCCACCAGCTCCAGTCGGCCATGATGGCGAGGTTCGGATTGAGTTCCTGAAAGTAGGAAACGGAGACGATCTCCGGCAGCGGCAGCCCGGCGGACGCCTCCTGATTCGGGAAGAGCGGCGCGAACGCGGCCGGGACGTTGGTGAAGGTCGCGCGGCCTTCGAGCCTGTGCTCCATCTTCGAGCGGTAGTGAAAACCGATCCGCGCGCCATCGACCACCTCGAGGAGGGCGCCGAGATTGTAGCCGGTTGTCGTGTCGTCTCCGCTGATGCGCAGGCCGCCATCGGATCCGCCGGGGAGGAAGCCGGGCACTTCGTTGAGGAAACCGATGAGGCCGAAGTCGATCGCGTTGGTGAGGGTCGCGTCGGCGCGCTGCCAGTTGAAGCCGAAACCGAGCGAGAGCCGATCGCTCGCCCGCCAGGCGATGGCGGGGTTGATGTTGACGGTCTTCAGTTCCGAGCGCAGCGCGTGATAGCGGCCGACCCATTCGGGATTGTACGAGGTTCCGAGTCCGAACGGCGCGCTCACGCCAAGGCCGAAGGCCCATCGGGAGCCGAGGGGAACGGCCACGAAGGCGGACGGCACGGCCTTGTCGAGGCCGACGTCGTTTTCGTTTCCGCCGGAAGTGGGCAGCGCGCCGGCGGTGAGGGAGCCGTCATTCGTGAACGGGCCGTCGAGCATGACGTAGGTGCTGCCGACCACGATCTGCGGGCGGCCGAGAGCGACCAGCCCCGCGGGGTTGGTGTAAACCGTGGAGGCATCCTCGGCCGAGGCGCCGGCGCTGTAGGCGTGGCCGAGATGGGCGCCGTTTTGCATCGTCAAAGCCATGCCCCCGCCGAAAAGCGAGGGGGCGAGGAGAAGCAAGGACGTGACCGCCACGGAGTCGCGGACCAGAAGCGAGCGAGTGTGCATGAAAGAGGTTGGTTCTGTCGTTGTTTGTTGGTTGTCAGCGGTAAAGTCGGGTCGCGCCGCGAGGGGCGCAAATCAACCACCGGATGGTGGCCTCCAGCCTTTAGGTCCTTCCCGGTATTTCCACCCAGACGCGCGTAAAAACCGTGTAACTCTTGCGCCGCGCCGGCGCGGACAGGGGCGGGAGGCGGGAGAATGAAACGAAGCCGGAGCGGCCTTGTCGGGAACGGTTCCACGCGGCACAAGGTCGGGATGCCCATGGACTGTTTCGGCAATCACGCCTGCGCGCGCGCGGACTTTTCAATGCTTCCCGTCTCCCGCCTTTCGCGTCCCGCCCGCGCCCTGCGCCGCGCCTGCGCGCTGGCGGTTTCCCTCGCGCTGGCCGGCGGGGTTTGTCTTCACGGCCAGGGTCCGGCCACGGAGGGGCGCCACGGCATGGTGGCATCCGCGAGCGATCTCGCCTCCGGCGTCGGCGTCGACATCCTCCGGCGCGGCGGAAACGCGGTGGACGCGGCGGTCGCGGTCGCCCTCGCGCTCGCCGTGACCTATCCGCAGGCGGGAAACCTCGGCGGCGGCGGCTTCATGCTGATCCGCATGGCCGACGGCACGGCGACGGTGATCGACTATCGCGAAACCGCGCCGGCGGCGGCCACGCGCAAGATGTATTTGAATCCAGAAGGTGAATACATCCCCGATTCGAGCCTCGTCGGCTGGCGCGCGAGCGGCGTGCCGGGAACGGTGGCGGGTCTTGCGCTGGCCTTGGAGAAGCATGGCACGCTGCCGTGGAGCATCGTGGTGGAGCCCGCGAGGATTCTCGCGAGCAAGGGATTCGACGTGAGCCAGGGACTCGCGAACAGCCTTCGGGAAAAGGCCGGTCTGCTCGGCGGGTTTCCCTACAGCCGGGATGTTTTCCTGCGCGGGGGCGAGTTCTACGAGAAAGGCGAGCGCATCATCCAGGAGGATCTCGGCGAGACGCTGGCGAGGCTGCAGTTCGGCGGGCCGCGCGAGTTCTATGAAGGCGAGACGGCCGGCCTGATCGCGGCGGCGATGGAGAAGAACGGCGGCCTCATCACGCTCGACGATTTGAAAAACTACAAACCAGCGGCGCGCGTCCCCTTGCGCGGCACGTATCGCGATCTCGAGATTCTCACCATGCCGCCGCCGAGTTCGGGCGGCATCGCGCTGTTGCAGATGTTGAACATGCTCGAGCCGTTCGACTTGCGCGCGATGGGATTTCATTCGTCCGAGTCGCTCCATCTCATGACCGAGGTCATGCGCCTCGCGTTTCGCGATCGCGCGGAGTATCCGGGCGATCCGGATTTCGTGAGCGTTCCCGTCGAGGGGCTGGTGAGCAAGGACTACGCGACGCGCCTGATGAAGGACTTCGATCCGCGGCGCGCGAAGCGCAGCGCCGATCTTCCTCCGGGAAATCCGCCGGGCCACGAGTCGAGCGAGACGACGCACTTCTCGATCGTCGACGCGGAGGGGAACGCCGTGAGCAACACCTACACGCTCAACGCCGCCTACGGCAGCGGCGTCACGGTTCCCGGAACCGGCATCCTCCTCAACAACGAGATGGACGACTTCACGTCCAAGCCGGGCGTGCCCAATTATTTCGGGCTGATCCAGGGCGAGGCCAACGCGATCGAGCCGGGCAAACGTCCGCTCTCCTCGATGTCGCCCACGATCGTGTTGCGCGATGGCGAGTTGTTCCTCGTCGCCGGCAGCCCCGGTGGCCCGACGATCATCACGACGGTGCTGCAAGTGATCCTCAACGTCGTGGATCACGAGATGCCGTTGCAAATGGCGGTCGAGGCCGCGCGCGTGCATCACCAGTGGATGCCGGACGCGTTGCGCGTGGAGCCGTTCGCGCTGCCGGTCGATGTGCGGCACGCGCTCGAGGCCCGCGGCCAGAAGCTCGATTTGCGCGAATCCCATTGGGGCGACGCGGAAGTCATCCTCGTGGATCGCGAACACAACCTCCTGCTCGGCGCCAGCGACCCGCGCAATCCCGACAGCGCCGCATTCGGCTACTGAGCGCGGATCGCCCATGCCGCGCGCGGCCGCGTTCGCGCCGCCTTACTTTGCCGGTTGCGTGAGCGCGTCGGGACTTTCCTCCTCGATCGTGAGCGCCTCGCGTTGCTCGGCGGCTCGCGCCTCTTCCGTCCCGCCGTGCGCCAGCAGGATCGAAAGGTGATGAAACAACCGAAGTGAAACTACGATCTGCAAAGCGCGAGCGCGTTCGCTCGCCCGCTCAATCCGCCTCGATCGTGCCGATCCGTCCCGTGGTCGTTCGATAGGCGTGGGTCGCCGACTGCGAGACGACGAAACTGCCGCTCATGTAATTGCCCAGCTCGACGGGCCTTCATCGTGCTTCCCGAGCCATCCTCGACGCGGAAAGATTCGTGATGTGCTTCTTCGCCAGCAGCAATCCCTTGCTGCACTGGTGCTTCAAAGCCACGGAGCGAAAAGGTTAAGCGGCAGACAGGACTCTTCCTGCCCTGCGCGTTCACTCTCTCGCCACCACCGTGTCGTACAACCCATAGTGCGTGAGGCCTTCGTGGCTCTCGATGCCCGTGTAGCGCAACGAGGCATCCTCATAGCGTCTGAATGCGAACACGGCCTGATTCATCTGCTCGGTGTTGAACACCCGGAGCCGCACAAGCAGGTGAAAATCCTTCACCGTCAGACCTGTGACCGTCTCGAACAGGTCTGGTTCGATCCTGGTGATCACGTCTTGCAGCGTGTTCTCTCGGAAATCCGTCAGATACATGAATGCCGGGATGCGGGTGGCGAACTTGATGAGCTTTTCCTGCACCAGCTTCCGCTTCGATTTGTATTCCTTCTCCTCGGCGGTGAGTTGCTTTTTCTCCTTCGCCGACAGCTCCTTGTCCTTCGCCTTGTTTTTGAGGCCTTTGACCGTCTCGCTCCGATTGATGATGGTCTCGATGATGTTGTCGCCCAGCGCGCGCCAGCCTTCGATTTTTTCAATGGCCGCCATCGCCTCGGGCGTGTCGAGGATGCGGCGCAGGGTGTCGTTATCCACATTCACGAGCAGCGCGCTCTCCCATTTGCGCGCGAGCAGCGTGGCCGAGGTGCCGGCCATCGCGATGTCGAGGATGCCGCCCGCGTCGATCTGCGTCATGTTCGCGCCGTCGTAGGCCAGCACCGGCAGGAACGACACGAGGTCTTTGACCGCGTTCTCCGGGTTGGGCTCGTTGGGCGAAAGCCCGATCCCGTATTCCGAAAGCTGCCGCAACGCCCGCGTGGGCGCGAAATCGAACACGAAGCACACGGGCTTGAGAACCTCCTCCTCATGCGGGTTGTCGCCATGGGGATTCTTGATGGACCAAGGCGACTGCACACGGAACGCCGCCTGAAAATACGTCTCGGGCGACTTCAGGTTGCGCAGCATCAGGATGGACGCCCACTGCGGCACGGTGACGCCGGTGGTGAGTTTACCGCAGGAGAGCGTGATGGTCTTGGTGTCGAAGCCGCCGCCGATGGCCCCGCGCACGGGAGGCAGCGCCTCCAGGCCGATGCCCGCCGCCGCTCCCGCCGCGACGATCACCGTGTAGTTTTTCCAGAATACGTTGTGCTTCTCGGCCAGCAGACTCGCCATCGCATGGCAGGCCGCGACATCGGGCAAAAACCAGAACGCGTGCTGGAGATACGGCAGCAGGCGCACGTCGGAATACGGAAAGGGTGGACGCGTGCCGACCTTGAGCAGCTCCACCGACTTGGGCGCGTAGCCGCCGCGGATGATGTCGAGCCACTTTTGCACGTCGCTCCGATGCTTGAACCGCGCCTTCCCACCCTCGCCCGACGCCTCGAAAAACGCGTTCAGGTCGAACTCGTCGAACTCCCCGGCGCTCGCCACCGCCACCAGTTCGTCCGGCATCTGGTAGGTGAGCAGGCGCATTTGCGGCAACGCGCCGTAAGGGTTCCATTGGCCGGGGTGCCCGGCGGCGAACTCCTCCTTGGCCCGCTGCTCGTCGGTGTAGGTCCAGTTGAAAATCTGCTCCTCGATAAACTCGCCCGTGGCGAGCGCCTTGAACGGCGTGCCGGAGAGATAGAGGTAGGCCCTGGTCGTGATGGGCAAAAAATCGGTCTCTTGGGTCGAGAGTTCGCCGATGTCCTCGTTCACGCCTTCCAACCCGGCGGCGTATTCAAGCTTCGTCTCCTTTTTGGCGACCGCCTCCTCCTCGCCCTCGAACAATTCCTTCGCCGTGTCGCGCCACGCGCCGAAGTGGTATTCGTCGAACACGACCAAGTCCCAGTTCACCGCGTGGAGCCATTCGTTCCTGGCCTTGATGTTGCCCGCATCGTCACGTCCCAACAGGTCCTGGAAGGAGCCGAAGTAAACGACCGGCTGGGTGCGGTCGATCTGCGTCGGATCGCCGCCGGAGGTTTTCGACAGGTATTGCCAGCCGTCGAAATCCGCGTGGGACTCGAGATCCGTTTGCCAGGCGTCCTCCACGGCGGGCTTGAACGTGACGACCAGCACGCGCTTGGCCCCGAGTTTCCTGGCGAGTTGGTAACTGGTGAACGTTTTCCCGAAACGCATCTTCGCGTTCCACAGGAAACGCGGGACGGCCTTTTTGTCCTCCGCCCAGCGCGAGTGAAAATAGGCGTGGGTGACATGCACCGCCTCCGCCTGCTCGCGCCGCATGGGAAACGTCGCGTGGTGCGTGCCGGTCAGTTTTTTGCCCGTGCGCAGTTCGGTGAGGACGGTTCGCACGTCCGCCACCGTGCAGCGCATCCATTCCAGATCGGGATTCGCAAACCCCTTCTTCGCCAGGGCCGCGCGCACCGCGTGGTCGCTGAAAATCGTGCCGTCGTCGCGCTCGGCGGATTCGTCGAGTTCGATCCGGTAATTCTTGATCGCGGCGGTCTTGGTCTGCTCGGCGACGCGCTGTTTCACGTCGCGCGTGGTCTGGCCCACCTTGAGCAAGCCTGCGTGCGCCGCGTCCGCGATGGAGTAGGCGTAAATGCGCGGACGCGCCTCTGGTTTCGGCGCGAGGATTTCGTCGATGGCCTTACTCATCGTCCACCTCCATTGGACGGATCAATTTCTCTATGTAGGCGATTTCATCCTCCGAAAGAGCATATTTATTGTATAGTTTCTCATCCGTCCACGACTCGGAAAAATCTTGAAGCGGAACAAACTGATAGGCCGAGCGTGCGAGGTCTTGTGCGGATGAGCGCACGGCAAGGAGAAACCTGAAGAATCTCGTGGCGACATACGAAAAACAATTTCGCGCCTGTCGTTTAGTATCGTATGCACCAAGGAGAATGTATGTTTCCGTAACCACCGACCCTGGTGGAATAACGCCCGACAGAGAGAGAACACGCCGCTGCCCATTCTTATCCACTTGTCCAGCGTGCTCAGACGACGACTTTGAGGTAAATACCTTCCATTTATCAATTAGCTCTTTGCCAGTCGTTATTTCTGAGCAGGATGTCCACCCTCGACCACCGCTTTGGAGCACCAGCACATCGTTCTTTGCTGACTTGCTTTTCTCGCCTCTGAAAAAGGTGCGAAGGCCAAATGGCTTCTGTGAACTGACCTGCCTGTCAAAGCGCCTCTCTTCAGGAAGTGAAAGCGATTTCGCACCGGTTTCCACAGCCATGATTTTTCTCAGGATCGGCAGTGCTCGATTGCTGCGAATGAAAACCTCAGCACCTTCTTCAAGAAGTGGTCGCACGATCTCGGATGACTCCATTCCGTGTTCAAATTCGACGACGTTACACTCACCCGGATTGCTCCTGTCCCACAGGAAGTAGCAGATGCCGCCAGCAACATCGACGCTCGGGAAAACCTGTCGGCTGTCTGGGTAATCAACGAGCTTTCTGATCCGATTGTCGTTTAGCATCGCATTGCGAAACTCGTCCAGACCGCGTCCACCAAATAGCCAGCGTGACGGAATAACCATCGTCAGAAACCGCGGTTCTAGTGCCTTAGCTTGTTCAACGAACTTGTTGTAGATAGGAATGGCACTCGCCCCGAATCCCCCGTCGTCCATTTGATACGGTGGGTTGCCGATGATAACGTCGAATTGCATGTTGCCTCCAAAGAGCTCGGTGAGCCGGGCCTTGATGTTGTCGGTGTGAATGAAGGCGTAGGCATGGGTTTCGAGGCCCGCCGCCCGGTCGAAGACGGAGCGCCCGGCGCCGCAGTAACGGCACTTGTCGCCGTCCCACGAGTGCTTGAGGCGCTTGAACCAGATGTTCCGATCGTCGCTGGCGAAGGCCTTGGCGATGGAGTGCTGGCCGTTGGCGTGCTTCGAGCAATATACGCTGCGCCGCGCCAGCAGGCTCGTGAGCTGCGTGATGCCGAGACCGAACACCTGCCGCGTCAGGATGTGGTTCACGCGTTTTTCCAGACTCGGCATCTTCTGCGCCAGCCCTTCGGTCAGACGACGGGTGATCTCGCGCAGGAATACGCCTGATTTCACGCAGGGATCGAGAAACGTCACCGTCGGGTCGGCCCAGAGATTCGCACCCTTGTGGTTCGCGGCCCAGGCCTCGGCCAGCGTGTCGAGCATCCGGTTGGCGAACTCGGGCGGCGTGAACACCTCGTCGTTGGAGAGGTTGGCGATGCACGTCAGCACGTCGGGATTGCGCTGGCGCAGGGTGAAACCGGCTTGATCGCTCATAGCGTCGACTCCGGCGCGGCGGCGGTCAGCTCGCCCACCGTCATCGGCGGGTAGGTTTTCGTCGGCGTGAAAATCTCGTGCTTGCCGAGCTGGGCGAAGAGCGACCCTTCGGCGCTGAAAGCCGACGACTGGGTGAGGCAGTCGAAGCGAAAATCCCGCCGCTGGAACCGGCCTTTGCCCAGGTAGCCCCACTCGGCGAAGGTGATCGCCTGCCCATCATGCGCGCGCATCGTCAGGGCGTCGCCGTGGACGAGATTGTGCGCCAGCACGCCGGCGGCGGCGCGATGTAGGTCGTCCGACGGAGCGAGGTCCAGATACTCGGCGAACACCTCCAGCAGATTCGCGCGGCACTCGGCGATATTGTCCGGCAGCAGCTCGATGCCGTAGACGCACATCAGCGCGAGGAGCGCGTAGTGCCGCCGCTCGAAACCGGACTTGCCGTATTTGA
This sequence comes from uncultured Opitutaceae bacterium, assembly GCA_964517665.1. Taxonomy (GTDB): domain Bacteria; phylum Verrucomicrobiota; class Verrucomicrobiia; order Opitutales; family Opitutaceae; genus Congregicoccus. Next base: position 65,636 of record CAZFCY010000003.1, on the reverse strand, counting down.
GTTCCACGGCGGCGAGCTTCCGCCGCAGGATTTGCACGAGGAAATTGCCGCTCCCGCACGCCGGCTCGAGGAAGCGCGAATCGATGCGCCCGGTCTCGTCCTTTACCAGGTCGAGCATCGCCTCGACCATCCACGCCGGGGTGAAAACTTCCCCGTGGTCGACGACCCGCTGCTTGGATTTCACCAGGCTCATGCGAGAACCGGGTGGGCACGAACCGGACCGGCAGCGGTGTGTCGGCCGGAGGGATGGCTGGTGTGCTCCAGGCGACCGGAACTGGTGCGAAACCGGTCCGTGGCGGCCCTATGGCGTTGATGCGTTGCGGGGCGGACAAGGATCTGGCGCATGGCCATCTCCCATTGCACTACCGATAGAGGGGTGTAAAGCCAGCACTACCGGCAGGGGAGTGTCTGACTGCGGAGGCTCCGGCTAAGCTTTGTCGTGGCAAACGACGTAGTGAGGCGCTTGTTGGCGCGAATAAGGCAGATCCGCGAGGCCTGCGGACTCAGCCAGGAAGCGTTTGCCGAGCGGGCCGGCCTTAAATACAAGCATTACCAGGCGATCGAGGCCGGTCGTAAACCCGACATTCGCCTTTCGACGTTGGTGAAACTGTCCAAGGCGTGTGGTCTTGAGTTGAGGGATCTGTTCGACTTCGACGTCGCCCCGATGGCCTTGACCGAGGATCTGGAGAAATACGGGGGTAAATCCACCGCAAGGAGCCGAGGGGCAAAGTCGACCACGCGCCGGGGTGCGATTCGGCAGGATAGGTGACAAACAGTCCAGGATGATGGGTTACACATACGGCAACGATGCCGTGGAACAAAGCAACCCAGATGGAAGAGTCCGGAATGAGGCGGCGGGCGTTCGGTCAAGCGTCGCTCCGCGACGCGGCCGGGTTCCGCAATCGAAACCCGGCGATGAATCGCCGGGCTTGTGAACGGCAGTCGCTCCGCGACTTCGGTGTTCGCGGGCCAGGCGAAGCGGCCCAAGGGCCAGCCAAGAGTTGACATGGGCGTCGGGCGCGCGGCAAGCGTCCAACCTGACCACCGTCAATGTCGACCTTTACGCCGCTTGCGCGATTCACATTGCCCGGCCACTGCTTTCGATCGGACGTCTTTCTTTCGGCGTGAAACCGGTAAAGCCCGGCTTCTGCTACTTCGCCGGCTGCGCCAGCGCGGTATCCTCCTCGAGCGTGAGCGCCTCGCGCTGCTCGACGGTGAGTTCGCGCGAGACCATCGAGTAAACCGCGGGAACCACGTAGAGCGACAGCACCGTGCCGGTGAGAATGCCGCCGATGACGGCGATGCCCATCGACACGCGGCTCTCCGAGCCCGCGCCGAACGCGATCGCGATCGGGAGAATGCCCAGCATGGTCGAGAGACTGGTCATCAGAATCGGCCGGAAGCGCGAGGCCGAGGCCTCGACGATGGCCTGGCGCACGTTCAGCCCCGAGGCCTTTCGCTGATTGGCGAACTCGACGATGAGGATGCCGTTTTTCGTCACGAGGCCGATGAGCATGATCAGGCCGATCTGGCTGAAAATGTTGAGCGTCTGCCCGAACAGCCCGAGGGCGAAGAGCGCGCCGCCGAGCGCGAGCGGCACGGTCAGCATGATGACGAATGGATCGCGGAAACTCTCGAACTGCGCCGCGAGCACGAGATAGACGAGCACGAGGGCGAAGACGAAAACGAAGGCCAGGCTGCTGGAGCTTTCCTCGAATTCCTTCGAGTCGCCGGCCAGCGCGGTGAAGTAGGTGTCGTCGAGCCGGCGCTGCGCGATCGCGCGCATCTCGGCGATGCCGTCGGCGATCGTCTTTCCCGGCGCGAGCTGCGCGGAGATGGTCGCGGCCGCGTAACGATCATACCGATACAGCGTCGGCGGGCTGCTCGATTCGCTCACGCGGATGACGTTGTCCAGCGGCACCGGCTGCCCCGACGCCGAGCGCACGTTGATCTGGCGCAGATCGATCGTCTGGCTGCGGTAGCGCCGATCGAGCTGGCCGATGATCTCGTGCTGTTTTCCGTCCATGATGAAGTAGCCGAAGCGCTGGCCGCTGAGCGCGCTTTGCAGGGTCTGCGCCACTTCGAGCACGGACACGCCGAGCACCTGCACGCGGTTGCGGTCGATCTCGATCGCGAGTTCCGGCTTGGTGAACTTCAGGTCCACGTCCGCGAAGGTGAAGACCGGATTCTCCTCCACCTCCTCGAGGAACCCCGGGATGGCCGCCTGCAACTGCTCGAGCGTGCGCGCCTGGATGACGAACTGCACGGGCAGGCCGCTGCGCCGCCCACCGATGGTGGGATCCTGGATGACGACGATTCGTCCCTCGGAAAATCCGGCCAGCTCCCGTGTCAGCGCCGCCACGATCTCCCCCTGCGCGCGCGCGCGTTCCGCGGCGGGAACGAGCCGCACGCGCACGGAGCCGGAGTTGACGGACGAAGCCGAGCCGAACCCGGGCGAGGTGATCGTGACGACCGAGAATGCCTCGGGAACGGCGTGGCGCGTCGTTTCGTCCACGCGCGTCATGAGTTCCGCCATCGATTCGTAGGAGGTGCCTTCCGGCGCGGTCACCTGCACGCGAAACGATCCGCGATCCTCCATCGGCGCGAGTTCCCGCGGCAGGCGGGTGAGATAATATCCCGCGATCGCGAGCATCCCGACGAGGACGGGGATCGCGAGCCAGCGCGCGCGCAGGAATGCGGCGAGCGTCCCGCGGTAGCCGCGCGCCATGCCGACGAAGAACGGCTCGGTCGTGCGATAGAGCCATGAATTGTGCGCGCCGCGCTTGAGCAGCCGCACGCTCAGCATCGGCGTGAGGGTGAGCGCGACGAAGGCCGAGATGATGACCGAGCCCGCGAGCACCACGCCGAACTCGCGGAAGAGCCGGCCGGTCAGGCCGCCGAGAAACAGCAGCGGCATGAACACCACCGCCAGGGCCACGGTCGTGGCGACGACGGCGAGGAAGATTTCCCTCACCCCGACGATGCCGGCCTCGATCGGCGCCATGCCGGCCTCGATCTTCGTGTAGATGTTTTCGAGCACCACGATCGCGTCGTCCACCACGATGCCGATCGCGAGCACGAGGCCGAGCATCGTGAGCACGTTGATCGAGAAGCCCGCGATGTACATCACGAAGAACGTGCCGACGAGCGAGATCGGGATGACGATGACGGGGATGAACGTGCTCCGCCATTCGCGCAGGAAGAAGAAGATGACGAGCACCACCAGCATGACCGCGATGAAGATGGTTTCCTGCAGTTCCGAGACGGAATCGCGGATGTAGGAGCTGACGTCGAAGCCGATGGCGACTTCGATGTCGTCCGGGAGTTCGCGTTTGAGCTGCTCCACGCGCCGGTTGAACTCATCGACGATCGAGATGAAGTTCGCGCCCGGCTGGGGCCGCAGGACGACGCCGACCATCGGCACGCCGTTCGTGCGCAACAGCGTGCGTTCGTTCACCGCGCCGAGTTCGGCGTAGCCGACGTCGCGGAAGCGCACGAGGTTGTCGCCGAGGCGCTTGATCACGAGGTCGTTGAAGTCCTCCACGGTGGAGAGGCGGCTCATCGTGCGCACGGTCAGTTCGATCAGGCCGCCCTCGACGCGGCCGGACGGCAGCTCGACGTTCGCCTGGTTGAGCGCATTGCGGATGTCGAGCGGAGTCAGGCCATAGGCGGCCAGCCGTTGCGGCTCCATCCACAGGCGCATCGCGTATTCACGCTCGCCCCAGATGTCCACTTCGCTCACGCCGGGGATGGTCTCGAGCTTGGCCTTGACCACCGTGTCGGCGAATTGCGAGAGATCGAGAAGGTCGCGGCGCGCGCTTTCCACGCCAAGGAAGACAACCGGCACGGAATCCGCGTCGGCCTTGGCCACGCGCGGCGGCTCGGCATCGGGAGGGAGTTCGCCGACCGCGCCGGAGACCTTGTCGCGGACGTCGTTGGCCGCGGTCTCGAGATCGATGCCGAGCTGAAACTCCACCGTGATCGTGCTCCGCCCGTCGCGACTGACCGAGGTGAGCGTGCGGATGCCGGGCACGGAGTTGATCTCCTCCTCGAGCGGCGTGGTGATTTGGGACTCGATCACCTGCGCGTTCGCGCCCGGGTAGCTGGTCGAGACGGAGACGACGGCCGGATCCACGGCGGGAAACTCGCGCACGCCGAGGAAGTTGAAACTGACCAGGCCGAAGATCACCAGGACGATCGACATCACGATCGCGAGGACAGGCCGGTGAATGCTGACGGAGGAGAGACTCATGGAGGAACGCTCGGCTTGGGCTTACGACTCGGTGTCGAGCAACTCCACCGGCGCGCCATCGCGCAACATCAGCAGTCCGCTCGTGATCACCATCGCATCCGGCTCGAGTCCGCTGACGATCTGGATCTCGCGGTCGAGGCGGATACCCGTTTCCACGGCGCGCAAGACGGCCTTGCCGTCCTTGACCACGAAGAGCGAGCGCTGGTTGAGCCCGGGTATGATCGCGTTTGTCGGCACGAGGATCGCGTCCTTGATCTCGTCGAGCGTCACCTCGACGTTCGCGTACGCCCCCGGAAGCAGGCGCCCCGAGGTGTTCGCCGTCCGGGCGCGAAGCAGGATCGTGCGCGTGTTCAGGTCGACCGCCGGTTCGATCGCGTAGATCTTCCCGGTGTATCTCTCGTTGCCGCCTCCCGCCGTGAAGGTGATCGGGGTGCCGGGATGAAGGCGCTCCATGTGGCGCTCGCTCACGGAGAAATCGATCTTCAGGCTGTCGATGTCCTGCAGCGTGGCGATCGCGGTGGATGGCGTGATGTAACTGCCCTCGCTCACCATGCGCAGCCCGATCATGCCGGAAAACGGGGCAAGGATCCGCGTCTTTTCCAATTGCGCGCGGATCAGGTCCGCCTCGGCCTCGAGCACGCGCGCCTCGTTGGCGGCGGAATCGAACGCGTCCTGCGCCGTGCTTCCCTGATCGAGCAACTGCCGCTGGCGATCGACGCGCGTCTTCGCGAGGTCGATGCGATAGAGCGTCTGCCGTAGCTGCGCCTGCAATTCGCTGTCGTTGGTGGTGAGAAGCACGTCCCCTTCCTGCACACGCCCGCCCTCCTCGAAGCTGATCGCGATCACCTTTCCGGCGATCTCGCTGCGCAACTCGACCGATTCGTTCGCGAGCACGGTGCCGTTGGCCGTGATCTTTTCGGCCAGCGTGCGCGGCTTCACGCGGTGAACCAGCACTTTCACCGCCCCGCTCCGCGAGGCCCCCGCGCTCGCCGGCGCCTCGTCGGCCTCCGGCTTGTGCTGTGCCTGCGTGAACACACGCGGCAGGACGATCGCCGCCGCGAGGACGACGGCTCCAAGGACGATGAGGGTGGCTTTACGGCGCATGGGGGGAATCACGAAACAGGTTCACGATAGACGCCGCAACCCGCTTCGAAGTCACATGAGTCTCGCGTCGAATCGCGTGTTCGCAAGTTGCGTCCTGCGATCCGCCCGGGGGATTCGGGTTGGCGTGGCGCGGGGACGCGCGTTTGCTCCGGCGCGATGGACATCACGTTTCCCGACCGCGAATACGCCGGATACATTTTCGATCTCGATGGCACGCTCATCGACTCCATGCCCGCGCATTTCCGAGCCTGGACCGAGGGCCTGCGCCAGGCCGGCTTTGCGCACGAGTTCAGCGAGGATTTTTTCTACTCTCTCGGAGGAGTGCCGACCCCGCGGATCATCGAGATGCTCAACGAACGCCACGGCACGAAGATGGATCCGCTCGCCGTCGCCCACGCGAAGGAGGAGATCTATTTCACGGTGCTCGCGGAGATCAAAGTGATCGAGCCGGTCGCGGCTTTTGCGCGTGAGAGAAAGGCCCGGGGCCTTCCGCTCGCCGTCGCTTCCGGCGGGATGCGGCATGTGGTGCGCCGCGCGCTCGAGGCGAGCGGATTGCTCGATCTGTTTCCGATCGTCGTCACGCCGGAGGATGTCGCGCACGGCAAGCCCGCGCCGGATATGTTCCTGCTCGCCGCGGAAAGGATGGGGGCGCCGCCGCGCGAATGCCTCGTCTTCGAGGATGCGGAGATGGGCCGCCGCGCCGCCGCCGCCGCCGGCATGGACTGCGTGCTCGTCCCCAGCCGCGTCATTGCTCCGCCGGCTTCTCCGCCACCCGCCGGATCGTGAGGGGATCGCCGCGGGAAACGCCGGCCGTGGTGGCGGCGTTTTCGTAGTTGCGCGCGATCAGCACGACGCCCTCGGCGCGGTCGAAGGCGATCCATGCGCCGCGCGGCACGTCGCTGTAGTCGTTGCCGTAGCGCACGCGAAAGGTTTTTCCGCCCGCTTCGAGATCGAAGACTTCGCCCTTCCTCAACCCGAGCGCCGCGAGATCCCTCGGACGAAAGGTGGTGAAGATGTTTCCGTGGGCGTCGGTCACGTTTCGCACGGCGCCGTGAACGGCGTTCCCGGAGAAACTCACCGCGGCCGGCCCCGCGTCGATCGCGACGGTCGCGTCGCGCGCGCGTTCGATCTGGTTGGTGGTGATCCACGTGATGAGCGCGTCGAGGGCGAGCGAGCGCTCGGCGGGATTGACGTTCACGTGCCCGTCGCGGGCGACGATCCAGCGCGCCGGCGGCACGGGGGCATCCGCCGCGGCCGCGACGTAGTTTTCCGGCCCGGCCGACTCGGATTGATTGGTGAGAAAGAGCAACGGGATCTGCGGCGCGTGGCTCAACGCCGGCGGCTCGCCCTCGTCGCGCGCTTCGAGCGCCGCGCCGATCGCGACCGCGCCATGGAAGCGACCGGGCTGGTTTTCCGCGATCGACGTCACGATCGCGCCGCCCATCGATTCGCCCAGCAGGATGACGAGCCGCGGCGCGGCTTCGGTCGATTCGATGTGGTCGCGCAGGGCGTTGATGTCCGCGATCGCGTCACGCACGATGATGCCGTTCCGCCGATAGCTCGTGGCCGCAACCATCCAGCCGACGCCGATCAACCGCGCGCAGGCCGGATCCTCCAACGGAACCTCCGCCGCGAGCGCCGCCCCCTCCGGCCGATAACCGTGCGCGAGGATGAGGACGTTGCGATTCCAGGGATCGGGAATCGCCAGCGTGAATTTCGCGCCCTCGATCTCCCCCGCCACCATGCGCAAGCTCGGAGGAGTCGGAGCGCCGCCGTCGCCATCCGGTCTCGTCCCTGCCGCCGGCAACGGCCACAACCCGAAAACCCCGGCCACGACGCCGCCGAAAAACACGCCAAACCCTGCTGCCCGCAGGCGATGGGAGAAACACCTCATAAATCGCGCCCCGCGCGCCGGCATCCTGCCATCCGCCCTCGCCTCGTCAAAGCCATTTATCTGTAACGTACGTTACAGATAAATGGCTTTTCAGGAAGAGGCTCCCGGGCGCACGATTTACTTGGCGCGTGTGCGAGGGGGCGGTTAGGGATGTCGCTTTTGCGATGAAGAATGAGGGAAGCAAACCGTCGGCGTTGAGCGATCTGGCGAGACCGGAGGTGTTGAAGCAGCCGGTTTACGAGCCGGGAAAACCCATCGAGGACGTGGCGCGCGAACTCGGCCTCGATCCGGCTTCGATCGTCAAGATGGCGTCCAACGAGAACCCGCTCGGAGCCTCGCCGCTCGGCATCGCCGCGGCCGAACGCGCGGCGCGTGAATTCGAGTTGTATCCGGATGGCGGGGCCGTGCGCCTGCGCGCGCGGCTGGCGCGCGCGTTCGATCTTTCACCCGATCAGTTCGTGATCGGAAACGGGTCCAACGAGGTCCTCGAATTGCTCGGCCACGTCTTTCTCGGCGCGGGCGACGAAGCGGTGATGGGCGCGCCGGCCTTCGCGGTTTACAAGCTCGTCACGCTGCTCTTCGGCGGGAAGGCCGTCGAGGTTCCGCTGGTCGATCACACGCACGACCTCGGCGCGCTGCTGGCGGCGATCACGCCGCGAACGAAGCTCGTGTTTCTGCCCAGCCCGAACAATCCGACGGGCACGGCGAACCCGCCGGGGGAGATCGAGGCGTTCGCGAGGGCGCTGCCGCCGCATGTGGTTTTCGTCCACGACGAGGCGTATTCAGAATACCAGGACAACCCGCCCGATCTGCGGCCGCTGATCGCGGAGGGCCGGCGCGTCATCTGCCTGCGCACGTTTTCGAAGATCTACGGCCTCGCGGGGCTTCGCGTGGGTTACGGCCATGCGTCGCGCGAATTCATCGCGCTGCTCAATCGCGTGCGCCAGCCCTTCAACGTCAACGCCGTGGCGCTCGCCGCGGCCGAAGCCGCGCTCGACGACACCGCCTGGGTGCGCCGCAGCCGCGAGAGCAACGCCGCCGGGCTCGCGCAACTGGCGGCGGCCTTCACGGCGATGCGCCTCGAGTTCATCCCGAGCGTGGGCAATTTCATCACGGTGCGCGTCGGCAACGGCGCGCAGGTGTTTGCCGATCTGCAGCGCGCGGGCGTGATCGTCCGCCCGATGGGCGGTTATGCCATGCCGGACTGGATACGCGTTTCGGTGGGAACGCGCGAACAGAACGAGCGTTTCCTCGCGGAGTTGAAACGGTTGTTGGAAGGAAAACCGGCCGCGGGCGGGACCGCCCGCGTCGTCCGACCCTGAAAACAGCCTCCTGGTCGGCTCCTGCTGATCCGTTGCCGCGATGCCACGGCCCTCTTGTTTTCGCTCAATCAGCCGCCGCGGTTTCGGCTGAGGCTTCGCTTCGGCCCTGGAGGAACTCTTCGACGCGCGCGAAGACGGCGTCGCGCCGTGGGTCGAAGAGCAGGTGATCGCTCCGCAGCGCGTCCGCCGCGCGCCGCAGGAATTCGGAAGACGGGCGGCGCAGCGCGAGGAGTTTTTCGAGGTTTTCGACGAGCTGCTCGTGCCTGCCGGTTTCGATGTCGAGTTCGATGAGGCTCGTGAGCACGGCCTGGCTGAGCCTGGAGGAGCCAACCTGGGTGAGCACGCGTCGCGCGGAGTCGATCGCGCCCGCCTCCTGGAGACGTCGGGCGATGGCGACGAGATTCTCCGACCGCATGCCCGGCCGGGAGAGGAGGGCATCGAGCTGAAGCCGGCCCGCTTCGGTCTTTCCGCTGCCGAGCGAGGCGACGGCCTCGAGGCCGGCGACGGTCGTGGCCTGGTGTTCGAGCCAGTCGGGGTTTTCGGCCTCGAGCGCCTCGATGAGGGAGAGCGCGTCGCCGTAGTCGCGCGCCGTCAATCGCGCTTCTATGGATACAAGCGTGCCGATCTGGGGCGGGATCGCGCCATCGGCGGCCATTGCCTTGATGCGATCGGCGAGGGCGACATTTGCGGTTTGGATGGCGAACTCCGCCGCGCCCGCCGCGAGCGCGGGTTCGGTTTTCGCGCGGGCGAGCAGGCTTTCGATCTCGCGTTGGAGCCGGTCGGTCGAGCCGGCGGCGCGAAAAGCGTCGAGGAGCGCGATCTGCGCCTGCGCGCTTTCCGGAAAGGCGACGCTGCGCATCACGGCCGCGCTTTCCGCCTCATCGAGGCGGCCCAGTTCGCGCAGGCAGGAAGCGAGGACGGCATGCGCCTCCTCGTAGCCGGGCGACTGCTGGATGAGGCGGCGGAGATGAAGCAGGGCGACATTGCCCAGCCCGCGTTCCCATTCGATGCGGACGTGGAGGAGACGCGCCTCGTTGGTCGCGCCGAGGTTGAAGCGGCGCACAAACTCCTGCGCCTGCGCGAAGTCGCCGCGGAAGAAGGAGGCGGTGGCGCCGGCGATGCCGAGCAGGCGCGCGTGCGCGCTGTCGATGGCGAAGGCCGGGGCCTTTTCATTCACGAGCTGGAGCAGGCGCGCGTCCTCCTGGTTCGCGAGCAGGAGCTGGATGTAGCCGCCGAGAAACGCGAGGTCCTCGCCCGCGTAAGGCAGGCCGGCCGCATGGACTTCGATGGCCATGTCGGGCCGTCCCAGCCATGCGAGCATCGAGGCGAGGCGGAGCCGCCCTTCGGTGTTGGCGGGGTTTTTCGAGAGCCCGGCGCGAAAGAGCTGATAGGCTTCGCGAAACTCGCCCTTCTCCTGCGCGGCGCTCGCGCGCTGGAGGTAGTCGTCGCCGCGTTTGCGCCGGTATTCGTCCCAGCGAAAGGGCAGGGCGATGTCGAGGTAGGAGACGCCCTTCACGCCGCGCGAATGCGCGACGAAATACCACGCGCCGGCCGAGAGCGCGAGCCAGCCGCCGAGGCCGAGCGCGAGGAATCCGATGAGGAACCGGCTCCAGACCGGGCGCACCCGCACGCGGCCGTCGATGCGCCGGTATCGAAAGAATCCGAGCAGCAGGGTGTCTTTCCTGGTGAAGCGCCGGTCGTCGGTCAGCGCGGCGGGCTTGGGTGTTTCGTCCATGTTTTTCGGCGGAATCCTGGCCGGTCTGGTGTATTCAAAATGTGGTGACAGCGGCGAGGCGAAGCCATTTTTCGCGCATGCGCAGGATCGACGGCTCGCGCGTGCGCTCCTCCAGCTCGCCGAGCGGAACCCAGGCGAGGTCGTGCGACTCCGGGCTCACGACAAACGCGTCGCCGCCCGTCGCCCTGCAGGCGAAGCGGACATCGAAATGCTCGTGGGCGGGCGTGTTTCCCCGCGCCGGGATGGGGTGGATGTCGAGGTCGAAGATGCCGTCGCCGACGCGCGAAAGCCCCGGGAGCCCCGTCTCCTCCACCGCTTCGCGCAACGCCACGGCGGCGGCATCCGGGTCGCCGTCCGCGTGGCCGCCCGGCTGCACCCAGATTCCCAGTTTGCGATGATGGGTGAGGAGGACGCGCTGCCCGCCCGCATCCATGATCCATGCGGATCCCGTCACATGGCCGATCTCCAGGGCGCGTTCGAAACACGCGGGCTGCGAGGAAACGAACAAGGCGAAGCGCGCGCGGCATTCGGCGTCGGCGGCATCGATCGGCGCATACCGCCGCAACAAATTCAGAAGGGGGGCTCGTCTCATTTGGGCGGTTTCAAGGCGGGTTCGCCGCCGCCGCGGCGCTGCCGGCGAAGGGATTGAAGCCGGCCCAGGCGTCGGTGGCGGAGATGGCGTGCTCGCCTGTCTTGTCGATGACAACGGCGCCGCGCCGCTCGAGCAGGAACCGCGGCCGGCCGGGCGTGAGCGGAGCGCGCACGTGATGCGCGCCGGCTTCGAGATCGAAGGTCGTCGTCTCGCCGCCGCTCGCGACCGTGAGCCGCGCGGGCGCGGTGAGGAGGGCGGTCACGAAAATCCTGTCGAGCAAACGACCCGCGCCCGCGGGCCGGCCGAGTCTGGCCTCTCCCGGTTTGACCACGCCCTCGAGCCGCTTCGGGTGCGGGCGGTAGCAATAGAACAATTCGTCGCGCTCGATCGGCGGCGGCGCGCCGGTCTTGAACCATTCGATGTAGTAACGGCTCGCGTCGAGAAAGCCCTCGTGCGACGGCGTCGGCCCCCAGTGGCCGTCCCACAGGCGGGTGTCGCCCGGCTCGCCGAACGGCGCGAGGTAGGAGGCCTCGCCCCAGTCGTTCCACGTCACGAGTTCGACCCACGGGATGCGCATGCGGATGGCGTTTTCCCACTGCGCGGCGGCGCCCTCGAAGCCACGGCCCTCGTAGACGCGGTGGTTGCCGCCGTATCCACGATACCAATACGTGATGCCGGCCATGAAGACCTTGCCGGCGCCGAGCCATTTATGCGCGAGCCGCGCGTTGGTCGCGGCGTGCTGCTCGCCCGTGCCCGGACCGGCGAAGAAGAAAAAGCCGTCGGCCCACGGGATGCGGTCGAAGACCTCGTCGATCTGCGCGCCGCGCGGGTGCTCGACGGGCGGCAGCGGAAAGACGTAGGGCACGACCGCGATCGGCCGCCCTTCGGCGGCGAGGCGGTCGGAGATGCCCTTGAGGTTTTCCCCGCCGGTAAAACTCGAGAGAAGCGGACGGCCCTCGAAGCGGAACTGGTTCGGGTGATCGTAAACCGCGCGCATCATGCCGGCCACCTCTTCATCCGTGAGCCCGCAACAGAAGTCGGCGGAGGGAAACAATTGGAAGCCGCTGCCGAGCTGTTCCGCCGCGCGATAGATTTTCAGGATGATCGTTTTGTATTTCGCCTCGCGCTCCCAGCCGCCGGCGTTGAGCGCGAAGCCGTCGATCCCGCGGCTCTGCGCGGCGAGGATCTCGCGCTCGAAATCCGCCACGCCCGCGTCGAGACCCGCGGCCGGACAACACACCATGTAGTGCGCGAAAACGCGGCGCGGCTCATATTCGACCGGCCAGCGATCCGGAGGCTGGGGATCGGCCCTCCGGCATCCGGGAAGCAAACACGCCAGCGCGACAATCCAGATCCGGGCGGGAAGATCGATCGATGGGCTGAAAAACTTCACAACGTGGCGGCGCGTGCGGCGACCATGCAGGCCCGCGCGCGCCGGGGCAAGGGCGCGTCTGGATTCGCGGGATTTCCCGCAGCCCCGCCGGGGAGGACAGGGAAAGATGGCAGGCCATCGACAAAAAATCCGGCGCGCTCACGAAAACGGCAGCTCGAGTTGCGTTTCCTCCTCGGCGGATTCCTCCGCGAAGCGCACACCGACGCCGAGCAGGCGCACGCGCTGCCCGCTCCGGCCGAAGCCTTGTTCGATCAATTCACGAAACAAGTCGAACTCGGGCGCGCCGCCTCCGCGCGCCACGGTCGTCTGCGTGAAATCGGAAAACTTGATCTTCACGAAGACGCCGGTCACGCGCCGCGCTTCGCCGTGCTTGCGCAGGTCGGCGACGAGATCGTGGTGCAACGGCCCGAGCCGCTCGATGCACTCCTCGATCGTGCGCAGGTCGCGCGTGTAGGTGCGCTCGGTGCTGATGGTCTTGCGCTCGCGATGCGGCTCCACCGCGCGGTCGTCCTCGCCGCGGCAAAGGTGATAGAGCTCGAGCCCGAAGCGCCCGAAAAGTTCCTGCAGCCGCCAGGCCGGAAGCGCCTGCATCCCGCCGCAGGTGACGACGCCGTGCTGCTCGAGTTTTTCCGCTGCGACGCGCCCGACGCCCCAGATGCGGCGCGCCGGAAGCTCGCGCATGAAGCCGGCGATCTCGTCCGGCCGCACCTCGAGCTGGCCATCGGGTTTGTTCCAATCGCTGGCGATCTTCGCGATCAGTTTATTCGGTCCGATCCCCGCGGAGGCGGTCAGGCCGGTCGCGCGATAAATCCTGCGCCGCAACTCCGCCGCGACCTCCGCCGGCGGGCGCTCGAGCGCGCTGACATCGAGGTAGGCTTCGTCGAGCGAGAGCGGCTCGATGCGATCGGTGTACGTGGCCATGAGCGCGCGCACCCGCGCGGACTCGCGGCGATAGGCTTCGAAATGCACCGGGACGACGACGAGGTGCGGACATTTCTGAATCGCCATCCACGTCGGCATGGCGGAACGGACGCCGAACTTGCGCGCCTCGTAGTTGCACGTGGTCAGCACCCCGCGCCGGTCGCGCGCCCCGCCGACCGCGACCGGCTGCCCGCGCAGGGTCGGATCGTTGCGGACTTCGATGGCCGCATAAAAACAATCCATGTCGAGGTGGATGATCTTTCGCATGCGTCGCGCGTGTCACTGCACCGATGTTCACCATCGCTCCCGCGCGCAACATTGAACGCGTCGACGCGTCGCTGAACACGTGGGCGCGCTCGATTTCAGCGGCGGGAGCGGATCCCGGCCGCCTCTCGTTTGCGGTCGGGGGCGGCTGTGTCGTGGCGGGCGCGGCGGCCAACGCGCGCTTGCGGGGAGGGCCGTGAGAGGTTTCCCCTCTTCCTCTTCGCGCGCGCTTATCCCCTCACTTGCTTGCAGCCGCGGTCACCGTCTTCTTCACCGCGCCGCAGCGGAGCATCTGCGAGCCATAGTAGGGGTTGGCGACCTGCTTCGTGGTTTGGATCCAGTCGGCGCCGGCCATGGGGCAGGTCATGACGAAATAGTCCGCGCTCTCGCCGGCGTCTTCGATCACCTTTGCGCTCACCGCCTTGAAGGCCGCGCGGGCGTCCCCGATCGAGGCGGCGTTTGCGACTTTGTCGGCTTCGGCGCCGAGCGCGGCGTTGTCGTGGCAGCTCGCATGGCAGGAGAGCGTGGCGGCGGCTTCCTTTGCGCTCTTCAGATCGTCTGCCGCGAGGGCCATGGAGATTTTCTCGTAGGTTCCGACAAGCGCGCCGGAATCCTCGGCGCAGCACTCGGCGGTCATGTCGCAGCAGGCTTCGGACGCTGCTTCAGAGGCTTCCTTGTTTCCAAAGGCGAACGAAACGCCGGCGAGGGACAGGGCGAGCAAGATGGTGTGCTTCATGGTGGTTTTGATCGGCTGGGATCGACTGTGTGGGAAAAGCGCCATTTGGCGATACCGGGGTTGAACAGGCCGAAGGCGGGGCTCCCTCGGGAAAACGGCGTGTGGGTGGCGCGAGCGCGCGTTTGCGGCGCGTTCCTTTCAAAAAAGTTGCGCCCGGCCGGCTTCGTCTCATGTTGCGATCGACGGCGCGAACTCGCTCGCGACCGCCATTTGCATCCAACAACAACTCACAACCACTCGGACCCCGAGGACTTGATCCCATGAGACAAGCACCCACGTCCCAAGCCTGCCGCGTCCGCCAGTTTCCATTCGGGAAACTGCCGAAGCGGCGATGAAGGGCATACTCGATTTCGCCCGCGCGAAGCGGGAAGGGCGGCCATTCAGCATGGTCACGAGTTACGATGCATGGTCCGCGCGCCTCGCCGCGCAGGCCGGCATCGACTGCCTGCTCGTCGGCGACAGCGCCGCGATGGTCGTGCATGGTTTTCCCGACACGTTGCACGCCACACCGGAGATGATGGTCATGCACACCGCCGCGGCGCGGCGCGGCGCGGCGGAGATCTTCATCGTCGCCGACATGCCGTTTCTCACCTTTCGCAAGGGCCCGGCCGTTGCGCTCGAGGTCGCCGGAGAACTGATGCGCGCGGGCGCTTCCGCCGTGAAGCTCGAAGGCGTGCGCGGCCACGAGGAAACGATCGCGCAACTCGTCGGCAGCGGCATTCCCGTGATGGGGCATCTCGGGTTGACGCCGCAATCGGTGCATCAACTCGGCGGCTATCGTGTGCAGGGCCGGTCGAGCGAGGACGCCGCGCGCCTCCTCGACGACGCGCGCGCGCTGGAGCGGCTCGGCGCGTTTTCCGTCGTGCTGGAATGCGTGCCCGAACAACTCGCGGCCGACATCACCACCGCGGTCGGCATCGCCACGATCGGAATCGGCTCCGGCCAGCGCACCTCCGGGCAGGTGCTCGTCATGCACGATCTGCTCGGCCTGCAGGATGAGTTTCGCCCGCGTTTTGCGCGGCGTTACCTCGAGGGACACGAGATCGTGCGCGACGCGCTCGGCCGCTACGCCGCCGACGTGCGCGAGGCGCGTTTCCCGGCGCGGGAAGAGATTCTTTGTTGAGGACGGCTGCGCGCATGAAACCGGAAGTGGTTCGATCGGCTGCCGCATGGCGGATGCTTCGCCGCGGCGACGCCTTCGCCGGGAAAACCGTCGGCTTCGTCCCGACGATGGGCGCGCTGCACGAAGGCCACCGCGCTCTGCTCGCGCGGGCTCGCGCGGAGAACGCGATCGTCGTCCTCAGCATCTTCGTCAACCCGACTCAGTTCAACGACCCGAAGGATTTCGAACGGTATCCAAAAACCTGGGACACCGATCTCGCCGCCGCGCGCGCCGCCGGGGTGGATTTCGTCCTCTCGCCGGACGCGCGCGAGATGTATGCCGACGCCTATCGCTTTCGCGTCTCGGAATCCGTCTTCAGCAACACGATGGAGGGCGCGCACCGCCCGGGGCATTTCGACGGCGTGCTCACCGTGGTGTTGAAACTCCTGCTTCTCGTCGATGCCGATCGCGCCTACTTCGGGGAGAAGGACCGCCAGCAGTTGATGCTCGCGCGCGACATGGCGGCGGCGTTTTTCCTGCGCACGGAGATCGTGCCGTGCCCGACCGTGCGCGCCGCCGACGGCCTCGCGCTCAGCTCGCGCAACCGCCTGCTCTCGCCCGCGGGTCGGGCGAAGGCGGCGGAATTCGCGCGCATCCTGCGCGAGAACAACGATCCCGGCGAGGCGCGCGCGCAACTCGGCTCGGCCGGGTTCACGGTCGACTATGTGGAAAATCACGAGCAATGGCGCTTCGGCGCCGTGCGGCTCGAAGGCATCAGGCTCATCGACAATGTCCGCATCGAAGATCCTCTTTGAACTGTCCGGTTCGATCGCGGCGTGGAAGGCCTGCGCCGTCATCTCGCGTCTCGCGCAGGATGGACACGAGGTCCAGACCGTGGCGACGCCGGCCGCGTTGCGCTTCATCGGCGCGGCCACGCTCGAGGGCCTGACCGGCCGCCCGGCGCGCTCCGATTTGTGGGAGCCGGGGACGGCGATGGAACACATCAACCTCGTGAAGTGGGCCGACCTCGTCGTCCTTTGCCCGGCCACGGCGAACACCATCAACCGTCTCGCCGCCGGCGCGGGCGACGACCTGCTCTCGACTCTCTTTCTCGCGCACGACTGGAAAAAGCCGTTCCTGCTCGCGCCCGCCATGAATCCCGCGATGTGGGCGCATCCCGCCACGCGCGCTTCCGTCGAGCGCCTGCGTGGTTGGGGCGTGGAGGTGCTGCCCGTCGCGCGCGGTCGCATGGCCTGCGGTGACGAGGGCGAAGGCCGGCTGATCGAGCCGGACGACGTGCTCGCCGCCATCCGCGCGCGCCTCGCGCCGAAAATTCCGCCCGCCGTCGCTCCGTCCACGCCCGCGCAACCGCGTATCCGGATTCTGGTTACATCCGGCGGCGCCGGGGAGCCGATCGACGGCGTGCGCTCCATCGGCAACTTCAGCACCGGGCGCACCGGCGCGCTCATCGCCGCGCGCCTCGCGGCGAGCGGGCACGAGGTCACGCTCCTGCGCGCGCTCCGCTCCGCTCCCGCGCCCGATGGCGTGGCGACGATCGAGTACGGCAGCTTCGCCGAACTCGAGCGCGCGCTCCGCTCGACGCTCGGCGGCGCGCGCTTCGATGCCGTGATCCATGCCGCGGCGGTGGGTGATTACTCGGTCGCGTCCATCACGGTGGATGGAAAGCCTGTCGCGCCCGCGATCGGGAAGATCGATTCAGGCCGCGAAGTTTCCATCCGCCTGCGGCCGAATCCGAAACTCGTCGATCACCTTCGCGAGTGGAGCGCGAATCCCGGCGTGCGCGTTGTCGCCTTCAAGCTCACGCGCGACGCGGATGCGCAATCGGCCCGCGCCGCCGTCGGCGCGCTCTTCGCCCACTCGCGAGCCGATCTCGTCGTGCACAACGATCTTTCGGAGCGCGGCCGGGAACCGGAGGCGTTTCCGGCCACGATTCATCCGGCCGGCGGCGGCGAACCGGTGCGCGCGCAGACGCGTATCCAACTTGCGGATACACTCGGCCGGCTGCTCGCCGACACGGTGGCGCGTGCGGCGCCGCAGCCTGCGCAAACAGCGACCTCCTGATCTCATGCAACTCTGTCTCGATGTGGGAAACAGCACCATCCACGGCGGCGTCTACGACGGCGAAACGCTGCGCGTGCAGTTCCGGCGCACCACGCATCCGATCGGTTCGTCCGACGAACTCGGGTTGTTTCTCCGTGCCGTGCTGCGCGAGAACGACCTCGATCCGTTCGCCGTCCGTAGCGTCGCGATCTGCTCGGTCGTGCCCTCGGTGGTCTATCCGCTGCGCGCCGCGTGCGTGAAGTATTTCAGTACCGAGCCGTTCCTCCTCCAGCCCGGAGTGAAGACCGGCCTGAAGATCAAATACCGCAACCCGCTCGAGGTCGGCGCCGATCGCATCGCCAACGCGGTGGCGGCCGCGCATCTGTTTCCCGGTCGCGATGCGGTCGTGATCGATTGCGGCACGGCCACCGCCTTCGACGTGCTCACCGCCGGGCGCGACTACCTCGGAGGCTGCATCCTTCCGGGCCTCGCCATCTCGGTCGACGCGCTCGCGGGCAAGACCGCGCGCCTGCCCGCGGTCGAGATCGCCCGCCCCGCGCACGTGCTCGGGCGCAGCACGATCGAGAGCATCCAGTCGGGCGTGTTCTTCGGCCAGGTCGGCGCCATCCGCGAGTTGATCAGCGGATTGACCACCGAGGTGTTCGAGGATCGGCCGCCGCTGGTCATCGGCACCGGCGGTTTTGCGCGGCTCTTCGAGGCGGAGGCGCTCTTCGATGAAATCGTCCCGGACCTCGTGCTGCGCGGCCTGCGCATCGCCTCCGCCCTGAACGCCGAGGGCACGATCGCCTGAGAAACACCTCTTCGCGCCAGGAACGGCGCCGAAACCATTTCAACCCATCGCGACCATGCGAGTCACCTTGCTCAAAGCCAAACTTCACCGCGCGACCGTCACCGGCGCCGACCTCGACTACGAGGGTTCGATCGCGATCGCGCCCGAGCTGATCCGCGCCGCCGGGCTGCTGCCCTACGAGCGCGTGGACATCTACAATGTGACCACCGGCGCGCGTTTCACCACATACGTCATCACCGGCCACGAGCGTGGCCAGATCATGCTCAACGGAGCCGCCGCCCGCCTCGTGCAACGCGGCGACCAGGTCATCATCGCCGCCTACGCCGAGTTCGAGCCCGAAGAGGCGCGCAAGCATCGCCCGACCGTTGTCCTCCTCGACCGCGAAAACCGCCCGCTGGCCGAAGACGCCTCACTCCGCGCCTGACAGCAAGGTCTCAAAGCCGCAATTCTGTAACGTACGCGACAAAATATCGGCTTCAGACCTCTGTCGCCATCGATCGTTTAAAGCCGGAATCCTGTCGCGTACGTTACGGGATTTTGGCTTTTGGTTTTCGGCGGCCCGTCAGGCGAGGTCGAGGTTTCCGAGGTGGAGTTCCGTTCGGTAGAGGAAGGAGATGGAGCCTGCGCTTTGATGACGGTCGAAGATGGCGCGGAGGTCCGCGAGCATGGGCTCATGGTTGGGGTGGCCGGCAGCGGGCGCGTAGGAGGAGGATAACAGACGGCCGCGCAGACCCGCGAAGTCGAAGCGTTGCTCGTTGGGGAAGGTGAACGTCCGAACCGCATTCGGCGCGAAGAACGGCGCGATCGAAGCGGCGTCGATGCGCCGGTGATCGACGGCGGTGTAATCCGCGGACCAGCGACGGAGGAGTTGTTCGTAGTCGACCAGAAACGGCGTGGCGTCGTCGAGCCGCGTGTTCCAGATCAACGCGACATGGCTTTCCGGCCGGAGGATGCGGGCGAACTCGCGCCGCGCTTCGTCGCGCTTGAACCAGTGAAATGCCTGCGCCGCCGTGACGAGATCGACGCTGCGATCCGGCAGGCCTGTGTTCTCGGCGTTGCCGTCGCTGACGCACAGACGCACGTGACCGCGCGAGGAGGCGAGCAGGGCGTCGCGCATTGGCGTGTTGGGCTCGAGCGCGTGGACGCGAGCATCCGTGTCGAGCAGGAGGCGCGTGAAAATGCCGGTTCCCGCTCCGATGTCGGCGACGTCGATGCCCGGCCCGAGCCCGACGTGGATTTTCAGCGCCTCGATCACTCCATCCGGATAGGACGGACGAAACTGGACATAGTCCGCCACACGATCCGAGAAGCGCTGGCGTGCATCCGTCGGGATATCTGAAGACATGCAAAGGCGGTGGGATAACGGATCGAAACTGACAAGCCTGACCACGTTCAAGCGGTGAGGGCCTGTCGATCCTCTGACACCCGCTAAAGCCAAAAATCTGTAACGTACGCGACAGTTTTTTGGCTTCCAACTTACCGCGCGGGTTACGCGCGGCCACGGAGGTAAACGCCACGATTCTGTCGCGTACGTTACAGAATCGTGGCTTTCCAGCGGAGTGTTGAGGTTGGCGACCGTGCGTCGCCCTTCCGTCCGAGAAACCAGGTTGTGCGAGTGGCGGTTCGACCTGCCCCAAACCACGGGCGGGGACGCCCGCGACCACCTTCAAAGTGCAGGCATCTGTTAAAGCCATAACTTTGTAACGTACGTTACATAATCGTGGCATTCCAACGATGTGCCGAAGGCTGGCGGCTCCGCTCGTCACGTCGTGGCGCCGTTCATCCGAATTCGCCCGCTGACGGCGTGCGCATCCGGTTTCACGGGCTCGTTATGAAAAAACGAATCCTGTTCTGCGCTGCGCCTGCGTTCATGCTCGCGCTCACACTCACAACGACGGCGGTGCGCGCCGCGGAAACGAACACCTTCACTGTCCGGGTCACGGGCGGAGGGCGGCCGATGATATTGATCCCGGGTCTGGCGTGTCCGGGCGAGGTCTGGGATGCCACGGTCGCTCATTTCGCTGACCGGTTCGAATGCCATGTGCTGTCGCTCGCGGGCTTCGCCGGCGCATCCGCCGCGACCACCGAGGAGCCGTTGCTCGCGACGGTGCGCGCGGATCTCGCGCGTTATATTCGCGACGAGAAACTGGATCGTCCGGTGATCGTCGGACACAGTCTTGGCGGGTTTCTGGCGCTCGATCTTGCGGCCAGGAATCCGGAGCTGCCCGGCGCGCTCGTTTTGATCGACAGCCTGCCGTTTTTCATGGGCGTCATGCGCCCGGGCGCGACGGCGGCCGAGGCCCGACAGGCGGCCGACGGCATGGTCGGCGCGTTTTCCCGCATGGATGCGGAAGCCTATGCGGGCATGATCCGCGGCGGCCCGAACGGCAGCACCATGGCCGCGAGCGCGGCCGATCTCGATCGAATCATCGCGTGGGGGCTTGCGTCCGATCCGGCCACGATGGCAAAAGCCATGACTGAAATGTGCGTCGCCGACCTGCGTCCGGAGCTGGCGCGCATCCGGGTTCCCGCCCTCGCGCTCGCCGCCTGGGTCGGTTACGCGCCGTATTCGAGCCACGAGTTCATCGAGCAAACCTACCGCGCCCAGTACGCGGCGCTCGCCGGCGCGCGTATCGAGATAACGGATACAGCCCGTCATTTCATCATGCTGGATGAACCCGACTGGACGTTCGCTCGGATCGAGGCATTTCTCGCCGCGACCGCCGCCGCCTCGCCGGCAACGAGCGAATGATGAGCCGCGCCCGCCTTTCCGGCCCGCCGCGATCGTCCCGGGCGTGGGCGATCGCCTACTGGCTCGGCCAGTGTCTCGGTTGGGGCGTCTATGTCGCCGCCGGGCTCGCGATGATCCTGCCGCGGGCCGGATCGCAGCCCGTGATCATCGGCGGTTACACGCTGTTCTTCTTCTACAGCATCGCGCTGACGCACGCGTTGCGCCGACACATCCGGCGGCGCGAGTGGCTTGCGCTCAGCCCCGGGCGGGCGGCAGTCCGGCTCTTCATCGCAGCCGTGATCGTCGGCGCGATTCAGACCGCTCTGATCGTCGTGGTGCAGTCGCTTTGGACGTGGACGCCGCCTTTCGAGGCGCGCCGGGATTTTTTGATTCCAACGTGGACGAGCGTCACGTGCGCGACGCTGATCTGGACCGCGCTCTATACCGGCGCAGCCTCGCTCGCGCGTGCGCGGCGGGCGTGGGAAGACGCGGTCGCGCTCGAACTCGACATGCGCGAGGCGCGGCTCAAGGCGCTCGAAGCGCAGCTCGGCCCGCATTTTCTTTTCAACTGCCTGAACAGCCTGCGCGGCCTGATCGCAGAGAATCCGACCGAGGCCCAGGAGATGGTGACGCGTCTGGCGAACATCCTGCGTCACAACCTCGCGCGCGATCTCCGTCCGACGGAGCCGCTCGGGGATCAAATGGCGTTTACGACGGACTACCTCGCGCTCGAGTCGGTGCGTTTCGAGGAGCGGCTGCGCACGCGCTTCGCCATCGATCCCGCCACGCGCGATTGCGCGATTCCGGCCATGCTTTTGCAAACGCTCGTGGAAAACGCCCTCAAGCACGGCATCTCTCACCTGCCTGAGGGCGGCGAGGTCGCGATCGTGTCGCGGTTCGAGGGAAACGCGCTCGTCGTCGTGGTCGAGAACACCGGGCAACTCGCGCCATCGCCGGACGGCTCGACTCGCGTCGGCCTCGCGAATCTGCGGGAGCGGCTTCGCGTCCTGCACGGCCCGAAGGCCGCGTTCGAAATCCGTGCGACCGGCGCGAACACGGTGCGCGCGACCGTCCGCATTCCGATGTCTGACCGCGGCAGCCCTGAAGCATCTTCGAACCACCTGCGGTTCGACACGCGTGTATCATAAATCGAACCCGCCATGACCGCCCTCATCATCGACGACGAACGCCTCGCCCGCGCCGAGTTGCGACGATTGTTGTCGGCTCATCCGGAAATCGCAATCTGCGGCGAAGCGCGCAATGGCCGGGAGGGACTGGAGCTGATCCGGTCGCTCGCGCCGGACGTGATCTTTCTCGACGTGCAGATGCCGGGCATGTCGGGCTTCGATCTGCTCGAGCAGCTTGAGGCGCCGCCGCAGGTGATCTTCACGACCGCCTTCGACCAGCACGCGGTGCAGGCTTTCGAGGCCAACGCGCTCGATTACCTGCTCAAGCCGATCGCGCCCGAGCGGCTCGCCGCGGCGTTGCGCAAACTGCGGCCCGCGCAAACGACGCCCGCCGTCGCGGCCGCGCTGCCGCCGCTCGATCGTGTGTTCGTGCGCGACGGCGCGCGCTGCTGGCTCGTGCCGCTCGCCGACATCGTGCTCATGGAATCGGAGGGCAACTACACGCGCCTGTTTTTCGGCGCGAACAAGCCGCTCGTCCCGCGTTCACTCAGCGCGCTCGAGGAGCGGCTCGATCCCGCCGTGTTCTTCCGTGCCAGCCGGCGTCACATCGTCAACCTCACCGCGATCGAGAGCGTCGATCCCGGAGTGGCGGACAACCTGCTCGTCACGCTGCGCGGTGGACGCCAGATCGAGATGTCCCGCCGCCAATCCGCGCGCCTGCGCGAGATCCTCTCGCTTTGACGAGGTGGACGCGCACGTCCCCGTGCGCGTTGTGTGGCTTGGGGGGATCGATCCCGTCCGAACACGTGCGGAGAGGCCTGCCCGACCATCCACCGGTGTTCGCTCTAAAGCCACGATTCTGTCGCGTACGTTACAGGATCGTGGCTTTTGTCGTGAGGGGCGAACCTCAACCGCGCACCTGGCCGGCGCCGCGGATGAGGTATTTGTAGGTGCAGAGTTCGCGGAGGCCGACGGGGCCGCGGGCGTGGAGGCGGTCGGTGGAGATGCCGATTTCGGCGCCGAAGCCGAATTCGAAGCCGTCGTTGAAACGGGTGCTGGCGTTCCAAAAGACCGTGGCCGAATCGACGGTGTCGAGGAAGCGCTGGGCCGTGGCGGGATCGGCGGTCACGATCGCGTCGCTGTGGGCGCTGCCGTGGGTGTTGATGAAGTCCACGGCATCCGCGAGATCGTGGACGACTTTTACGGCGAGGATGAGATCGACGTATTCGGTTTCCCAATCCGCTTCCTGCGCAGGCGTGTGGGCGATCTGGTTTTGGGAAAGGATGTCGGCGGAGCGGTCGTCGCAACGAAGCTCGACCTTGCGCTCGACCAGCGCGCGGGCGAGCCGCGGAAGGATGCCGGCCGCGATCGATTCGTGGACGAGGAGTTTCTCCGCGGCGTTGCAGACGGAGGGGCGCTGGGTCTTGGCGTTGACGATGATGGACTCGGCCATGGCCGGATCGGCGTGCTCGTCCACGTAAACCGAGCAGACGCCCTTGAAGTGTTTGATCACGGGGATGCGGCTGTTTTCCGCCACGAAGCGGATGAGCCCTTCGCCGCCGCGGGGAATGATGCAGTGGATGAAATCGTCGCGCTTGAGCAGCTCGGTGAGGACGGCGCGATCGGTCGTCGGAACGAGTTGCACGGCGTGTTCGGGCAGGCCGGTTTCGCGCAAGGCCTGCGTCACGAGGGCGGCGAGGGCGGTGTTGCTGTGAAACGCCTCTTTGCCGCCGCGCAGGATGCTGGCGTTTCCGGCCTTCAGGCAGAGGGCGGCGCAATCGATCGTGACGTTGGGCCGTGATTCGTAGATGACGCCGATGACTCCGATGGGCACGCGCACCTTCTGGATGTCGATGCCGTTCGGGCGCTGGAAACGCTCCAGCTCTTCGCCGACCGGGTCGGGCAGCGACGCGATCTGACGCACGCCCTCGGCCATGCCTTCGATGCGCGCGGGCGTGAGGCGCAACCGATCGAGCATCGCGCCCGAGATCCCGGAATCGGAGGCGAAGGCGAGGTCGCGGGCGTTGGCCTCGGCGAGCGCGTCCCCGGCGGCTTCGATGAGGTCGGCGAGGCGCAGGAGGGCGGCGTTTTTTCGTTCGGCCGGCGTGGTGGCCAGGATCAGGGAGGCCGCGCGCGCGGCGCGACCGAGGCGCTCCGCGAGCGCGGCGTGATTTTCCGAGGTGTGCGAAGGCAGGCCGGCGGCAGGCATTCGACCAAGGAGATGCATTCTCCGAAATCTGTCGAGCGCGAGCCGGGATCGTGCGGTCCGCAATGCGCCGGCTTTGGTCGCGGCGGAAATGGGCCGATACGAAACCCTTGCAGCCAATGAACGCCCTGTCCCCTCAGGTTCGCCGCGACGGCGTCCGCGCCTCCCTGTTTCGATGCCTCTCGGGCCGGCGGCGCATCGCGCGGTGGTCGCTGGTGGCATGCGCGCTCATCGCGCTCCGGGCCGGGCAGACGGACGGAGCAACGGCGGCCGACGGCACGGCGACGGAAGCGGCCGGGTCCGCGGAGTGGCGGGTCAGCGCCAAGGACGACGAGATCCGCGGGCTGTCCGATGGCACGCGCCTGATTCGTCGGGGAGCGGCCGACGCGGCGAAGGTCGATCGTGAAGCGAACACGCTGGAAACCAGCGACGGCGTGGTTTACCGAGCGACCGCCGAGGGTCTGGTGATCGTCTCGAAGGAGACGGGCGGCGGGCGCGACG
>CAZFCY010000003.1:4050-40784 GCA_964517665.1 uncultured Opitutaceae bacterium | reverse complement strand
CGGGCGCGACGGGAGTTTTTTTGAACAGGTGAAAAGCCTTCTGACGCTCGATGTGGCGGAAGTGGACGCGGACGCGCAAGTGTGGGTTTTTTGGGGAGGCGTGGCGCTGCAAATGGGGCTTCGGGTTTTCTGCGTCGTGATCGTGTTTCAGGTCATTTGCCACTGGGTGGAAGTGTCCTACTCGAAAGCGATCATGCTTCGGCTTGCGGTGCTTTTTGTGCTCGCGGGCGAGCTGATCATCCGCGCGTTGCCGACGGCGCTTTGGGCCGGATGATGACGGGCGCGGGCGCGTCATCGCGAAGCGGTTTCAGGGGCGGCGCGTTTGGGTCTCGCCTGAAATGTCCGATCGGAAACCGGTGGTGATGGACGCAATCGTTCGATTCTCTCGCGCGGTTCACGGTCGGCGAATGTGGCGGCTGCCGCCGCGCATGGCGTGGCTGATGTTGTTTTTGCTCGGTTGCGCCGAAGCGACATCCGACGCCGCGGTCGCGGACGCCAGTCTGCTGGGTCGAACCCGGGCGGAGGCGGAAGCCGTCCTGGGCCGGCCGAACTCGGCGCTTCGGCGCGGCGATGGCGAAGTGTTGATCTTCGGCGATGGGGCGCGCGTCGAGTTGCGCGATGGCCGCATCGTGGCGGTCCGCGACGGCTCGTTCGGGGAGATCGTGGCGGCCGATGGGACGCGCTATGTCGTGGACAACCGCGGCGCCATTCGAAGCGATGGGGAGGCCCCTGCGATCGAGGAGGCTCGCGAGATCAATGAAGCCGGAACGGCGCGCTTTCCGACGGCGCGCGCCGGGGCCGGCGCGCCGGCGGAGGCGAGCGTCGGCGAAGGGGAGTCGCCACCCGCGATCGACGAAGATCTGGCGCTGGTGCGCGCGGCGGAGCATCCGGAGGAGTCGGTGTTCGCCGCGCATCCTGAAGTGGGGCGGCTGCTCGCGGCGCAGAAACTGTCGATGGCGGCGGATGAGGAAACCGGGCCGCAGGCGCCCGAGGCTTCCGATCAGGTCGAGTGGGCGATCGGGGTCGCCCTCCATCTTGCGATCATCCTCGTCGTGCTTGCGCTTTCGTTGAAATGGATCGGCCTTCCGTATGTTTGGGCGGATCTCGTCAAAGTCGGCGTCCTCACGCTCGTCGTTCGCGAAGCGATTCACGCGCTCGGCGGGCTCGGGGGAAACTGGGAGATGATCCGGCTCTTTCGCGCGGGCGAGTGCGTGAGTTTCTTCGCGCTCGCGACGCTGTTGTTTCGTTTCAAGGTCGCGCTTTCCGGCCTCACCGCGCTGAAGGTCGCGGCGGCGACGAAGCTCGTGAGTTACCTGCTCATGATGGGCGTCGGATTGGCGCTCACGTTCGCGCTGTAAACTGGAGCAGGCGGGCGAGCGGGACTTACAAAAGCGAGGCTTCCATGACTTCGTCGGCGATGCCGAAATCGGCGCGGACGAAGGAAAACACCACCGCGTCGTGGCTCGTGCCGCGCAGGCACAGGCGGTGGCGCAGGACGCCTTCGCGGGCGGCTCCGGATTTTTCCGCGGCCCGGCGGCTCGGCAGGTTTTCGACTGCCGCGACGATCTCGATCCGCCGCAAGCCGAGGTGCAGCAGGCCGAAACGCGCGAGCGCGCGCGCCGCGGTGGACGCATAGCCGTTGCCCGTGGCCGAAGTGCGGATCCAGTAGCCGAGATTCGCGGCGCGATGCACGGGATGAAGCTCGTTCAACGCGCAGACGCCGACGAAACGCTCGTTCATCGCCTTCCGGTTTCGCGCTGTCGGTTCGTCCTCCGCCGCGAAGATCGCGAAGGTGTATTCGACCGCCTCGCTCCAGGCCCGCGCGCGGCTCTCCGCGAAGGCAACCGCCTCTTTCCGCGTGTATCCGGGGTGGCACCACGGAAGCCAGACGCCGATCTCGGCTTTCGAGGAATCGGCGGCCTCGAAAAGCGCGTCGGTGTGCGCGGGGCCGAGCGGGCGCAGGACGACGACGTCGCCGACGAGCGCGGGCAGCAGCGCGGCCTCTTCGCGGGAAACCACGTTGGAGGCGGGCGCGCTCATGCGAAGCGTCAGTTGAACGCCGTCAGCCGAAGCAGTTCCTCGAAGCGGCGATCGATCTCCTTTCGGCCGGCCTGTTCGAGCCGGTCGATGCCGAGCGACTCCACCGTGAGGCTCGCCGTCACCGTGGCATGGGCGACAGCGCGGCGCATGGTCGCGATCGAGGTGTCGTTTGCCGTCGCGAGACAACCGATGAGCGCGCCGGCAAACGAATCGCCCGCGCCGGTCGGATCCGCGACATTGAGGACCGGATACGCGGGAATGGCAAAAAGGCCCTCGGGGTGAAAGAGCACCGCGCCGTGCGAGCCTTTTTTGATCAACACGATCTTCGGCCCCAGTTGCTGGAGTTTCGGGCCGGCGACGAAGACATTCGCCTCGCCCGTGAGCTGGAGCGCCTCCTCGTCGTTGAGGATGAAAAGCGAGACGCGCGGCAACAACCCGAGCAGGTCGGGGCGCGCGACGTCGATCCAGAGATTCATCGTGTCGGCGACGGTGAACGCGTCGTTCGCGAGCTGGTCGAGCACCATCGACTGGAGCGAGGGCTGGATGTTTCCGAGCAACGCGAACGGCGAGCTTTTGTAGGACGCCGGCAGGCTGGGCTTGAAGTCGGCGAAGACATTCAACCGCGTCTCCAGCGTCTGCCGGGTCGCGAAGTTGTCGCTGTAAATGCCCGACCAGAAAAACGTCTCACCGCTCTGGTCCACCTGCAGGCCCTCGAGGTCGATGCCGCGGTTCTTCAGTCGCGCGATCTCGGCCGCGCCGAAGTCGCTGCCGACCACGCCGACCAGCCGGGTGGGAGCGAAGAAACTCGCGGCCACCGCGCCGTAGATCGCGGAGCCGCCGAGGATGCGGTTGTTGCCGTCGGTCGGCGTCTTGATCGCGTCGAAGGCGACGGAACCGACGACGAGCACGGGCTGGGTGGAGGCGTTGTGTTGTTCCATGCGGAGAAATCCGGCGTCCGGGCGCAGGCAAGGCAATCCGTAGGCAGCGCCAGCCCGCCGCAATGAAAAAACGGCATCGCGCGCGACACGCAGTCTCGTCCGCGACGTCGAGAGCGCCCGTCAGAGAAAATGCTGCCGGGCCGCGCCGCCCGCCGGCAGGGTGGGGCCGTCGACCCAGCGGCACGGCACGGTCGTCGAGCACGGCACATCGGGGATCCCGTAGATGTTGTGATGGATCTGCGCAATCACCTGCTCGATGCACTGCACACCGACATGCCAGGGCTGCAGATCGACGCCCGCGGTGGGCGTGGAGTTGAGCCGGACATTCAGGCAACAAAAACCATGCGTCTCCGGCACGCGCGCGCCGCATGCGGTCATCCACTCGACCAGCTCCGCGCCGTGCCCGAGCACGACGTCGGGCTCGTGAGCCCGAAACCATGCGGAAAACCCCTCGCGCTCGATCTGCTCGGGCAGGTAGAGCGGAACGGCCTTCGACTCCGACGCGTCGCGATGGGCGAGAAACGCCGCGTCCCACCGGCGTTGGATCCGCTCGGTCTGTTGTTTCTGCAAGACCAGCCCGGGGCGGCGGTAACCGAGGCCCTTCAAATGTTCCATGATGCTCATCATCGCGCGATGATGATCCGGGCAGACCGAGTGCAGCGCGGGCCGTTCGATTACATAATCGGCATATACACCCGCATAGTTCGCCCAGCTCAGTTGGGTGAAATTCGGGTGCTGCCACGCGGGCATGATCAGCACGCCGCGAATGCCGCGCGACTGCAGGATCGTATCCAGCCGCTGGACCGTGAGCCCGCGCCGGCTGATGCTGAAGCGCTCCATCTTGAAACCGAGCTGCGCCGCGCGTTCCGTCGCCCCGCGCAGCAGGTCGCGCAAATAGGATCCCGAAATCGCCGGCCGGGCCGGCTCCACGAGATCGACCGCCGCCAGCACACCCTGAAAACGTGAGATTCTCTTGCGGCGCACTTCGCTCAACAGCGAGCTGGCCAGCGGGTTGAATTGATAACCCGCCTCCGCCGCTGCCTTTTGCACGCGGGCGCGCGTCTTTGCGTTTACTCGCGGATGATTGCGCAAGGCTTCGGATACAGTCGTCGGAGAAATGCCGAGATCGCGCGCGAGGCTGCGAATGGTGGGTCGATCCAAAATAGGCATGAAATAAAATATAAGGTCCCTGCGCATCGAGACGAGCGCATGAGCGCATCGGTTTCAAACGGAACGAATCAACCATGGTGGACCGGTCGCCTTCGGTGGCATTTTCATGGCTCCCGGTGTCGCATCACCGACGCCTGAAATGCTCCAGACAGCTCTGCGGTCCCGCGGCATTTTTCCGCCTGTGCGGCGCGTCCCCGGCGCGCGCGCAGTTCGTTTCGCAACCTTCTGCCCAATCAAACTCCGATGAATCAGCGATTCAGGTTACCCACGCATTCCCGGCCTTTCACGGTCGCGATCGCATCCTTCGCGCTGGCGCTTGCCGGCGCGCGCGCGCAATCGACGTCCTCCTCTTCCAGCGAAGATCCGGACGGCGAAGTGATCGAACTCTCGCCCTTCGAAATCAGCGCCGAGGACGACACCGGCTATCGTGCGACTCGCACGATGTCCGGCACCCGCCTCAACACCAGGCTCGAGGACATTGCCGCCTCGATCAGTGTCGTCACCAGGGAGCAGCTCCTCGACACCGCCGCCGTCGATATCAACGACATCTTCCTTTATGAAGGAAACACCGAGGGCACGCACCAGTTCACCGACTTCCAGGTGCTGCCCGGAACCGGCGCGACGGGCGACACGATCGTCGACAACACCGGCATCTCTCCCGCCACCTCCAACCGCATCCGCGGCATGGGTTCGGCGAACCTGTCCGTCGGCGGATTCGAGCGCTCCTCCCTCGTGCCGATCGACACCTACAATATCGATCGCGTCGAAATCAGCCGCGGCCCCAACTCCAACATCTTCGGCCTGGGTGGCGCCGCCGGCACGGTCAACCTCGTGACCGGCTCGGCCAGCCTCTCGCGCAAGTCCGCGCGCGCGACCTTTCGTGGCGACGACCGCGGCGGCTGGCGCGTGGAGGGCGATTACAACCTTCCCTTGATCGAGGACGTCCTCGCGCTCCGCGTCACCGCGATGTACGAGGACAGGGGGTTCACGCGCGAGCCCGCCTACGACAAAACCGCGCGGCAGAATATCGGCCTCTCGTTCAAGCCGTACCGGAAGACGCTCCTGCGCGTCTCCTATGAGAATTACGACAACCGCAGCTCCATGCCCAACTCGATCACGCCGACCGATCTCGTCACGCCCTGGATCCAGGCCGGCCGCCCCACCTGGAATCCGCTCACGGGCACGCTGACGCGCTCCGACGGGACGGTGCTCGCCTCCGGGGTGACGTGGAACAACCGCGCCTCGCAACTGCTTCTCCCCGGCTACGGCGTGGACATGTACAACGACGCCTTCGCCGCGCGCGTCAATCAGTTCATCGACGCCGGCGAGATGTCCCTGTATACGATCGGCCGCATGGTCGGAATGCCCGCCGGAACCACGCCCGCGGGCCCGATCACGGCGCAGGCCCAGACGGGTTACTATATCACCAGCGGCCAGGAATTCGACGCCGCCCACCGTGTGCTCTGGCGTCCGCGCGGCGTGACCGATCGCGCCCTCTACGACTACGAGAACCTCAACTTCTCCGCCCCCAACTTCGCGACCAACGACGCCTGGGACCTGCGCGGCACGCTCGAGCAGGAGATCTTTCGCAACGACACCCACCAGCTCTCGTTCCAGGGCGCCTTCTACAAGCAGAAGGTCGATGTGCGCACCCGCAACTTCATCGCGGGCCCGGGCGGCATCCCGCCCGATCTCATGGTCGATATAAACGAGCACCTGCTCGACGGCACGGCCAATCCCTTCTTCCTCCGCCCGTTCATGGCCGGTTCCGAGCCGCAGATGCGCTGGATCCTCGACGACAACGAGACCGCGCGCGGTCAGCTTGCCTACGTCTTCGATCTCCAGAACAAGCCGGGCTGGCTCCGATGGCTCGGCCGCCAGAGCCTGCTCGGTTATGGGGAGCGGCGTGAGCGCGTCAGCGGCACGCTCGGTTTCCGCGACTATATCACCTCCGCCCACGAGTGGCTGCCGGAATACAACACCAACGGCACGATCCGCACCAAGGTTTCGAACAGCCACCGGCAGACCGTTCGTTATTACATGGGCGACGCCAACGGCTACAATCTCGACTACGCCCCTCAGCGCCTCGCGGCCACCGCCGGCTGGCAGGATCTCCGTTGGTTCGACGCCCGTCAGGGCGCATGGGTCGCCGAGCCGGTCTATTTCGAGGAGCTGCACGACTCCGGCCGCATGAAGTCGGAAACCCGCTACACCTTTGGCGCCGTCTGGCAGGGCAGCTTCTGGAACGACCGCATCATCCCGACCTACGGCTGGCGCAACGACCGGTTGACCGAGTTCGAAGGCCCGTCGCGCACGTGGGACGAAAACGGCTACCCCTACCTGCCGATCATGTGGGAATTCAACGACCCGGATTTCAACTATAACAAAAGCTACAGCGAGGGCAACACCACCACCGCCGGCGTCGTCGTCAAACCGACCGACTGGCTCTTCCTGCACTATAACCAGTCCGACAGCTTTCGTCCGGCGGGCCTCGCCTTCGACATCGAGCGGAACATCCTTCCGAATCCCACCGGCGAGGGCAAGGACTACGGCTTCTCGCTCGTGCTGCTCGATCGCAAACTCAGCCTGAAATACAACCAGTACGAGACCGTCGAGTTGAACTCCCGCACCGGTGGAAGCTCCAGCACGATGACCTCGCGCATGCAGCGCATCGACTTCGACATCGCCCGCAACGAGGGCCGTCTCCCGGATTCGGGCGATCGTTTCAACCTCGAGGCCCAGGCCTACCGGTGGATCCTCGCCGAAAACCGGATCGTTCCGGGCACGCTCCTCGATCCCGCCCAGGCCGAAACGTTTCGTGATCAGGCGTGGTCCCGGTTCGTCGATGGCCTGGATCAGGAGTATCGCGACTGGTTCATGGATGGCCCCACGCGCGTCTTCGCCGACACCAACCGGGCCGAGGGGCGCGGCCGCGAGATCGAGGTCGCCTATACTCCGAATCGTTATTTCACGTTGAAGGCCAGCGCCGCGCAGACCAAGGCGATCGATTCGGGTGTGTCCGAAGCCAACACCCGCTGGATGGCCGAGCGCCTGCCGTTCTGGGAATCGGTCATGATTCCGGACAACTTCGTCGAGTACGACACCACCACCGGTCAGTGGGAGCCCAGCGAGCGCGCCGGACAGTCGTGGTGGACCACGCGCGACCCGGTCTCGAACACCATCCCGCAGGAGTGGTTCCTGACCAACGTCGATTCGCCGATGGCGCTGATCAACGCCTCCGCCGGCCAGTCCAAGCCGCAGGTGCGCGAGTGGAAGTTCAACGCCACGGCGCGGTACAGCCTCGCCGGCCTGGGCGCCGAGAACTTCCTCAAAAACGTGACCGTGGGCGCCTCGGCCCGCTGGATGGACAAAGGGGCGATCGGCTACCTCGCGCTCGAGCCCGAGCTGCCCTCGCCGGACTATGTCTACTACCGTTACGATGCGTCGAAACCCGTTTACGACGACGCGGTCACCGAGTTCGACTTCATGGTGCAGTATCGCTTCAAGCTCTCCGAAAAGGTGCGCGGTCTGGTCCAGCTCAATGTCCGCAATGCCTTCGAAGATGGCGGACTGCGCGTGGTCGGGGTGAACCCGGACGGCGAGGCGCGCAACTTCCGCATCATCGATCCGCGTCTCTTCACCCTCACGACGACGTTCGAGCTCTGATCGTCGAACAAATACAGAAGAAAGCATGACACCTTCCGACAACAGCCTCCGTCACCCTGCTCGCGCTTCGCGCCATCCGCGCCTGGCCCTGTCGCTGTTGTCGTTGCTCTCAATCCCCGGCCTGGGCTTCACCGCCCTGGCCGGGGAAGGGCGCATCGATCGGGAGGCGCTCGTTTCCCGTCATAACGTTCACGTGGCCTCGGTTGATCCCGAGAGTCCGCTCAGTGTCGGCAACGGCGACTTCGCGTTCACGGTCGACGCCACCGGTCTTCAGAGCATGGGGGCGTTGTATCATCGCGAAGGGATTCCCCTCGAAACCATGTCCACCTGGGCGTGGCATTCGTTTCCGAACACGGAGAATCTCGCGTTGGAGGACGCGATGAAGCCCTATCCGTTTCATGGGCGCACGATTCAGTACGCCGGCTTGCAGCACAGCCCCGCCGGAGCCTACTTTCGCGAAAACCCGCATCCGATTCCGTTGGGGCAGATCGGCTTTGTTTATAAGGGGCGCGCGATCGAGGCCTCCGATATAACGGATGTCGATCAGACTCTCGATCTGTGGACCGGCGTCGTGAGCAGCTCGTTTTCCCTTGGCGGGAAGACGGTGCGCGTCGAAACCATGGCGCACGCCGACCGCAGCCTCGTGGCGGTGTCGGTCGATTCGCCGCTCCTCGAGGATGGCTCGCTCGCGGTCCGCTTCCGTTTTCCCTACTCCTACGATCTCCCGTCCAAGAACAAGCCGCCCTTCGTGTGGGACGCGGAGAGGCACCGGACTTCCGTCATCCGCTCGGAGGGAAACACGCGCCTGCTCGAGCGCGCGCTCGACGACGATCGCTATTGCGTGAAACTTTCGTGGGCGGGCGACGCCGCGTTCTCCGAGTCCGCGGCCCACGACTTTCGGCTTCAGGCGCGCGACTCCGGGAGGATCGCCTTCACCTGCGAGTTTCTCCCCGGGGCGGATGCCTCGCCGGCCGCGTCTGTCGCCAGTGTCGGGCAATCGAGCATCGACGGCTGGAAGCATTATTGGACGGCGGGTGGCGCGATCGATCTGTCGGCCAGCCGCGATCCGCGCGCGGCGGAACTCGAGCGGCGCATCGTGCTCTCGCAGTATCTCGTGCGGGTGAATTACGCCGGATCATTTCCTCCCTCCGAGTCGGGGCTGACCAACATCACCTGGTATGGGAAGCACAATTCCGAAATGTATTTCTGGCACGCGGCCCAGTTTTATCAGTGGGGCCACGTCGAGCTTCTGGAAAAAGGCCTTGGCTGGTACATCGATATATTGCCGAAGGGCATGGCCGACGCCGCGGAGAAGGGCTTCGAGGGCGTGCGCTGGCCGAAGATGGCCGGGATCGACGGGCGCCCGAGCCCCGGGACGATCAATCCCTTCATCATCTGGAACCAGCCGAATCCGATTTATCTTTCCGAACTCGTCCATCGCGCCAAACCGGAGCGGGAGACGTTGGACAGGTATCGCGAAGTTGTTTTCGAATCCGCGAAGTTTCTCGCCTCGTTCGCTGTTTATGACGAGGCGACCAAGCGCTATGTGCTCGGCCCGCCGATCAAGAACGTGAGCGAGAGCACGGGCGAGAATCTCACGCAGAACCCCGCCTTCGAGCTGGCGTACTGGCATTATGGATTGAAGGTCGCGCAGGCCTGGCGCGAGCGACTCGGGCTCGAGCGCGAGCCGCATTGGGACGATATTCTCGCGAAGCTTTCCCGTCTGCCCGAGAGCGACGGCAAGTATCTCGAGATCGAAACGTTTCCCGACATGTATGAGAAATCCGACGGCGTTCCGACCTCGATGCTCATGGCGCTCGGGTTCCTTCCCGAGACTGAGATGGTCGATCTCGAAACCGCGCGCCGCACTTTCCACGAGGTCAATCGCCGCAGTCCTGTCGGCGTCAAGCGCTGGGTGAGCTGGGCCTACGGACAGGGCGCGCTCACCGCGGCCCGTTTGGGCGAGCCGCAGACGGCGGTCGATATTCTCTGCAACGACGCGCCTGCGTCGCGCTTCATGAACAACGGCCATGTGCGCCGCCCGAAGGAGCCGCGGGGCGTGCCGGCGTACCTGCCGGTGAATGCCGCGCTTCTCACCGCCGTCGGGCTCATGGCCGGGGGCTGGGATGGCGCGCCGGATGTCAACGCCCCGGGGTTCCCTCAGGACGGCTCCTGGACCGTGAAGTCGGAAGGGTTGCATCCCATGCCGTGACCGCCGCGGCGCTTGTGGCGGAGTTCTGTTTGCGAGGGTGTTCTTTATGATATTTCGCTCGACGCGCCCGCGCCATGTCCCGGTTTCGGTTTTGTTATTGCTCGCCGCCTGCGCGCCGGTTCGCGCGGCTTCCGGGGAGGCGGATTTCAACGGCGCCACACCCCTCGAGTGGTCCGTGCGCATGGCCGATTCCGAGATGACGCGCCGGGGCGACACGCTGCGGCTCGGCGGCTCGCCCCGCTCGGGCTGGGATTACGGCACGGCGCTGCTCGCCCTCGCGCTCGCCGAGGTGACGCGCGCCACGGGCGACACGCGCTATCGCGACCACGGCCAGGACGTGGTGGGCAGCTTTGTTTCGCCGGACGGCGCGATTGCGCGTTATAACGTCGATGCCTACAACCTCGACCTCATCGCGCCGGGCAAGCTGCTCCTCACGCTCTTCGAGCGCACGGGAGACGCGCGCCATCGCGCGGCGGCGGACACGCTCCGCCAACAGTTGCGCGACCAGCCGCGGACGAGCGACGGCGGCTTCTGGCACAAGCAGCGATACCCGTATCAGATGTGGCTCGATGGCCTCTATATGGCCGCGCCGTTTCTCGCCCACTATGGCGTGTTGTTCAGCGAACCGGATGCGATCGACGAGGCGGTCCGGCAGCTCGCGCTCATGGACCGCCATGCCTACGACGCGAAGACAGGCCTCTTTTATCACGGCTGGGACGAGAGCCGCGAACAGGACTGGGCGGACAAGGAGACCGGCGTGTCGCCCAACTTTTGGGGTCGCGCCATCGGCTGGTATGCAATGGCGCTCGTCGATGCGCTGGATTTCCTGCCGGAGGATCATCCGCGGCGGACCGCCGTGATCGAGATTCTCAGTCGCGCCGCGGCGGGCATCGCGCGTTTTCAGGATCCGGCGAGCGGCGTGTGGTGGCAGGTTCTGGATCAGGGAGATCGGGAGGGAAACTACCTCGAAGCGACGGCGTCTTGCATGTTCGTGCGCGCGCTGGCCAAGGGAGTCGATCGCGGCCACCTGCCGCGCGCGCTGTATATCGACGTAATCAAGCGCGGTTTCGCAGGTTTGCTCGAGCAGTTCATCACGGCCGACGGGCAGGGGCTGGTCGATCTGAACCGGTGTTGCCGTGTCGCCGGGTTGAGCAACGGCCGCGATGGATCCTTTGCTTATTATGTCGGCGAGCCGATCGTGAGCAACGACCTCAAGGGCGTCGGGCCGTTCATCCTTGCCGGCGTCGAAGTGGACCGCGTGCTTGGCGGCGCGGCCGCGCCCTCGACCGCAAAGGTCGCGCGAAAAGGATGGGGCGTGGTTCCGGAGATTCTCGCGCGGATCGTCGCGCCGACGTTTCCCGACCGTGATTTTTCCATCGTGGATTTCGGCGCGGCTCCGGGCGGCGAAATCGATTCCACGAACGCGATACGCGCGGCGATCGAGGCCTGCCATGAGGCGGGGGGCGGACGCGTGATTGTTCCGGCGGGCGTGTTTCGAGCCGGCGCGATCCACCTGCTGAGCAATGTGAACCTGCATCTCGTCGAGGGCGCGACGCTCCGGTTCGATTCGGATCCGAAGAAGTATCTGCCGCTCGTGTTTACAAGGTGGGAGGGCGTGGAGTTGATGAATTACTCGCCCATGGTTTATGCGTTCGAGCAGGAGAATATAGCGATCACGGGCAAGGGCACGCTCGATGGCGCCGCGACGGAGGAGACGTGGTGGCGTTGGACGCGCCGCCAGCCCGACGGCTCGCAGTCCTGGCAACATGCGAGCCGCGGCCCGCTTTTCGAAATGGGCGAGCAGGGCGTGCCGGTCGCCGGGCGCGTGTTCGGCGAGGGGCGGCACATGCGCCCGAACATGATACAACCGTACCGCTGCCGGAATGTCTTGATCGAAGGCGTCACGGTGAAGGATTCGCCGATGTGGCACATCCACCCCGTGCTGTGCGCGAATGTGACCATCCGCGGAGTGACCGTGATCGGGCTCGGGCCGAACGGCGATGGCTGCAATCCCGAGTCGTGCCGCGACGTGCTGATCGAGGATTGTTTTTTCGACACGGGCGACGACTGCATCGCGATCAAGTCCGGCCGCAACAACGACGGCCGCCGTGTCGGGGCGCCCTCGGAGAATATAATCATCCGCAATTGCGCGATGAAGGAGGGCCACGGCGGGGTTGTCATCGGAAGCGAGATATCCGGCGGCTGCCGCAATGTGTTTGTCGAGGGCTGCCGCATGGACAGCCCGCATCTGTTGCGCGGATTGCGCTTCAAGTCCAACGCGCGGCGCGGCGGCGTGATCGAGAACATTTACATGCGCGACGTCGAGATCGGCCGTGTCGGCGTGGCCGCGCTCGAGATCAATCTCAACTACGAGGAAGGCGCGCGCGGCCCGCACCGGCCTGTCGTGCGCAATGTCGAGATGCGCGACATCGTGAGCCACTCCAGCCCGCGGGTCGCGCGGCTGACCAGTTTTTCCGGCGCGGTGATCGACGACATCCGCATCCTCGACTCGACGTTTCGGGGCCTCGAAGCGACCGAGGTGATGAATGGCGTCGGTTCGCTGTTGATGGAAAACGTCGTCCTCGAGGCGAAGCCGGCGCAAGCCGGGCGCTGACGTCCGGCCCATAGCCCTGCCCTCCCGGGCGGGGCTGCGGGGCGGGCGTTTTGTTTTGCCTCGTCTTTGCGTTTGCCCCGCGCGCGGCGCGCTGAACTAATCGCCGCGTGTCCGACTGGTTGGTCTCATTGCAGGAAAGGCTGGCGGGTTATCCCACCTGGCTCGTCATCGGCGGAGCGGTCATCGTTCTCGCGGTGATTTTCATGCTGCTGGGGCGTGTGCTGCGCATCCTCGGCGTGGCGATGTTTTTCGCGCTCGTCGTCGCGGGCATCTGGTTTGCCTGGCAGCGCCTCACGGACGATCCCGAGCAGGTGGAACCGGCGCCGGTGCAGCGATTGCAGGAGGAAGCCTATCCGCCCCCGCCTTCCCCGTGAGCGGAGGCGGAGGTCGCGGTCGTTGTCCGCGACGGGCACCTTTGTCTTGTCAGTGGTTTTCGGGGCGACTTAACACTCGCAGGTGAAATACATCTTTGTCACCGGAGGCGTGGTTTCCTCGCTCGGCAAGGGGCTGACGGCTGCCGCGCTCGGCGCGCTCCTCGAGCAACGGGGGATGGTGGTGCGGATCCAGAAATTCGACCCCTACCTCAATGTCGATCCGGGGACGATGAGCCCCTTCCAGCACGGCGAGGTTTACGTGCTCGAGGACGGCGCGGAGACCGACCTCGATCTCGGGCACTACGAGCGGTTCACCTCGGGCAAGTTGTCGCGGTTGAACAATCTCACCTCCGGCCAGGTCTACGAGGCCGTGATCCAGAAGGAGCGCCGCGGCGTCTATCTCGGGAAAACCGTGCAGGTCATCCCGCACGTGACCAACGAGATCAAGGAGCGCATCCTCTCCGCCGGGAAGGACGTGGACGTCCTCATCACCGAGATCGGAGGGACGACCGGCGACATCGAGGGCCTGCCGTTTCTGGAAGCCATGCGCCAGTTCGCGCTCGAGGCGGGGCCGGGCAATGTCGTGTTCATCCACGTCACGCTCATCCCTTACCTGAAGGCGGCGGGCGAGTTGAAGACGAAGCCCACGCAGCAATCCGTGGCCAAGCTGCGCGAGATCGGCATCCAGCCGCACATCCTCGTCTGTCGTTGCGATCATCCCATGACGCCCGAGATGCGCGAGAAACTCAGCCTCTTCTGCAACGTCCCGGTCAAGGCCGTGATCGAGGAACTCGATGTCGAGGACTCGATTTACGAACTGCCGCTCATGCTCCAGCGCGAGAAGATGGACGATCTCGTCGTGCAACTGCTCGGCTTGAACGCTCCGCCGCCGAACGCGTCCGAGTGGGCCGACGTCGTGCGCCGCCTGAAGTCGCCTGCCGGGCGCGTGACGATCGGAGTGGTCGGCAAGTACATCGAGCTGCAGGACGCCTACAAGTCCGTCTATGAATCGATCAGCCACGGCGGCATCGCCAACGATTGCGCGGTCAACATCGTGCGCATCGACGCCGAGCGGCTCGAGGACGAGAGCGGCCTCGAAAAGCTGCGCGGGCTCGACGGCATCCTCGTGCCCGGCGGCTTCGGCGACCGTGGCACGGAGGGCAAGATCAACGCGGCCCGTTTCGCCCGCGAAAACAAGGTGCCGTATTTCGGCCTCTGCCTCGGCCTGCAGATCGCCGTGATCGAGTTCGCGCGCAACGTCGCCGGGCTCGAGGGCGCGAACAGCCTGGAGTTCGACGAAGATACGCCGCACCCCGTCATCACGTTGATGGAGGAGCAGAAGCAGATCGTGGACAAGGGCGCGACCATGCGCCTCGGCTCCTACGAGTGCGCGCTCACGCCGGGCACGATCGCGGGCGAGGCCTACGGCGCCGCCTCGGTGCGCGAGCGGCACCGCCATCGTTATGAATTGAACAACGCCTTCCTCGAGAAACTCGCCGCCGCCGGCTTGCGCGTGAGCGGTCGCAACCCGAAGCGCGACCTCGTGGAGATCGTCGAGATCGCGGGCCACCCGTGGTTCGTCGGCGTGCAGTTTCACCCCGAGTTTCAATCGAAGCCGAATCGCGCCCATCCGCTTTTCCGCTCCTTCATCGCCGCCTGCCTGGCCCGGAAGGAGTCGAAAGTCTGAGAGGTTGTCGAAAGTCGAAGGTCTAGAAGTCGAAAGTCGCCGGACACGACCGATCACCGCACGATTCCGGCTTTCGACCTTCGACATTTGGACTTTCGACCGCTGCGCTTCGCGCCGCCATGCTCTTCGAATCCGACAAGCTTCTTCTCATCGCCGGCCCGTGCTCGTTGGAGAACGAGCAGGTCAGCCGCGCGGTGGCGGAGCGGTTGAAAGCGCTTCAGGAGGCGTTTCCCGAACTCCGGCTCGTCTTCAAGGGCTCGTACGACAAGGCCAACCGCACGTCGATCGACGGCCCGCGCGGCCTCGGCATGGAGGCGGGTCTGACCCTGCTCGACACGATCCGGCGCGATTACGGGTTTCCAATCCTGACCGATGTCCACGAATCGACGCAGGTCGCAGCCGTCGCCGCTGTCGTCGATGTCGTGCAGATTCCCGCCTTTCTCTGCCGGCAGACGGATCTGCTCGTCGCCTGCGCGAAA
This sequence comes from uncultured Opitutaceae bacterium, assembly GCA_964517665.1. Classification (GTDB taxonomy): domain Bacteria; phylum Verrucomicrobiota; class Verrucomicrobiia; order Opitutales; family Opitutaceae; genus Congregicoccus. Next base: position 25,604 of record CAZFCY010000003.1, on the reverse strand, counting down.
AGCGGCCGGACCGTGAACGTGAAGAAAGGTCAGTTTCTCTCGCCCTCCGACATGAAACACGTCGTCGGAAAACTGCGCTCGTCGGGCGCGGCCGAGATCTGGCAGACCGAGCGCGGCACGACTTTCGGTTATCAGAACCTCGTGGTGGACATGCGCGCGTTTGCCATCATGCGCGGCAATGCGTGCCCCACTGTCTTCGACGCGACGCACAGTGTGCAGCTTCCCGGCGCCGGCGGAGGCAAGAGCGGGGGCCAGCGCGAGTTCGTCCCGCCGCTCGCCCGCGCCGCCCTCGCCGCGGGCGCGGAGGGGCTGTTTCTCGAAACTCATCCCGATCCGGCCCGCGCGCTCTCGGATGGGCCGAACCAGATCCCGCTGGCGGATCTGGAAGCCGTGATCGAAGGCTGCCTGCGGGTCTGGCGCGCCGTGCGCTGAGTCGAATGTCGAGCCCGCCGGAATGGAGCTACAACATTGACCGTCCCTCGCTGCTGCGCTGACGATTCCCTCGCGTCGCCCTTCGGACCGCACAGGCCGGAGGCAACACACATCCAGCGGTTTCAAAGATGTCCAAATTTCTGATCGACATCCCGACCCCCTCCATGGGGGCGACGGTCAACGAGCTCACGCTCATCGACCTGCACGCGACGGTGGGGAAACCCTTCGCGAAGGGCGAGCGCCTGGCCGAGTTCGAGAGCGACAAATCGGTCTTCGAGTTCGAGGCGCCCTGCGACGGCACGCCCGTGAAGGCGTTTTGCCTGCCCGGCGACATCGTGCCGGTGAACGCGCCTTTCCTGCGCGTGGAAACCGCGGACATCTCGCTCAAACACCTCGAGGTTGAGGAAACTGAAAACGAAAGCGCGGCCCGCGAGCCCGCGCCAGCCGCCGCGGGCGCGGCCGCCTCCCGGAGAACGCCGGCGCCTCACGAAACGGCCGCGGCGCCCCGCGCGTCTGCGATCGCCACGCCGCCCGTCGACGGCCGTCCGGCCTGGACGCCGCGCGCGCTCAAGATCGTGCGCGAGGCCGGCCTCGATCCAATGGAGTTGAGCGGCGTCCCCGCCACCGGCCCGGGCGGGCGCGTCTCGGGCGACGACATCGAAAAATTTCTCGCCGCGCGGGGCGCGCCCGCGAAAGCGACGCCCGCGGGGGCTTCTCAGGACGAGACTGTCTGCGTCGCCGGCATCGGCTACGCGGTGCCGCGCAACGTCCGTTCGAACGAGGAGATCCTGAAGGCGTTTCCCGGGAAAACCGACGAGGACATCGTCGCGATCACGGGCATCAGCCAGCGTTACTACGCGGGTGAAGGCGAGTCGGCCACGAGCCTTGCGACGATCGCGGTCAACCACGCCCTCGCCATGTCCGGCGTGCCGATCGCGGAGATCGACGGCATCATCATGGCCACGCTCATTCCCGACCAGCCGGTGCCGAGCGCCGCGAGCGCGCTCGCGAAACACCTCGGCCTGCGCCGCGCGCTTGCCTTCGACCTGAACGCGGCCTGCGCAGGCTGGCTCTACGCCCTCGAGGTCGGCCGCGCCTTCATCCGCTCGGGCACGGCGCGCAAGCTCATCGTCGTGACCGCCGAGCTGCTTTCGCGCATCACCAACCCGAAGGATTACGACACAGCCTTCCTCTTCGGCGACGGCGCGGGCGCCGCCGTCCTCACCGACAGCGAAGGCGGAGCGCGCCTCTACCGCATGAGCCTCGCCGGGGACGCGCAGTACTATGAAGCCATCCAGCGAACGGGCGGTGGCGCGCGCATGCCGCTCCCGCAACCGGGCTCGGACCTCTCGCATTTCTACCTCAAGATGGATGGCGGCGCCGTTTTCAAGCAGGCCGTCCTCGCTTTCGCCGACATCATTCTCCAGACGCTCCAGCGGCACGATTTGAAGCCGGAGGACATCGCATGGGTCGTCCCCCATCAGGCCAACGCGCGCATCCTTCGCGCCGTGAGCAAACGCGTGGGGATCCCCTACGAGAAGTTCATCGTCACGATCGGAAAATACGGCAACACCTCGGCCGCGTCCGTCTCGATGGCGCTCGGCTGGGCCGCGGAGGAGGAGATTTTCAATGCCGGCGATCGCATCGTCTTCTGCTCCGTCGGAGCCGGCCTGACCTTCGCCGGCGGCCTGCTCACCTGGTAGGGGCGGCCGGCAAATCCTCCAGCAGCCGCGCCCGCAAACGCGCGTCCGGGACGAAGCAGAACGCCTCGTCCTTCCCGAACCAGCGGTAACGCCGGCGCGCCACCGCGTCGTAGAGTCGATCCCGCCATCCGCGCGGAAGCGCGCCCAGCGCCCTCGCCCACGACCACGGCGATCGCAGCCGCGCGGCGATCGCCCGCGCCGCATCCGACCGCGCGAGCGCCTTCCCGCCCTCGAACACGACGAGGCTTTCCCCATAGCCGGGTTCGAAGCCGTGACGTCTCAACAGATCTTTTCCGGCCTCCGATTGCAGCGGGCAGAACAACAGATCCTCGTCGCGCTCGTGCCGCAGGACGAACTTCACCGATCCCTGGCACAGGTGACACACGCCGTCGAAAAGCAGCACCGGCCGCGTCGGCGGCCACGTGATTGCATGAGGAGGGTTCACAATCTCGAGTGAAGCGCGCCCCGCCGCGCGCGCAATGCCGGTGGCCGCGCTCGTCCCGAGCGCGTAATTCGAGCATGAAGCTCGAATCGCGCAGAGAGACCTGCGCGCCCACCCGCGTCTCACGCCAGCGGCACGGGCGGATTCTGCAGCTCGTAGCTGAGGATGCTCAACGCGAACACCGCCGCCGTCTCGCAACGCAGCACCAGCGGCCCGAGCGAAACCGGCTCGAAGCCGTAGTTGCGCGCGTGCGCCATCTCCGCGGTCGTGAAATCGCCTTCCGGCCCGATCATCCAGGCCACGTTTGCCGGCTCCCGCTCCTTCTCGTTGCGAAAGCGCCCCAGCACCTCGCGCAGCGACTGGGCTCCCGGCTGCAGGCTGGCGATCAAGCGCAGGTCGTGTTCCCGGCCCCCGCTGGCGATGAAACCCTCCGCCGACTGCACCGGAAGAATCTCCGGGAGCCAGGCGTTGCCGCATTGTTTCGCCGCTTCGATCGCGGCGGCCTCCCATTTCTCCAGCTTGTGGTCGTCGTTGCCTGGCTCGACCCGCGCGATCGTGTGCTCGCTCAGCACCGGCGCGATCTCGCTCACGCCGATCTCGGTCGCCTTGCGCACGATCGCGTCCATGTAGCGGCCCTTGGGCAGCGCCTGCGCCAGCGTGATGCGGTAGGGCAGGGGGGGGCGTTTTTGCAGAAAACGCACCTTCAGCACGGCCGCGCGCCTGTCCGGCGACACGCACTCGCAGATCCATTCGTTTCCGCGACCGTCGAAAACCACCACCGTGTCGCCCGCGCGGGCGCGGTTCGTGGCCACCAGATGATGGGATTCCTCCTTGTCGAGGCGGATCTCGGTGGGCTCCAGCTCGGAGGGACGGTGGAAAGAGCGCAAATCAGGCATGAAGCCCAACCGGAAAACGCCCGTCGGCGACCTCTGGCAACAGAAAAGGCACCGCGTTTCAGCGATGCCTTTTCCGACTTATCAAACTACGAACCAAAAGAAGTATGAACCCAGTGTTGTTACCGACTGGTGAGAAAGACGCGGCAGAGGCGAAGACGTTCAAACTTCGCGAAGAAAATTTATCGCCGTCCGGGAAAAGCGCCTTCGCGCCTCTTCCGCAGCCCGCCCCGGCGGGAGCGCGCCCGCGCATCACTCCGAACGCTCGAGCCCGGCATGCAGAAACGGAAAAGGCACTCCACACGAAGCGGAGTGCCTTTCCCGACTTATCAAACTACAAACCAGAACGCTAACTAGAACAAAACCCTAAACATCTAGCGCGATGAGATAGACGCATCCCCTGCCGCCGCGTTCAAAATTCCCGAAGAAAAGTTGAGATATTCCCGGCCAGGATTTTATCCTTTTCATCGTCAGCGCCTTGGGCTTCGCTTCGACCCGCGCATTTTAGTGCCCGGGTGGCGGAATCGGCAGACGCGCCGGACTCAAAATCCGGTTCCCTCTAAAGGAGTGTGGGTTCGACCCCCACCCCGGGCACCACTTGAGGGCGCCGTCGATGAACTCATGCGATTCGCCGTGGCGTGCCGGGTCGCCAACGTGATGCGGCCATGCCTGGAGGCGATGACATGAGTCGTTCCAATCCGAAGAACATCGCGGCTTCAGTCCAGTAGCGGCTGATCGACCTCGCGCGCACGCAAAGTCGCGACATCAACCTCACGCTCACCCGCCACGCGCTCGAGCGGTTTCTCTACCGGCTGAGCGTGTCGCCGCACTTCCGGGACAAGGGATGGAGAGTCTCGACTGTCGGCGATGACATCGCGTGGATCAACCCCGAGGCGGGTTTCTTCGATGTAGCGTCCGGCACTTGCAACAAGACGAACCCGAACGCCATGAAGACGCTGGAGAAGAACACGATCTTCACAAATGTCGCCTTGACCGATGACGGCGGCGCCTGGTGGGAAGGACAAGAAAGGGACTGGCCCGTCCGGCTGGTCGGCGATTATGTGAAGAATCGCGGAGCGACAACCTCGGAGGACAGCGGCTTTGGGATCGATCTTTCCGTCGGCCGCGCGAGCAAGGTCGGCGACTGGCGTTTCGGCTACGGCTACGCGGAGGCGGAAGCCGACGCGGTGCTGGCGGCCTTTTCCCAGGACAATATCAATATCGCCACCAACTATATCATGCATGCGCTGACTTTCGACTACGTGCCGTGCTCGAATATCGTTCTCAACGCGACGTTCTATCACTACAAGCCGCTGCGCGAAGCCCATGCGGGAGGCGATGATCCGGACGACTGGCTGGACAGGTTCCGTCTGAATGTCTTGTGGAACTTCTGAGCCGGCGCTCCCCGGACCGATGTGTGCGAATGTCCCGGGATTTAAGACGGCCTACGCCAGGTCAGGCGGAGCGGAAGCTGCGCCACCTGGCGAGCGGGGTGGCGGCGAGCGCCATCGCGAGGAGTTGCGATAAGCCGAAGGCGAGGAGCCACCAGAAGCCGGATTCCATGAAGCCGTAGCTGTGGAGGCCGACGCCGAGCAGGTTGACGCCGAACCAGCTCCAGGCGGTGACGATGTTGCCGAAGATCGCGAGGACCATGAGGCCGCGGGCTTTCACGAGACCGCCCCAGCGCGCGTGGAGGATGAGCGAATTCCAAAGGACGATGATGAGCGCGCCGTTTTCCTTCGGATCCCAGCCCCAGAAGCGACCCCAGGATTGGTCGGCCCAGATGCCGCCGAGGACGGTGCCGACGAAGCTGAAGATCGTGGCGAAGCAGACGATGCCGTAGACCATGCGCGCGAGGGTGTCGGCGGTTTTCGCGTCGAGGGACCTGGTGAACAGGCCGCGGACGACGTAGATGAGCGCGAGGGCGCCGGCGAGGAAGGTGGCCGAGTAGCCGATGGCGATCGTGACGACGTGCGTGGCGAGCCAGAAGTTGGAGTCGAGGACGGCGCGCATCATCTCGAGCGTGTCACCGCCGAGCGAGAGGTGGTGCGCGATGAGAAGCGTGGCGAAGCCGATGAGGCCGGCGGCGGCGCTGCCGATGGCGTTTTTGTAAATGCGCTCGAGGAGGACGCAGAGCGCGACGGCGCCCCAGCCGACGAAGAGCGCGGACGAGTAGAGGTTGGTGACGGGCGGGCGATTTTCGAGCCACATGCGGACGGCGATGCCGCCGGTGCTGAGCGCGAAGGCGAGGACGAGGAGCCAGAAGGCGGAACGGCCGAGGACGTCGGGCCAGCGAAGCCAGGAGAAAACAGCGAAGAGGAAGGCGAGGACGTAGAGGATGCTCGCGGTGTAGAACGGCTGCGCGGCGTTGAAGCGGGCTTCGACGTCGATTTTGCGCAGGACGGCGGGGATCTCGGATTGGAGGGATGCGCGGTAGGCGTGGACGGCGGCGTTGAAGGCGTCGGGTTGGTGATTGCGCCAGGCGAGGCCGTGGGCGGCGTAGGTGGCGACGGCGGGATTGAGCGTGCCGCCGGCGAGGGTTTCGCGGAGGGAGACGCCGATATTGCGCCACCCGGCGGTGTCGGACTTGTTCGCGACGGGCGGGATCGGGAGGAGGTAGCCGTAGGCTTCGATGGTGGCGAAGCCTTGCGTGAGATCGGCGAAGGCGCGGGCGAGGTCGGCGTCATGGGGTTCGTTCGCGCGGCGGGCGCGGAGAGCGGCGAGACCCGCGGGGGAGGTTTTCTCGAAGGTGGAGAGTTGGGTGAGGAAGTCGGGGGTGGTCGTGGCGTTTTCGTCCACTCGCTCACGGTCGTGGCTGCGGGGCGCGTCGAGACTGTGCTGGAGGCGCTGATACAGGACGAGATTGCCGCGGAGCTCGAGGACGGCGCGCTGGAAGGGGGTGCGGAGCGGACTCTCGACGCCTTCGGCGAGTTTGGCCTGGCGGTCGAGCTCGGAGAGGCTGTGCGCGATTTGGTGGTAGGAGAAACGTTTGCCGGCGGCGCCGTCGTCGGTGGAGAGGTCGAGCAGCGCGAGCACGTCGGGGTGGACGATTTCGAAAATCCGGTAGCGCTGCGCGACGTCGGGGCGGAAGAAGACATCGAGGAGCCATTCAGCGGGTGAGACGCGGCGACCGTCGGGGGCGACGACGCGCTGACGGCCCTGGAAGACGAGGAGCGAGGTGCGCGCGACGGTGTCGAGGGGCTTGAGGCGGCCGTTGACGAGCGTCGGAAGGCGGCCGAAGGCGTCGAGGTCGTATTCGGATTCCGGATTCGGCTGGCGAAGCGTGGCGAGGACGGCGAGCGCGGCGAGGGTGAGGACGGCGAGAGGGAGAAAGCGTTTCATGAGAGCGGGTGGCGGCGGCCCGGATCAGTTCGCCGCGGGAGACACCCCCCGCCCTCCGGGCACTCCTCTTTTTAGGGGAGACTTCGGCTGCGGGGCGTGGCGGGTGATCGAGGCGCGGCGCTTCGCGGCGAAGGCGAAGAGGTGGAGGCCGAACTGGATGACGAAACCGAGGGTCATCGCGACGCAGGCGATATAGGGGAGGAGCCAGCTCGGGTTGCGGACAACCTGGAGAATCGAGGTGGTGTCGTTGTTCTCGAAACCGGCCTGGTAGAACGTGAGGCCCGCGTAACGGAACGGGTTGTTCATGAAGACGAGAACCTCGCGGTCGTCGATGCCGTCGGGCGTGGTGAGGCGGACGCGGCTGGAGAAGTTTTTCGGGATGTTGGCGCCGGCGTAGCGGTCGTGGGAGAATTTGAGCAGCGTGAGCGAAAACGGCATGTAGTGGCGCGCGAAGCGGAGGGAGATCGCGTAGCTTCGGCCGGCGTGCTCGAAACGTTGCGGTTCGAGGAGGAGCGTGGAGACGAGATACGTGCCGGGAGAGCGGTCGACGCCGACGAGATCGACGAAGGCGGACGGCATGTTGCGCTCGTTCTGCTTGTAGGTGACGGGCTGCGGCGTGGCGACGAGTTGCGAGCCGACGCCGGCGGTGGCGTGCGAAGGCGGGGCGTGCGGGTTGGAGCGACGGAGCTGGAGGGTGGAGTTGGGGTAGAAGTGGCGGATGGCGACGCGGAACGGGAGACCCGGGTGTTGCGCGGACGCGTGCCCGGCGAGGATGGCTTCGGGGATGGCGGTGACGTGGTCGGTGTCGGGATCGGTGGTGTCGACGATGGCGAGTTCGACGGCGCGGTAGCTTTCCGCGTAGTTCCTGGTTTCGCCGTGACCGAGCCGCATGTGGTATTCGTCCTGGAAGATGCCGGTGAAGAGTTCGCCGAGGAGGAGGATGACGAGGCCGGAGTGGACCAGGTAGATGCCGGATTTGCGCCAGGTGAGCTTGAAACGAAAGAGGTGGGCGGCGGCGAGGTTGACGAGGAGGAGGGCGCCGAGCGTGTAGCCGCCGGGAAAGACCGCGAGGGAGAGGTCGCCGAAGGGCCAGAAGACGGCCCAGCAATGAAAGTATTTTTCCTGCACGGCCCAGACCCCGATGTTCACCTGGTCGAGGGTCGCGGCGAAGACGAGGATGATGGACAGCGCGATGAGGGCGACGGTGAGTCTGAGCGAGGTGAAGATGTCGCGGAGATCGCGTAAGAGGGTGCGCATGGGAGTGCGGTGCTCAAGGCCCGGGACGGAGCGTATTCAAGAAGGCGATGTACGCCGGCCTCTCGGCGGCGACGAGCGCGTCGGGGCCGGTGAGTTTGATAAACCACGTCGCGCCATCATGCGGAACGATCGCGGCGAGCATGCGGGTGTCGTTGTGCGCCAGGTCGACGAAATCGATGTGCAGGCCGGCGACGTCGACGTGGGTGAGGGCGGAGGGCAACCCGGCGGCTTCGATGGGCGGAAGGCCGAGCTGGGAGCGCCAGCGGTTGACGTTGGCGAGATCACCGCCGACGTCGCCGGGGAAGGCCGTGATCGAGAGATCCGCGGTCGGCCCGTCGACGTCGCCAATGACGTAGCTGCCTTTGCGCACGGAACCGCCGGGCTTCGGTTGCCACGAAGCGGGAGCGGTCCACGCGAGATCCTGGGCGTTGGCGCTCGCGGATGCGGCGGGCGCGTCGAAGGAGTGAGGCGCGGGCGCGCTGTCGGTGGCGGGCGCGCGAACTTCCTTGGGCACGCTATAGGTGGCGATGGTCGCGTCGCGGCACGATGCGAGCAGGAGCGGCAGGACGGCGAGCACAGGGGAGAGGCGACGCATGGGTGGAAAGTGGCGCGAAGGGATCATGCCGGAGCGCGAGGCGCTGCGCTGCGCATCTCCTGTGTTGTGATGCGCGTGGCTTGGCGCCGTGAACAAGAACCGCGGCCCAGGTGGCGCGGGGTTTCGGCGCGGCAAGGCATTTGCTGCGTTCAACTCGGCAAGCAATGCGGAGTCAGTGGCGGCAGATTGCGGGCATCATGCCGGGAGTATTGCCAAGCGCTTCTCCCCTTCTCGACGCATCCACAACCCCATAACAACGATGAACACGACTTCGAAGATCGCCCTGGCCGGGCTCGCATTCGTTTTCGGGACGGCCTTCAGCATGGCCGCGCCTGTCACTGAAAACTGGGAAAACCACTGCCTGAAATGTCACGGAGCCGATGGCAAAGGGCAGACGAGGGTTGGAAAACGTCTAAAGGTGAAGGACTACACCGACCCGAAGGTGCAGGCGGAGATGACCGACGAGGAAATCATCCGCGTGACGACCGAAGGCGTCGTGGACGAGAACGGGAAAGAGAGGATGAAGAGCTTCAAGGACGAACTCTCGTCGGATGAGATCGAGGAGTTGGTGGCATATATCCGGGCGTTCAAACCGTGAACAGCGTCGCGCGGAGATGAGCCACCAGCGCGAACAAAACCCAGGAAGGCCTGGAGAGCCGCTCTGATCGCCACTGCCGCGCCACCGCGATTCCCACGATGTCCAACGGACCCACTGCCGCGCCGCGCGCGCGTTCGCATTTCAACAACTGGATCAGCGCGATCGGGTTTGTCGTGGCGGTCGGCGCGCTGTTCTCGTTCGCGCTGCTGGTGTGGATGGATTTCACGCAGGGCGACGCGAATCCGTATCTCGGGATCTTCACCTATATCGTCGCGCCGGGCTTTCTGATCGGCGGGCTGGCTCTCGCGGCGCTCGGAGCCTGGTTGCAGCGGCGGTGGGCGATCAAGCATGCCGCCACGATGCCGGACAAGTGGCGGCTGGATTTTTCCAGTGCCCGGCAGCGGCGCACGATGATCCTCTTCGGGTTCGGGGCGCTCGGCTTTCTGCTGTTGAGCGCGTTCGGCAGCTACCAGACGTATCACTATTCGGAGTCGGTGCAGTTCTGCGGCGAAGTGTGCCACACGGCGATGAACCCGGAGCTGGTGACCTACAAACGCGGATCGCACGCGCGGGTCGATTGCGTGGAGTGCCACATCGGTTCGGGCGCGGAGTGGTTCTTCAAGGCGAAGCTCAACGGCGTGCACCAGCTCGTCGCCTATACACTGGACAACTACAACCGTCCGATCGAGACGCCGCTGAAGAACCTGCGGCCGGCGCAGGACATCTGCGAGAAATGTCACTGGCCGGAAAAGTTTCACGGCAACATCGACGTGAACTACACGCACTTTCTTTCCGACAGAAGGAACACGCCCTACAGCGTGCGGATGCTGATGCACGTGAACCAGAGCAACCCGGATGCGCCGCCGGGCGGAATCCACTGGCACGTGAACGAAAACGAAAAAGTGGAATACTACGCGGTCGACGAGAAGCGGCAGGACATTCCCTGGATGCGCGTGACCAACATGCGCGACGGCAGCACGCGGGTGTTCAAGACCGACGAGTTCGAAGGCGAGCCGCCGGCGGACGGGATTCGCGTGATGGACTGCATGGATTGCCACAACCGGCCGGCGCACGTGTTTCCGACGGCGAACGAGGTGGTGGAGCGCGCGATGGCGTCGGGCGGGCTGAGCACGCAGTTGCCGAACATCAAGCGCGAGGCGGTGAAGGCGATGGAGCAGGAGATGGCGACGGATGCCGAGGCGCCGGGGAAGATCGCGGCGTATCTGGAAACGCGTTACAGCGGCCATCCGCATCTGCCGGGCGCGGTCGAGACCGTGCAGCGGTTGTTCGCGACGTCGATTTTTCCGGAACGGAAAGCGGACTGGCGCGTGTATCCCAACAACATCGGCCACAAGGACTGGCTCGGCTGTTTCCGCTGCCACGACGACAGGCACAAGACCGAGACGGGCGAAGGCGTGCGGTCGAGCGATTGCAACTCCTGCCACACGATTCTATCGCAGGGCGCGGGACCGCAGCTCGCGTTGCTTTCGGCGACCGGGCTCGAGTTCGAGCATCCGGACGGAGATCTCGATCCCGAGCTCACGTGCTCGGACTGTCACAACGGCGGCAACCAGTGACCTCGTGAAGGAAGTCGGGAGCGAACGCGACGGGCGACTTCGGGTGGGCGCCGGGAGTGCAAGCTCCGGAAATTGCCATCCATGGAAGTGGAGCAACCCCTGCGGCCAGCGTGCCAAACGATGCGCAGCCAAACGCGGGGAGAGACCAATAGACTGACCATGCTGCCGAAAGAGTCGGCATCGTTGTACGATCGCTTCATCTTATGTCCCCTCGTCCTCGTTGCACGAAAACCACCTTGTTGTTCGGCGGTGTGGCCGTATGGGGCGTGCTGCTGATCGGATGCGTGACGGCGAGCCGCACGCTCCTGGCGCCGCCGGCGACGGTGCCCGGCGCGAGGTTCGTCGGATCGCAGGAATGCGCCGACTGCCATGAAAACGTGACCTCGGCGTTTCACGATGCGACGCATGCGAATCTGATGACCGGCGGCGAGCACGCGCTCGGCATCGGGTGCGAATCCTGCCACGGCCCGGGCAGCGAGCACGTGAAGTCGGGCGGGGAAGTCGGCACGATCGTGAATCCGGGCCGATCGCCCGAGACCTGTTTCCAGTGCCATCTCGACAAGCGCGGCGAGTTCGCGCTGCCGCACGCGCATCCGGTGATGGGAGGCAAGGTGACCTGCAACGATTGCCACGACCCGCATGCGGGCGACGCGGTGATCGGCGGCGGCACGAATCTCGTTTCGGCGGACGCCACGTGCCTGAGCTGCCACGAAGCGCAGCGGGGGCCGTTCGTCTTCGAGCACGAGGCGCTGCGCGACAACTGCACGACCTGCCACAATCCGCACGGCACGGTGAATGCGAAGATGCTCAAGTCGCGCAACCAGACGCTCTGTCTGCAGTGCCACTTCCAGCAGCAGACGGCGATGGGACAGTTGATGATCGGCGGGCGCGATCACGCCGCCTTCGTGCAGCGCGGCACGTGCTGGACGGCAGGCTGCCACGAGGCCGTCCACGGTTCGCACGTCAATTCGTCGCTCCGCTTTTAACTTCGACCGTCACCTCGACCCACGCCCACCATGCAAAGCTTTCGCTCCTTCTCTCTTTGGGCCACCCTGCTCGTCCCGGCTGCATTGTGCGGCCAGACGGTCACGTCGAGTGGCGTCGTCTCGGTCGCGATCGGCGGCGCCCTGCGCGACGGCGACCGCGCCGCGTATCAGCAAATGGTCCAGCACGCCGGGAAGGGCATGGGCGGGTTGGAGGAGTTTCGTCTCACGCGCGAAGGGGAGGACGACATCTTCGAGTTCGAGGCGCGCGCTTTGCCGTTCGATTACGACTATCGGTTCGCAGGGCGCTTCGAGAAGCTGGACAAGTTCTACGTCGATGCCGGCTACCAACAATATCGGGTTTGGTATGACGGCTCGGGCGGTGTGTTTCGACCGAGCGACACACGTCTCACGCTGTTCGACGAGGAGCTGGGGATCGACCGCGCAAAGACGTGGCTCGAAGTCGGCGCCTACACGCCGGGTCAGACGCTGATTCGCCTGCGCTACGAACGAAACACCCGCGACGGCACGAAGAGCACGACCCAGTGGGGCGACACGAACCTCGTCGGCGCGCCCTACGGCACGCGCAACATCGTGCCGGCATTCCACGACGTGGACGAGGTGACGACGTTCGTCTCGCTCGATGTCGGCAATCAGACACAGGCCGACCAGAAGTGGAACGTCGGCACGCGTTACTCCGACACCGACCTCGACAACAAGCGCTACAATCGCCGTCGTCCGTTCGAAAACGCCGATCGCATCGTCACCCAAAAGGACAGGACCTCGAACGACCTCTGGGCGACGCATGGCTATTATCATCGCAAGCTGACCGGGCAGCTCACGGTCTCGGCGGGAGCGTTGATCACCGACCTCGACACGATGATCCACGGCAGCCGGATCTACGGCCAGACCTACGATCCGGTGTTCGATCCGGCGTTTCTTCGCCGGCAGCAGCGTGACGAAGGTTACTACGACCTCGAAGGTCACGCCGAGCTGAAGCAGACGGTGCTCAACCTGAACGCGGTCTATACACCGCGGAAGCATTGGACGATCCGTCCGAGCTTCCGCTACGAGAACCTGCATCAGGAAACGATGGCGGAATTCGTCGAGACGAACTTCGGCGGCGGCGCGACCGTGCCGGCGATTCTCGAGGACGTCGAGGGCGGGCACGACAAGGAGTGGGACGAGTTCGCGGGAGCGATCGACGTGCGTTACACCGGCAGGCCGAACTGGGTCTTCAGCGGCGAGGCCGAATGGATCCAGGGCAGCGGCACGTTGCACGAGGAGCGGATCATCCACCACACGGGCGAGAAGACGATCGACCGCGCGATGGACAACGAACGGCGCACGCAGAAGTATTCATTGAACGCGAACTGGTATGCGAAGCCCGGGCTCACGTTTGCCGCGCAATATTATTTCAAGGTGAAGGTGAACGATTACGACGCGGCGCGCGACAACACGCCGGCGACGGGCGGCGACCGTTATCCGGCCTATATCACCGACCAGGATTTCGAGACGCACGATTTGAACTTCCGCGTATCGTGGCGGCCGGTGTCGAAGCTCGGCTTCGTAACGCGCTACGATTTCCAGCAGTCGACGATCGACAGCATCGAGGCGGGCCTGGCGCCGGTGGAAAGCTCGGAGCTGACCTCGCATATCATCAGCGAAAGCGTGACGTGGAGCCCGACGAACCGGCTGTATGTCACCGGCAGCGTGAACGTGACCTTCGACCAACTGAAGACGCCGGCGTATCAGTTTGTCCAGCACGGCGACAACAACTATGTCAACCTGGCGATCGGCGGCGGGTATGCGCTGACCGACCGCGACGACCTGCTGCTGGACTACTCGTTGTTCGACGCGTCGAACTTCATCGACAACTCGGCGACCTCGCTGCCCTTCGGCGTGAGCCAGAAGCAGGAGGCGACGTATGTGACGTGGAAGCGCCGGCAGAGCGAAACGCTGATCTACACGTTTAAATACGGCTACGTGACGAACCGGGACGAGACATGGCCGGGCTTGAACGATTTCGACGCGCACGTGCTCTACGGCAAGGTGCAGTTCGTTTTTTGAGGCGTCGACTGGTGTGGTTGCAGGAGCGGGACGCCGGCGCCCGCGGGGCAAGCGGAAAGATGGTCGATATGCGGGTCCATCCGCTGAATCGCCTCTGGGAGATCGTCTTGCCAGCGATGGGTTTTGAAGGGATGCCCCGGGGAGGTGAAACCCGATTTTTGTAACGTACGTTACAAAAATCGGGCTCTTGTGGCGGGTGTCAGGGAGTGAATGTGTGGTTTTCCGCGAGGCAGGTGGCGAGTTTGGGGAGGAGGCGGGGGAAGGATTCGCCGGGGCGCTGGCGGCGGTGGAAGGCGAGGAGGCGGTCGGCGAGGTTGCCGCGGCGGAGGATGAATTCGACGACCTCGCGGTGGTGGGCGGGCAGGGCGTCGCCGGAAAATTTGCGCAGGATGTGCCGCCAGAAGCCGCGCGCGTCGCGAGCGCGGGAAGGAACGCCGAAGGCTTCGCGGATGTCGGGGAGATCGAGTTCGGCCGCGAAGCCGTGGCGCGCGCAGGCGAGGAGCTGGCGCTTGCGGCGGGCCGTGCTCGATTGACGCGCCAGGCGAAGGAGGTCGTCGCCGTGGAGTTCGACGAGCGTGCGCAGCGTGGCGATGACGAGCGAGGCGATGGCCATGTCGGCGAGCGGGCATTCCTGGACGTCGAGGACGCGGATCTCGATCGCGCCGCGATTGAAGCGCGCGATCGCGCCGCGCGAGTTGAGCCAGCCTTCCTGGAAAATGCCTTTGCGATTGGCCGGCGCGATCTGGCGCATCATCGGCGCGAGGATTTTTTCGCGGTAATCGGCCTCGGTGAACAGCGGCTCGGGGACGATCGCGCCAGCGATGAGCGGGAAACGTTTCTGGTTGTTGCGATAAACGTCGAGCCGCGTGTCACGCCAGCCGGTGACGCGTCCCTCCTTGAACGGGCTGCCGGCGGCGATTGCCGGCAGGAACGGAAGCAGGAGAATGACGGCCGCGTGCAGCAGGCCGAACTCGTGGTCGTTCGCGAAGGGCAGGTTGATGTGGCAGCTCTGCAGGTTGAGCCAGCCGTGTCGGCGAACATCGAAGACGCGATCGTAAGCCTCGTAGATCTCGCGTCCCTCGTGCGGCCAGATGCCGGATTCGCGCGCCGGGTCCATCGTCGGGTGCATCGGCCCGGGAAGGAGCATGCAATCCTCCGCGGCGAGGATGCGGTTGGCGTGTTTGACCGCGCCGGCGAATGCCTGTTCGGCGCGTTCGATGTCGGTGACGGGCCTCGGTGCTTTTAATTCGAATACATGCGCGGCGAGTTCGTTGGAAGCTTCGCAGCGGCCGAGCCGGCAATCGGACGAAGGCTCGCCGGCGCGCGCGATCATGAGGCGATCGACGACCGGAGCGACCGCGAAGTCGCCGCGCCGCACGACCATGTATTCGAGTTCGAGTCCGAAGGCTTCGAAGAGGCGAAGGCGACGAGGCATGGGGGAGGGAATGAGGGAGTGAGGGAACGAGGGATGTTGGCGGGAGAGGTGTATTCCCCTCACTCCCTTATTCCCTCACTCCCTCCACAACGTGATGGGCTCACGCGTGACGAGCCGTCTTCAAGGCCGGTTCCGCGTGCGCGGACGGATTGTCGTCGTCGGCGCGCTGTTTCGAGCGTTCGATCCGGTCGAAGAAACTTTGCATGATGCGCTCGTAGAGTTTCGGGCCGATCAATTCGTCCTCCACGCCGGCGTCGATGTTCGGATTGTCGTTGATCTCGATCACGTAGCACTTGTCGCCCTTTTGCTTGAGATCGACGCCGTAGAGCCCGTCGCCGATCAGGTTCGCGGCCTGGAGCGCGGTTTCGATCACGACCGGCGGAGCTTTCTCGACGGGCATGCTGTCGAAATCACCCGAGCTTTCATCGTCCTTGCGGGCGTGGTTGTAGATCTGCCAGTGGTCCTTGCTCATGAAGTAGCGGCAGACGAAGATCGGCTTGCGGTCGAGCACGCCGACGCGCCAGTCGAAGTCGGTGGGAAGGAACTCCTGCGCGAGGACGAGATCGGAGTCGTCGAGCAGCTCGGCGGCCTTGGCGCGAAACTCCTCCTCGTCGGCGACCTTGAAGACGCCGAGCGAGAAGGCGCTGTCGGGGATCTTGAGGACGAGCGGGTAACCGGCGGTGGCGGCGACCTGATCGATGTTTTTCGTCGAGACGATCACGGTGCGCGGCATGGGGATGCGATTTTTGCGCAGCAGCTCGTGCATATAGACCTTGTTGCAGCAGCGGCGGATCGAGTCGGCGTCGTCGATCACGATCATGCCTTCGCGCTCGGCCTTGTTGGCGAAACGATAGGTGTGGTCGCCGAGGCTGGTCGTTTCGCGGATGAAAAGCGCGTCGAACTCGAGCAGCCGCGGAAAGTCGGCCTTGGTGATGAGTTCGACGTCGAGCCCGACGGCTTCGCCGGCGCGGATGAAGTTGCGCAGCGCCTTCGCGTTCGACGGCGGGTGTTTTTCGTTCGGGTTGTGCAGGATGGCGACGTCGTAGCTTCCGGTCTGGCGGTCGCGCTCGGAGCGCCAGCGCCTGGAGAGAAAGGCGTCGATCGCCTCCTTGACTTTGAAGTGATGTCCCTTGGGCACCTGGCCGAGGCCGAGCGGGCGCAGGCTGCCTATTTCCCAGCCGTCGTCGCGGTAAACAAACTGCACCTTGAAGAGCGGGCAGGGAAAGATGTTGAAGAGGGTTTGGGAGAGCTTCGCGTGCGAGGCGGCGAGGTTCTGGCCGAAATAGACGCTGAGGCTGAAGTCCTCCTGGATGATGCGCGCGAGGCTGCGCCGCACGGCGTCGTTCAATTCCTCGAGCTGCGCCTCGTAGATGCGCTTGCTCATCAGCTCCTGCAACGTGCGCGCGGTCGGCATGGCGCGGTGGCCGCGCGCCTCGGCGAGGAGGGAGGCGTAATAGCCCATGCTCAGCTTGTGGTCGTGGCGGCAGAGATTGATCACGCGATAGCCGGCGGCGGCGTATTCATCGCTCGCGACATAGTCGGCCGCCGACACGACCGGGTAGTTTTTCCATTCCTGCTGCCAGTCGCGGATATCGTCCACGACGATCAGATTGCGGGAGTTTTTCATCCTGAAGGGAAACAGTTCACAGAAAGGAATTGCACAGAAGGGAACGAAGGCAACGAAGGCCTTGCCGAGGCACGGATGATTTCCGTCAGGCCAGTCTCATCGATTGCTTTGAAGAGCAAAACTGCGGCGCAGGTTCCGCGTTGCCCTTTGTTTTCTTCGTTTCCTCCTGTGCGGTTCATACGATTGCCGGGCGGTTTTCGCGCGGCTGGATGACGAGGAGATTGGCGTCGTAGGTGAGAATGCCGAGCATGACGGCGTTGATGAAGCGGTGGACGTCCACGCGATATTCACCATGCGGGTTGAACGGGTTTTGTTCAAACGGATCCATCACGACAACCTGCCCGGTTTCGGCGTGCCAGCCAGTGACGACGACGAAATGTCCGGTGGGCGATCCGGCGATGTCGTCGTCGGCGCCGTCGGGCAATTCGCGCGGGTGTTGATAAAGGTAGGTCGCGCTGAGCCCGGTGAGGATGGGCGCGCCTTTCGCGAGCAGGCGCGAGAGCGATTCGGGGTTGAGGTCGAAGAAATCGATGTCCCCGCCGAGTTGGAGAAACTCCAGATAGGCGCGGTGGCTGTGGAGGGATTTTTCACCGCGCTGGTGGGTGATCCGGGCGGAGAGCTTCGCGATCATCTCCGCGCGATCGAGGCACCACCAGGTGGGATCGAAGACGCGAAGGTTGTAGGAGACGAGGCGCGCCGAGAACCCGTTGCGCAAGGCGTGGTGCGCGAGATGCACGGAGAGCGTTCCGCCCTCTTCGAGTTGCGGCACGTCCTCGATCAGCCGCTCGAGATCGAAGTCCGCGCCGAAGAAACGATAGATGGCGTGAAGGCAGGTGGGCCCGCAGCTCGTGTCGGTCGGCTGCCGGAGCATTTCCAGTTGGAGATGCATCAATGGAAAACGTGGATCGTGCGGGAGCGCCGGCGAAGGATCAACTGGATTAGCGGAAAAGCCGCCGGCGTTGCGGCAGATCGCGGTGGCGTCGGGAGGCGGGTCCGACTGCATTTCCAAAAACCTCACAAAACGAGCCGGAAATGGCACATCATGGGTCTGGCTCAGCCCCTGTTACCGACAGAACTTCACCCTTGGGTCTCACCGCGATGGGACAGGCCCCTTTCCTCTCCCCATGATACGAATTTCCCTATGGTCCGGATGGCTGACACTGGTGTGCGCGCTCACGGCGCTGTCGTCGGTCCGCGCGGTCGCGCAGGAGCCCCCGGCGCCGCGCTCGCCGCATGCCGCGGCCATCCTCACGCCCGCGTCCGCTCCGACGCCGCGGATCAACGGCCCGGCGATCTTCGGCGTCCGCCCCGGCTCGCCGTTTCTCTACGCGATCCCCGCGACCGGCGACCGGCCGATGACGTTTGCGGTCGAGAGCCTGCCTGCGGGATTGAGTCTGGATCCCGCCACCGGGCGCATCACCGGCAGTCTGAGAATGCCTGGAGAGCACGCGGTCGTTTTGCGCGTGACCAATGCGCACGGCGCCGCCGGGAAACCGTTTCGCATCGTCGTCGGGGAGGAAATTGGGCTCACCCCGGCGATGGGCTGGAACAGCTACAATTGTTTCGGCGAACGCGTGACGCAGGATCTCGCGCTGCGCGCCGCGCGGCAGATCATCGCGCTCGGCCTCGATCGCCATGGGTGGACGTATGTCAATCTCGACGACGGCTGGCAGGGCTGGTCACGCGATCCGGCCACGGGCGCGATCCAGCCCGATCCGGAGCGGTTTCCCGACATCCGGGCGATGGTCGACGAGATTCACGCCATGGGCCTGAAGGTGGGCCTCTACCACTCCCCGTGGACCGTGACCTACGGCAATCGCCTCGGCGGCAGTTCGGAGCGCGCCGACGGCAACTGGGACCCGGCGGTCAACACACGCGCGAAGAAAAACGCGAAGGAACTCCCGTTCGCGATCGGGCGCCATCGCTTCACCTACGAGGATGCGCGCCAGTTCGCGGAGTGGGGGTTCGACTACCTGAAACTCGACTGGGGGCCGGTGGAGTTTCCCGAAACGAAGGAATGGCACCAGGCGTTGCGCGTTTCCGGGCGCGACATCATCCTCAGTTTGTCGAACAACCATATCCGGAATCTCTTTCCGCTCATCGCCGAGGTGGCGCCGTGGGCGCAGTCGTGGCGCACGACGACGGATATCCGCGATGTCTGGGGTCGCGTCGCGCATGACATCGGTTTCGCGCAGGACGCGTGGGCGCCATTCGCGCGACCGGGCCATTTCAACGATGCCGACATGCTGGTCGTCGGTCACGTGGGCGGCTGGAGCAGCCACGAATTGCACGCCAGCAAGCTGACGCCCGACGAGCAATACACGCACATCAGCCTCTGGTGCCTGCTCGCCAGCCCGCTGCTCATCGGTTGCGATCTGGAGCGGATGGATGATTTCACCCTCGGCCTGCTCACCAACGACGAAGTGCTCGAGATCAACCAGGACTCGCTCTGCAAGCAGGCCGTGCAGGTCGGCGGCACGGGCGATACAAAAATTTACGCGAAGCCGCTCGACGACGGTTCGCTCGCGGTCGGTCTTTTCAACACCGGCTCGGCTCCCGCTCGTGTCGCCGCGATCTGGCCGGAGCTGAAAATCACCGGCCGGCAGCGCGTGCGCGATCTTTGGCGCCAGCAGGACGTGGGGGAGTTTGCCGACCGGTTCGAAACCACCGTCGCGCCGCACGGCGTCATGTTCATACGCCTTTTTCCGACACCATGATGCTTCGACTTTCGCTTTTCGTTCTTTTCGGGGCGCTGGCGCTGCGCGCCGCGCCGGCGCCGGTCCATGATGTCCGCGCCTTCGGCGCGGTGGGAGATGGGACGACGCTCGACACAGCCGCGCTGCAGGCCGCGATCGACCAGTGCCACGCCGTCGGCGGCGGGACAGTGCTGATGGCTGGCGGCAGCTATCTCACCGGCACGCTTTACCTCAGGAGCAACGTCACCCTGCGCGTCGAGGCCGGCGCGGCCATCCTGGGCAGCGCCAACATCGCCGACTACGCCACCGACACGCACAGGCAGATGTACAAAAACGAGGCGCACATGGACCGGTGCCTGATCTTCGCCCGCGACGCGCACAACGTCGAGATCGAGGGCCATGGTCGCATCGATGGCCAGGGCGGGCTTTTCCCGAACCAGGACGATCCGGCGAAACACCGGCCCATGCTCATCCGGTTTCTCGAATGCACGGGCATTCGCGTGCGCGACATCACGCTGGAGAGCCCCGCCTCATGGACGTCGGTCTGGCTTTACTGCACCGACATCGCGATCGACGGCATCAAGGTCCACAGCCGCGCCAACATCAATGGCGACGCCCTCAACTTCGACGGCTGCCAGCAGGTCCGCGTCAGCAACTCCACCTTCGACAACAGCGACGACTGCATCTGCCTCCAGACCTCGCGCCCCGACCGGCCCTGCCGCGACATCGTCGTGAGCAACTGCCACTTCACCAGCCGCTGGGCGGGCATGCGCATCGGCCTGCTTTCGCGCGGCGATTTCGAGAACATCACGGTCACGAACTGCACCTTTCGCGACATCCGGGACTCCGGGCTGAAAATCCAGATGGGCGAAGGCGCCAGCATGCGAAACATGGTCTTCACGAATCTCGTCATGAAGAATGTGCTCAAGCCCGTGTTCATGACCCTGAGCCAGCATCGCGCCGCCGTGGACGCCCCGTCCGAGCTGGCGCCGGTCGGGACGATGCGCGGCTTCATCTTCAGCCAGATCGTCGTGGAGACGGAGACGGGCGGGCCCGACGCCGCGTTCATCCTCACCGGCCTGCCGGGGCATCCGATCGAGGATGTGACCTTCAGCGACATTCGCGCCACGTTCGCGGGTGGCGGCACGGACGCGCACGCCGCGACCCGGCCCGCCGAACTCACGCCCGAAAACCTCGCCGGCCGCTGGCCGGAATACAGCCGCTTCAACGGCGCCGTGCCCGCGCACGGTCTCTACGCGCGACACGTGAGCGGGCTCGCCTTGCGCAATGCCGCCTTCGCCACGCTCGCGCCCGACGCGCGGCCCGCGATCGTGTTCGACGCCGTGCGCGGGGCGACAGTCTCCGATGCGCCGACGCCCGTCATCCGTGGTTCCGAAGCCTCGCCCACGAACTGATTTACCGGCGCGTTTCCGGCTGCTCAAAACTTATGACCTGGAAACTTGGAATAGCCGTCCTCGTGTTTTTCTCGCCCATCACGGCGATCGGCGCAGGCGCGGCCGCGCCTGCGCCTGCGCCGACGGTTCCGATGGCCCCTGCCGCCGCCGGCCTGCCGCCGCTGCCCGCGGTCGTGCGCGACGAAACGGTCGGGCAGCAGGAGGCGCGGCTGCGCTGGTTTCGCGAGGCCCGCTTCGGCTTGTTCATCCATTGGGGCATCTACGCGGTGCCCGCGGGATTCTGGCAGGGCAAAACCACCGGCGCCGAATGGATCATGTATCAGGGCAAAATTCCCGTGGCCGATTATCGCGCGTTCGCCCGGCAATTCACCGCCGCCCGATACGATCCCGAGGCATGGGCGCAGCTCGCCGCCGACGCGGGCATGAAGTACGTCGTGATCACCGCGAAGCACCACGACGGATTTGCGCTCTACGACACGGCCCATTCGG
>CAZFCY010000003.1:0-4040 GCA_964517665.1 uncultured Opitutaceae bacterium | reverse complement strand
ATTCGGAATGGAACGCCGTCGCTGCGTCCGGCGCGAAGCGCGATCTGCTCCATCCGCTTGCCCGGGCCGTTCGCGAGCGCGGCCTCAAATTCGGCGTTTACTATTCGCAGTCGCAGGACTGGGTGAACCCCGGCGGGGGCAAGGGCCGCGGCGCCGCCTGGGATGACGCGCAGGCGGGCGACTTCGACACTTATCTTGCCACGATTGCGCTGCCGCAGACGCGCGAGCTGGTGGAGAAATTCGACCCGGACATCCTGTGGTGGGACACCGAATACGAGATGACGCCCGAGCGGGCGCGGCCGTTCTACGAGCTGGTGCTGAAACATCCGCGCCTCATCCACAACAGCCGGCTGGGCGGCGGCGTGCTCGGCGATTTCCGCACCTCCGAGCAGCGCATCCCGCCGAGCGCGATGCGGGGCCGCGCGCTCGAGGTCAACATGACGATCAACCGGTCGTGGGGCTACCGCTCCGATGATCTCGACTACAAATCCGCGCGGGAGCTCATCCGCAATCTTTCGGACATCGCGAGCAAGGATGGCAACTACCTGCTCAACGTCAGCCCCACCGCCCTGGGCGAGATTCCCGCGCCGCAGGTGGAGCGCCTGCGCGCGATCGGCCGTTGGATGGACGTGAACGGCGAGGCGATCCACGCGACCCGCGGCGGGCTTTACCTCGATCCGCTGCCGTGGGGCCGGACCACGTGGAAGGAGCGGCCCGATGGCGGGAGCACCGTTTACCTGCACGTCTGGGACTGGCCGGAGGATGGCAGGATCCTGCTCCCCGGCGCCGGCGAGGCGCCGCGTTCGCATCGCCTGCTCGCCGATGGCGCGGCGCTGCATGTCACGGTGACGGCGGAGGGACTCGTGGTCATGCTGCCCGGCGCGGCGCGTGATCCCGACGTGTCCGTGGCCGCGCTCGATTTCGCCGGCCCTCTCAAACTCGAAGCCGCGGAGCTGCCCGTCGATATCGGCGCCTCCGGCACGCTCGCCGATCCGAGCAAGACACCGTGAACTTCCCCGTGAACGATCCCGAGCTACGCCGTCACGCTGCATGTCCGTTGCCTTCCGGGACGCCTGTGCTCCCCGGACTACGATGGACGCGCGCAGCGATTCTTGCCGCCGTTGGCCTGGGCACGGCATCACTCGCGTCCGCCCAGCGCGCCGAGGACCAGCCGCTGCCGCCGCCACCGCCGGTGCACGCCGCGTTCAAGTTCGACTTCGGCCCGGGGAAGGCGCGCGACGGCTTTGTCCGCGTCGCGCCCGGGGACGCCTACTCCCCCGAGCGCGGTTATGGATTTGATTTCGACTCCCTCACGACCGCCGTCGATCACGCCGGCGGCGCCGCTGATCCGCTCACCGATGGCGGCGTGACGACCGCCGAGCCGCCGTTCTTCTTTTCGGTGCAGGCGCCGGAGGGCAACTATCGCGTGACCCTCACGCTCGGCGCTCCCGCGGGAGAATCGCGCGCGACGATCCGCACCGAGGCCGGGCACTTGATGGCGGCCGACATCGTGACGGCGCCCGGCGAGTTCACGACGCGCACGATCATCGCCAACGTCCGGCGGCCGCAGCTTCCGCCGCCGCCGCGCAACGCGCCGGGCGGATCCGAGGTTCACATGTTTCTCGCCGGCGAAGCCGGGTCGCGAGCCTGGGATGAAAAGCTCACGATCGAGTTCAACGGATCGCGCCCCTGCCTCACGGCGCTGGAAATCGTGAAGGACGACACCGTGCCGACGCTGTTTGTCGCCGGTGATTCCACGGTGGGCGACCCGCGGCACGGACCCGGCGGCAACTGGCCGACGCAGCTCTGCCAGTTCTTCAAGCCCGGGATCGCCGTCTGCAACAGCGCCGAGGGCGGCGAAACCAGCAAGAGCTTCATCACCGGCTATCGTTTCGACAAGGTGCTCAGCCAGATGAAGGCGGGCGATTTCTTCCTCGTGCAGTTCGGGCACAACGATTCGAAGCCGCAGTGGCCGCAGAGCTACACCGAGCCGGCGACGAGCTTCAAGGCGTACCTCCGCGTTTACATCGCGGAGACGCGGCGGCTCGGCGCCACGCCCGTGCTCGTCACGCCGATGGAGCGGCGCGCCAACCAGGATTCCGTCGGCCCCTGGGCGCGCGCGATGCGCGAGGTCGCGGCCGAGGAGAACGTTCCGCTGATCGACCAGTGGGCCGCGAGCAAGCAGCTCTGGGCCGCGATGGGGTCCGAGGTCGGCCAGGCGTTCACCGACCAGACGCACCTGAGCGGCTACGGCGGCTACCTGCTGGCGAAGCTCATGGTGGCGGGAATCAGGACGAACGTGCCTGAACTCGCGCGGTTCGTCGTGGATGATTTTCAGGCCATGGATCCCGCGCATCCCGAACCGCCGCCCGATTACCTGCGGCAGCCCTCCGCGCCGGGCGGCGGCGCGCCACGACCTCGCCGGTGAGCGCCGGTGCAGGCTGCGCGCCACCGCCGGCGCCCCGCGCCTCTCCGCGAATGCCATGTATTCATTGATAAACTACAATCGTTGCCTCGCGCCGCTTCTGTTCGGCGCGGCCGCTTTCGGACCGTGGCCGCCGCCCATGCATGCGGCTTCCGCCGCCGCGCCGGCGGCCTGGGGCGAATGGATGACCTGGGGCGATCAGGGCGACGGGACTTTTCGCAATCCGGTGCTTCCCGCCGACTTCAGCGACATCGACTGCATTCGCGTCGGCGACGACTACTACGCGATTTCCTCCACCTTTCAATATTCACCTGGAATGGTCATCCTGCACTCGCGTGACCTGGTGAACTGGACGATCCGCGGCCACGCCGTGGCCGACGTGACACAGATCGGGCCGGAATTGAACTGGGATCGCATGAATCGCTATGGCCGGGGCATCTGGGCGGGCGCCATCCGCCACCACGCCGGCCGGTTCTGGATCTATTTTGGCGCGCCCGACGAGGGCTATTTCATGACCTCGGCGGCCGACGTCGAAGGCCCGTGGGAGCCGCTGCACCGGATGACGGACGAGGCGGGCTGGAACGATTGCTGCCCGTTCTGGGACGACGACGGCCAGGGCTGGCTGGTCGGAACGAACTTCCAGGACGGATACAAGACCTGGCTCTTCAAGCTCACGGCCGACGGGCGGGATCTCATCCGTGACGGCGCCGTGTTGCTGACCGAAGGCTCCCGCCGCGAAGCCGGCAAACTCTACAAGATCGGCGGCGCCTATTATCACTTCTTCAGCGAGTGGAAAGAGGACCTCGGGCGCTACGTGATGATGCAACGCGCGAAAAACATCACCGGCCCGTACACCGAAGTCCGCCAGCTCAGCCATGCGCAACGCGACGTCATGGAGCCCAATCAGGGCGGTCTCGTGCAGGCGCAGGATGGCGCCTGGTATTTCTTCACGCACCACGGGACCGGCGCCTGGGAGGGCCGCGCCGCGAGCCTGCTCCCTGTGACGTGGCTCGATGGCTGGCCGATCATCGGCGAGCCCGGCGGCGATGGCATCGGCACGATGGTCTGGTCGGGAACGAAACCGGTGGACGGATTTCCCGCCGCCACTCCGCAGGCGAGCGATGCGTTCGACGGCCCGAAGCTCGGCGTGCAATGGGAATGGAATCATCAGCCCCGCGCGGACATGTGGTCGCTCCGCGAGCGTCCGGGCTGGTTGCGCCTGCACGCCTTTCCTCCGCGGCGACCCGGTGAGCTGAAGTCCGTCGGCAACATGCTCACGCAGCGCGCCCTCCGCACGCGGGAGAACGTCGTCACCGTGGAACTCGATCTCGCGGGAATGGCGCCGGGGCAGGTCGCGGGCCTGTGCCATTACTCGCGCGACAGCAGCGCGATCGCGGTGCGCCGTTCCGCGGGCGGGAGCGAACTGTGTTTCATGCGCGACGGCGCCGTCACGACCGGGCCGTCGATCGAGTCGGGGCGCATCTGGCTGCGCTCCACGTGGGGCCTGGACGGGCGCAGCGAATACGCCTATAGCAGCGACGGAGACAGGTTTACCCTGTTCGGCGAGATATATCAACTCGGATGGGGGCACTACCGCGGGGATCGCATCGGCCTC
>CAZFCY010000002.1:59902-82124 GCA_964517665.1 uncultured Opitutaceae bacterium | reverse complement strand
TCTCCACGCCAGCAACGGCATCCTTTTCAACCACGAGAGCGAGCGCCGCGGCGAGACGTTCGTCACCCGCAAGATCACCCGCGCCGTCGGCCGCATCAAGGCCGGCCTCCAGGACTCGCTCGTGCTCGGCAACCTCGACGCGCAGCGCGACTGGGGCTACGCCAAGGAGTACGTCGAGATGATGTGGCTGATGCTGCAGCAGGACACGCCGGACGACTACGTGGTCGCGACGAACGAGACGCATTCCGTCCGCGACTTCTGCCAGGAAGCGTTCAGCCAGGTCGGCCTCGACTGGGAGAAATACGTGAAATACGACCAGCGCTACGAGCGGCCGGCGGAGGTCGAGCTGCTCATCGGCGATCCGGCCAAGGCGAAGAGGCAACTCGGCTGGGAGCCGAAGGTGCGCTTCAAGGATCTGGTCCGCATCATGGTCGAACACGACTTGAAGGTCGCCGAGCACGAGCGCGCCGTGCGCGATTTGATGGGTTCGTATTCCGCGCCAAGTTACCTGGCATGAACGAAAAAACCCGCGTGTTTGTGGCCGGCCATCGGGGGATGGTCGGCTCGGCTTTTGTCCGGCGGTTGCAGGCCGCGGGCCACGCCAACCTGCTCCTGCCATCGCGCGCCGAGGTCGATCTCACGAACCAGGCGCAGACGCAGGCGTGGTTCCAGCAGAACAAACCGGAAGTGGTGTTCGTGGCCGCGGCCAAGGTCGGCGGCATTCTCGCGAACAAGACCTATCCGGCGGACTTCATTCGCGACAACCTCGCGATCGCGCTCAACTGCGTCGAATCCGCGCGCCAGTCCGGCGTGCGGCGGCTGCTCTTTCTCGGCAGCTCGTGCATTTACCCGAAGCTCGCGCCCCAGCCGATGCGCGAGGATTGCCTGCTCACCGGGCCGCTCGAGACGACCAACGAGGCCTACGCGCTCGCGAAGATCGCCGGACTCAAGCTCTGCCAGCACTACCGCGACCAGTACGGCGTGCTCTTCCATTCGGCCATGCCGACGAACCTCTACGGCCCCGGCGACAACTATCACCTGCAAAACTCGCACGTCTTCGCCGCTTTCCTCCGCAAGTTTCACGAGGCAAAAGAGGCGGGCGCCGCGGAAGTCACGGTCTGGGGCACGGGCGCGGCGAAACGCGAGTTCCTCCATGTCGACGACCTCGCGGACGCGATCTTCTTCCTGCTCAAGACGGAAAATCCGCCCGACTGGGTCAACGTCGGCTCCGGCGTGGACGTGAGCATCCGCGACTTCGCGGAGATGGTGCGGCGCATCGTCGGTTTCGAAGGCAGGATCGCCTGGGATGCATCGAAGCCGGACGGAACGCCGCGCAAGCTGATGGACATCTCGCGGCTGAGCGAACTCGGCTGGAAGGCGAAGATCGACCTCGAAGAAGGCATCCGTCGAACCTACGCCGCGTATCTCGACGAGAAGCGCGGCGGCCGGTTGCGGGATTTCTGAGCGGACACGGGCAGAGTTGAAGTTGAGGAAGGACCGGTCGCCCGGCCGAACTTCGACTTGTCATTTCAACTTCTCACTTTCCTTGCCACCGGCGCGGGTTGGCTTTCTGGTTGGCTGCTTTACCTGAAAGAAAGCATCAACCTGAAGCATAGCAGCAATCCATGATCGCTCCCGAAACCCGTTCGCACATCGACGAAATCAAGAAACGCGCCGGTCAGTTATGGAGGTTTCTTTGACGGAGATCGCAAACGTCATGAAATCGAGGCCCTCGACGCGCAAATGGCGCTCGAAGGCTTTTGGGACAACCCCAACAAGGCCCGCGAACTGATCGGGCGGGCCAACCTGCTCAAGAAGGCCGTCGGCAGCATCGTCGATTTCAACAAGAAGGTCGAAGACGCCGAGGTCATGGCCGACCTGCTCGACGAGGACGGCGTGGACCAGAACTCGCCCGAATCGGTCGAGTTCGGCGAGTCGGTCGTGGCGCTGCGCCGCGAGATGGAGGAACTCGAGATATCGAGTTTCCTGCGCGGCGAGCACGACCGGGCCAACGCCTTTCTGAGCATCCACGCCGGCGCCGGCGGCACGGAATCCTGCGACTGGGCGGACATGCTCCTGCGCATGTACACGCGCTGGGCCGAACGCCGCGGCTTCGAGGTCGAGGTGCAGGAGGCGATCGTCGGCGACGAAGCGGGCATCACCGCCGCCACGCTTCACATCAAGGGCGAAAACGCCTACGGCTTCGCCCGGGCCGAGCGCGGCGTGCACCGGCTCGTGCGCATCAGCCCGTTCGATTCCAACAAGCGGCGACACACCTCGTTCAGCGCGGTGGACGTGCTGGCGGAATTGGAGGACGACGCCGCGATCGAGATCCTCGACGACGAGATCCACGTCGAGACCTTCCGTTCGTCCGGCAAGGGCGGCCAGCACACGCAGAAAAACGACACCGCCGTGCGCATCACCCACTTGCCCACCGGCATCGTGGCGGCCTGCCAGAACGAGCGCTCCCAGGGCAAGAACAAGGCCTCGGCCATGAAGATCCTGAAGGCGCGCCTCTACGAAAAGCGCGAGGACGAGAAGCGCACCGAGCAGGAAAAATACTACGGGGAAAAGGGCGAGATCGGCTGGGGCAACCAGATCCGAAGCTACGTCTTCCAACCCTATCAAATGGTGAAAGACCTCCGCACGGGCGTGGAAACCGGCAACATCCAGGCGGTGATGGACGGCGATCTCGACCGCTTCGTCAACGGTTGGCTCCGCGCCGGCAGCCCGCGTCAGCGCAACAAGGACATCAAGGTCGAGGACTGAATCAGGGGGCAGGGGACAGAGGTCAGGAATCAGCCCGCCACTGTCCAAGCTCCGCCTACCATTCCCTGACTCCTGTTTTATGCTGGAACATGCCCAACTTCGCTCCGCGCTCGGCGCGCAACCGCTCTTTGAAGACAAGTCGTGGCGGCTTTCGCCCGACGCGTGGCCATTGACGGGCGAACAGGTCGAGGAACTGGAGGCGATCGGCCGCGCGTGCCTCGAGTTCTACCAGGCGCTCGAGACGCTCTACCTGCGCAGCGTGAGCGGGCGCAATCTCCTCCGCAACCGGCCGCTGGTCGCGCCCTGGGCGGCGGAGTATCTCGATCGCGGAAAACCCGCCTGGCTCACGGAATTGTCGCGTTCCCAGCGGCTTCGCGGCGTCATGCCTCCGGTCATCCGTCCGGATCTGCTCGTCACCGACGACGGTTTCGCGCTCACGGAACTCGATTCCGTCCCCGGCGGCATCGGCCTCACGGCATTTCTCAACCGCCTCTATGAAAACGCCGGCGGCGCGGGCACGATCGTCGGCGCGGGCGACGCCATGATCCGCCATTTCCTCGAGGCGCTCATCGGCGAGGCCGATCGCGATCGCGCCCCGACGGTCGGCATCGTGGTGAGCGCGGAAGCCTCCACCTACCGGCCCGAGATGGAGTGGCTCGCGGGTGAACTCCAGCGCGCCGGCCACCGCGTGTACTGCCTTGCGCCGGAGGAATTGTTTCCTCTCGGAGGCGTGCTGCATTGCGATGTCGACGGCACGCCGGAGCGGGTCGATGTGATCTACCGTTTCTTCGAGCTGTTCGACCTCGAGAACGTCGCCACCCGGAAGTTCATGCTCGAAGCGTGGGAGCAGGGGGAACTCGAGATCCTGCCGCCCTTTCGCCCGTTTCTGGAGGAGAAGATCGGGATGGCGCTTTTTCACCATCATCTGCTGGGCGACTTTTGGGCGGAGAACATGTCGCGCGCGTCGCTCCGGCTCATGCGGCGGTTGATTCCGCGCTCCTGGGTGATCGATCCCGCGCCGCTGCCGCCGAGCGCCGTGCTCGACGGGCCGCTTGTCGGCGGCCGTCCGATGAACGACTGGCGCGACCTCGCCCAGGCTTCGCAAAAGGAACGCGACCTGATTCTGAAGATCTCCGGTTTCCACGAAACCGCCTGGGGGGCGCGCGGGGTCCTGCTCGGCAGCGATTGCTCCCGCGAGGAATGGCAACAGGGCCTGGACGAGGCGCTCGATGTCAGCGCGAACAACCTGCACCTGCTCCAGGAATACCGGAAGCCGAAGCGTTTGAAACACCGCCTCTACGGCGAGGACGGCTCGGGCGTCCACGAAGCGCAGGGCCGCCTGCGGCTCTGCCCGTATTTCATGATCGTCGGCGCGGAGGCCCGTTTGTCGGGCGCGCTCGCGACGTTCTGCCCGCCGGACAAGAAGATCATCCACGGAATGGTCGATGCCGCCTTGCTGCCGTGCGTCCGCGCGCCGGCGGAGTAGCCGGGAAAGGTGGAAAAGAAAAAGCCCCCGGACGCCGCGAAGCCGCATCCGGGGGCAAAGTCGGGCGGCAGCCTCAGCCTCCGCCGGTGATATAGTTCATCAGTTGCTCGGCGTGCGCGCGATGCGCGTCGACGAGCCAGCGGGTGATGTCGCCCTGCGAAACGAGTCCGACCATGCGGTCGCCGTCCATGACCGGCAGGTGACGGCAGCGTTTCTCGCTGATCAGCTCGAGCGTGTCCTGAATGCTCATCTCCCGGGAGATCGTCTTCGGGTTCGGAGTCATCACTTCGGAAACGGGAGTGGACGCTGGCGCGAGGCCGGCGGCCACGACCCGGTAGAGGACGTCACGCTCGGTGAAGATGCCGGTGAGCCGGTCGTCGTCCATGACCACGACCGAGCCGACCTTGTGGCGATTCATCAACCGGACCGCGTCCTCAACAGTGGCGGAAACGGGCACCGCATGGATGACCGGGGTCTTGTCCGCCAACAAGGTTGATACGGGAACGTTCATTGGGTTTCCAGAAAGCGCCTGAACCCCTATCGCCACAACGGCTCTCCGGCAACCCTTTATCCGCGAATCCGCGGAACCGCGTCAGGGCCGATTCACTCTGTCTTTGGAGCCCGAAGGGCCGTCATCCTCCAGCCGCCCCAGAATCTCCGCCGCGATTGCCCGATTGTCTTCCCGCGCCTGCGCGACGAAGGCCGCCGCCGAGGGGCGTTCGCGATCGAGCGCGACGAGACGGTCAGGGATGGAATCCACGTCGTCGAGCGGGCAAAGCCAGTCTTCCAGGCCGGCGGCGCGCATGAAGGAATCGACCTTGCGATCACCGGTCACGGCGAGAAAGGGACGCCCGAGCGCGGCCGCGATGATGCAACCGTGCAGGCGCGAAGTCAGCACGACGTCCGCCGCGAGGTAGAGTTCGACGATCTTTTCCAGCTCGGGCCTGCGGCCGGCGTTCAGGAGGTTGTTCGTCTTGCGGGGCCGGCGGCTGGCGCACGCGGCGAAGTCGGCGGCAAACCGCTCCATCTTCTCGAAGTTTTCCGGCCCGACGTTTTCGTAGTGATCGACGTGCAGGACGAGGCCCGCGGGTTCGCCGTGGCGGCCCTCCAGCGCATTGATCGTCGGGCATGGCACGGGCGCGCGCAGATGGTTGTCGCCGATGAATGCGCGCGTGAGTTCGTCGCGCACGACACAGAGCCGGCTTTGTGAAACCACCTTCTGGATGAGGTCGCGCGGCGGAAGCGAGTCGCGGTTGATGATGTCGCAGGCGCCGACGCCCCAGATCACAAACGGCACGCGGCTCGCGATGGGCAGGAAGCCGCGCCAGAACGGCGAAAAATAATCCATGAACAACCCGCCGCCGCCGAGCACGATGAGGTCATCCGGCCCGGCGCGCTCGAGCTGCGCGAGCGTTTCCGGGACAAAGGGCGTGTCGCACAAATGCCCGGTGATGCCGCCCGGCGCGGAGGCGAGGAGTTGTTGGATGCCGATGGCCGAGAGCCAGTCGCCGGCGTTGCTGCGGTTCGCGAATACGTGGTGGATCACAGGCGCAAAGGATGGACGTTGTTTTGTGGGCGCGGTTCCTCGCGATCGATCGATCAGCCGGGGCTGCGCCGCTGGCCGTGCGCGCCTTCGACGACGGATTGATAGAATGCCTCGAACCGCGCGATGCACCGCGGAGTCGAGGCCTCCGCTTCGGTGAAGGCGCGCGCGTTGGAGCCGAGGCGCGCGCGCAGGGCGGCGTCGTCGAGCAATCGACGCAGCGCGCCGGCCAGCGAGGAAACGTCATCCGGCGGAACGAGCAAACCGGTGTCGCCATCCCGCACGACCTCGGCCGTGCCGCTCCCGGAAGTCGTGACGATCGGGAGGCCGCACGCCATCGCTTCGAGATTCACGAAGCCCGGGCCCGCCTCGTAGCTCGAAGGCGCGGCGAAGACATGGGCGGCGCAAAACGCTTCCGGCAGGCGATCGTGCGCCACGAAACCCGCGAGATCGAGGAGGCCGGCGAGCCCGGCCTCGCGCGCGCGTTTGCGCAGGGCGGCCGAGATGTTTTCCGCGCCGCGCCCGATCAGGCGCAACTGCAGATCAGGAAACTCGCGCGCGAGCGCCAGCGCCGCTTCGAGCAGGGTGAAGACGCCCTTGTTGACCGCGAGTTTCCCGGCGAAGACGATCGTGGGTCGCGCGTGCTTCGTCACCTCGAGCGGGCGAAACCGTTCCGTGTCGATGCCCGTGTGGAGGATCGGCACGTTTGCCGGATCACGGCCGTAAGACTTCGCGGCCCAGCCGAGCGAGCACTGGCTCGACGAAGCGATCGCGTCGGCCAGGCGCACCGCCGTCGCCTCGAGACGCGTGCCGGTCCGGAAAAACTCCGAGTCCATTTCCGGCCAGCCCATCACGTGGCCGAACATCGCGAGCGGGCCGTGGAGGTGGATCGCGGTCGGCATGCCATGCCACTGCGTGCGGTTAAGCAGATGCACATAACCCTCGGCCGCCCACTCGGGAAACTCGGCGAGGTCGAACGGTTTCTCTTCGTGCAGCCGCGCCAGCGCCTCGGCCGCCGTCGCGCTGTAAGTCACCCAGTCCGCGATCTCGGTGTGCACGGGCATGCGCTTCTCGAAGCCGCCGATGCGGACGACGCGGACGGCGCCGTCCATGCGCTCGGACCGGATTCCGTCGGGCGCGCGCGAGATCACCACCATCTCGTGCCCGCGCGCGGCGAGCCCGTGGGCCTTTGCGTGCGTCTGGGTGCCGATTCCGCCTTTCGCGGTCTCGGGCGGATACTCCTGGGAAACAAGGGCGATGCGCATCGTCGTAAGGCCTGAGAGCGTGAGGTTTGAGCGCGCAAGAGGGGACAAAAAAACGCCGCGCCCAGAATGGACGCGGCGTTTGAAAGAGGGTTCCGGGAGATTCCGGGTTCAGACGACCTTCTCGACCAGCCCGGCCTTGATGGCCTTGACCGACACGAGCATGCGCTTTGCGCCGCCGTTCGGGAGCTTCACGCGGATGCGCTGGAGATTCGGGCGGAATTTCCGCTTCGTGACCTTGGTGACGTGGGTGCCGATGCCGCCGCTCTTCTTACTCTGGCCCTTGCGGTGGATGATGCTTCCCTTCGTGGGCCTTTTGCCCGTGATCTGACAAATGCGTGCCATGGCTGTCGGTGGTTAAAAGGGGTCGGAGTAAAGGGTGGGGCTCCGGCGAGGCAAGCGGTTTCTCGACGACTTTGCGAAAGGCGCGCGCCCCTCCGGCATGGGCGCCATCGGCCCTCTTTGTCCCCTCTGTCTGATTCCGCTCGCGGAGGAAGCGGCCCGGGCCGATCACCCGCGCAAGGCCCAGAGGGCCTCGAAGCGCTGGCCCATCAGGGCGGGGTGGATGAGCTGTTTCAACTGCGAGCGCGCCGCGGAAACCGGGCTCGGGTCGCCCGCCACGATCGCGCCGATCGCGTCGGCGGCATGTCGCACGAAAAACGCCTCCTGCCCTGCGCGCCCTGAGCGCGTGAAACCGCTTTCGCGCAACGCCGATTCCAGCCAGTCCCAGCACACGTGGCATGTCAGATCCTGCTCGCCCGGCGAATCCAGCAGGCTTTCCGCGTGGCGGTGTTCGCGGTAGCCGCGGCCGGTCCCGCGCGGGTGTTCGCGACAGAGCGTTTGCCAGGCGCGTCCGTAGTCGAAAGCGAGCAGGAGCCCGCTCCAGGATTGGCCGGCGATCTCGCGCATCAACGCCTCCGCGCCGAGCGGCAGATCGATCGTGTAGCCCTCTGGAGCGTCGCCCGGGAGCCGTTCCCCCGCGATCGCCTCCGCGGCCGGGCCCGGCTCTTCGAGTTCGGCCCATTCGAGCGGGCCGGCGCCGCCGGGGAGCCGCACGCCCATTTCCCGCCAACGCCCGGCGCGGAAGACGACCCGCGAGAACGGCTGGGCGTCGAAGAGTTCGTTGGAAAAAACGACCGCGCGCGGCGGGATCTCGATCGCCTCGCCCAGGCGCACGGTCCGCAGCCCGGCGAAGGGATGCGGCAGGCCGTCGAGCACCGCATGTCCCGGCTCGGCGCCGATCTCGACGAACACGTGCCCGGCGGCGCGCGCATTCCCCAGAAGCCGCGCCGCCGCCGCCGCCACGAGCGGTCCGAAGACGAGTTTCATGCCGCTTGCCGTATGGAAATCCGTGCCCGGCTGCGTGCCGATGCGCCGGCGCGCAGCCGTGTAGTAACCGACGTCCGGGTCGTAGAGCGCGAGTCGCATGAATTCCGCGAAGGGAAGCGTCCGCGAATCCGGCGCCGCGCGCGTGGCCGGCGGCGCGGCGGCGCGAATCTCGTCGCACCGTTGCGCGAACCGGCGCGCGAAGGCTTCAGACACCGGATGCGGCGAGGTCAAAGGCTCCATTTACAAGCGCCGAGATTTCTCCAGAGTGTGCGGATGTTCAAACGCCTTTTGCTGGTCGCAGCCGCAGCTTTCCTGCTCGGGCAGGCGCTCGTCCTCGGCGTGCAATTCGTGCAGGGCCGCGGCTTCCTCTCGTCCGGCGAGGCCGGTCGAAGCGCGGACCAGATCGGGCAGGTGCTCCGGTTGATCAACGAGCACTACGTGAAGGAGGAGGATGCGACCTACGAAAAACTCTCGGAGACCGCCCTCGAGGGTTTGTTGCACTCGCTCGACCCGCATTCGGAGTTTCTCACCGCGCGCGAGCTTCAGACCTTCCGGGCCGATACGAGGCAGGCCTTCGGCGGCATCGGCGTGCAGATCGAGATGCGCGAGAAGCGACTGACCGTGGTCGCGCCGATCGGCGGCACGCCGGGCGCGCGCGCCGGGTTGATGCGGGGCGACCAGTTCTTGAAGGTCGACGACAAGAAGATCGAGGGGCTGTCGCTCGATGTCTGTCTCGAACTCCTTCGCGGCAAGCCGGGTTCGCAGGTGGCGCTGACGCTTTTCCGGCCGCGCAGCGGCGAGACCTACGAGCGGCGGATCACGCGCGAAATCATCAAGGTGCAGAGCGTGCGCGATGTGCGCATGCTCGACGAAGGGATCGGCTACCTGCGCGTCCTGCAGTTTGGCGAGCGCACCGGTGAGGAGTTTCTCGAAGCGCTCGAGTCGCTCGAATCCCAGGGCATGCGCGCGCTTGTCCTCGATCTGCGCGACAACCCCGGCGGGCTGCTCGACGCGGCCGTGCAGGTGGCCCAGCCGTTTTTTGCGAAGGGGGAACTGATCACCTACACCAAGGGCCGGCGTGAGGACTCGCGCGAAGACATCCGCGCGCGCCCTTCGCAGCCGCGTCGCGAATATCCCGTCGCCGTCCTCATCAACTCCGGCAGCGCCAGCGCCTCCGAGATCGTCGCCGGCACGCTGCACGACACCGGCCGCGCGGTCCTCGTCGGCGAGAAATCCTTTGGCAAGGGTTCCGTGCAAACGATCCTTCCCCTCCGCGGCGGCGAAGAGGCGCTCCGGCTCACCACGGCCCTTTATTACCTGCCTTCCGGCACGGTCATCAACGGCCGCGGCCTCGATCCGGACATTCCGATCACCCTCACCGTCGAGGAGGACCGGCGACTCGGGGTGCAGCGCAACCGGCTCGGGCTCATGAGCGAGGAGGAGTTCACGGAACAGTTCGAGTTCGAGCCGATCGAGGACCGCCAGCTTTCCGCCGCGCGCGATGCCCTCCGGGGTGTTTTCGCCGCCGAGGCGCGTTTCACGATGGCGAAATAAATGAGCGGCGACGCGCGCTCCCGCATGTGGCTCGCGATCGAGAGTTCGTGTGACGAAAGCGCGGTCGCGCTCTTCGATCCCGCGCGCGGTCTTGCGGGCGAATGGATCAGCAGCCAGATCGCGCTCCACGGCGAGTACGGCGGCGTCGTTCCCGAACTCGCCGTGCGCGAACACCTCGCCGCGCTCCCGCTCCTGCTCGCCGAAGCGGCGAAACACGCCGATTGGCCGGGCGTCCAGGAGATCGCGGTCACCACCGGCCCGGGGCTCGCCGGTTGCCTCGCCCTCGGGCTCTCGGCCGCGAAGGCGCTCTCGCTCTCGCTCAATGTCCCGCTCGTGGGCGTCAATCACCTGCGCGCTCACGCGTGGTCGCCGTTCATTCCGATCCACGCGGATTCGCCCGAACGATTCGACGAGCGCCTCGCGGCCCTCCTCCCGCACGCCGGCCTGCTCGTATCCGGCGGAAACACCGCGCTTTTCGTCATTCACGAGGACCGCCGCCTCGAGACCCTCGGCGGCACGATCGACGACGCCGCGGGCGAAGCGCTCGACAAGGGCGCGAAGCTCCTCGGCCTCGGCTACCCCGGCGGCCCGCAGGTCGAGCTGCTCGCGCGCGAAGGTGACGCGACCGCTTTCGAATTTCCCCGCGCGCTTCCGGGCCGCGGCGACTTGAACTTCAGTTTCTCCGGGCTCAAAACCAGCCTGCGCTACCGCGTCGCCGGCCTCGGCCCGGAGGAATCCCTGCGCCGCCGCGCCGATCTCTGCGCCAGCTACCAGGCGGCCGTGCTCGATGTCCTCGTGCGCAAATCCGCTTTCGCCATCGAGCAAACCGGCGCTCGCAGCTTTGGCCTGTCAGGCGGAGTCGCCAACAACCGCGCCCTCCGCGACCGCCTCGCCGCCCTTTCTCAGCGGGAGGAGATCGTCTTCCTTCCCGCGCTCGCCAGACACACCGGCGACAACGCCGCGATGATCGCCTTCGCCGCCTGGGCCGATCCCCATCCGTCGCCTTCGCCTTCGCCGTCCCCCGCCTCCGCCTGGCCCATCTCCCCGTCCCTCCCGCTCGACACCTTCCCACCCCCCGCAAACCCCCGAAAAGCCTGAATTCTGTAACGTACGCGACAAAAATACGGCTTTCCGATCGCGAGCCATGGATCGGCGCGCCTAACCTTCCCGGGCCGTTTTTCTGTAACGTACGTTACAGAAAAGTGGCTTTTTAGGCGGATCGGGTGGTGGAGCCGACGATGCGGGCGGGGTTGCCGGCGATGATGGAGTGGGGCGGGGCGGGGAAATTGACGACGGCGCCGGCGCCGACGATGCAGCCTTCGCCGAGGTCGGCGCCGGCGAGGAGGACCGCGCGCATGCCGACCCAGCAGTTGGCGGCGAGTCGGATGGGAGCGGAGGGGATGGTGGTGTCGGCGGGTTGGTTGCGCCCGGCCGCCGCTTGCGGATCGGAGTTGGGGGGCGGCGCGGCGATCGTGTGGCCGGCGATCACGACTTCGTGGGCGATGAAGGAGTAGTCGCCGATCTCGACGCGGCCGTTTGTCTGGATGATCGCGCCGACGAGCGTGCAGAAGTCGCCGATGACGACTTCCGCATCCGGGCCGAGATCGAAGAACGTGCCGTTGTAGATGCCGGTGTCGTTTCCGATGCGCGCCGCCCGCGCGCGGTTGGCGGCGAAGTGGACGAAGGCAAACGAGCTATAGATCCACGAGCGCGCGCCGACGGCCACGTTTCCCGGCAACGGCCGCGGGAACCAGTCGTGCTCCATGTTCGCCGGTGTATCCACTTTTCAATGACGCGATTCGGCGTCGCTCACCACGCGCGCGGGATTGCCCTCCACGATCGCGCCGGCGGGCACCTCGCGCAGCACGACGGCTCCCGCGCCAATGCGCGCGCCGGGGCCGATTTTCACGCCTTTGAGGATGATCGCGCCGATGCCGATCTCGACATCGTCGCCGATCTCGACCGGGCGGCTCTTGCAAGCGGGGCGTTTCGATTTGTCGCCGAAGGGCGCGTTGGCGATGGCGTCGCGCTTCCGCGCCTCCGGGTCGATCGGATGAAAATCCGAGTCGGCGATCGTGACGTGGTAGGAGATGACGACGCGCCGGCCGACGACGATGCGCCCGGCGCACATGAACGTCGCGCCGACGAGGATCGAATCGTCGCCGACTTCGACGCTGCCCTCGGGCTCGATGTTGAACACCGACCACGTGTGCACGCGCACGCGATCGCCGAGGGTGAGACCGGGATCGCGTGCGCTGCGAAAGCGCGCGAAGCAGGCCTTGCGTTCGAGCCAGCAGCCGGCTCCGAGCCGGACATTCGGCGGCAGGGTGGAGTAGTCCCAATTTCCGGTGATGGCCGCGAGTTCGTCGGGTTTCATTGGATTGCAGGCAGCGGGCAGTCGATCGTCTCGAGCATTTCACGCAGGACGAGATCGGAGTCGAACACGGTTTCGGCGAGCCGGCGCGCGGCGGCGGCGTGGCTCGCGTAATCCGTCTCCACATTGCGGATGCCAGTCTCCGCCTCGTCGCCGGTGTTGAAGGCGAACAAACCGTGGCCGGTCGGATACACCTCGGAGAAACCGGTGTCCTGGACCACGGCGGGCCGGCCGGCGGCGAGATAGCAGACCGTGCGGCAACTGAACCATCCGCAGCGCGTCGCGACGTAGATGTTCTTCGCGACGCTGAACTCGCCGCGGCTGCCGCGGATGTAGTCGCGATAAATGTCGACGTCGGCGGTGACGGCGTGCGAATCGCGGACGGTCCAGCCGAGGTTCGACCAGCGCGAGCGCGGCGCCTCGTTTCCGCCCACCGCGACCTCGAACGCGCGTTCGCGCAGGCGCCGCGGGATGCCTTCGATTTTCGGAAACTCGAACTCCTTCGCGCCGTAACTGCGGCCGGCATGCTGGATGAGTTTGGGGAAGTTCTTCCACGTCATCACCGTCGTCCACGCCCCGCCGGGCGGCTGGTCGTTTCGCCACGCGCCGAGCACGACCGGCGGCCGGGTCTGATGCCACGGCAACCCGAAGTCGGGGATCGCGCAGCCTTCGCGCCCGAGGCGGGCGGCGTAGGTGAAGAACCACTCGTGCGCGCGCCAGCCGTGCGTGCCGAGCCAGCCGGGCGAGGCGTCCCAGCGCGGGTAGTTGTGAAACTGGTTCAGGCCGGGGTCGGTGTCGATGAGCACGCGGCGGCGGCATGGCAGGTATTCGTCGCGCATGAGCGCGCTGTTCGAAACATTGAGAAACAACTCCGCGTCGCGCAGCACTTCGCGAAACGCGCGGTCGTCGAGCCCGAAGCTGCGGCCGTCGGCGTTGACGAAACGCCAGCGCCGGCCGAGCGCGGGCGAGAGCCGCGCGAGGCTTTTCTCGAGAAACGCGGTCGCGAACGCGCAGTCGTCGCCGTACTCGCCGCGCGTCGGATCGTAGACGGGCGTGCCGGTGTCCTCGAGGTAATAGACCTCGAAGCCGAGCCGCTCGAGGCCGAGCGCGTACTGGCCGTAGTCCCACGCCACGCCGCCGACGGCGTAGTTGGCGATCATGCCCGTGACGACGGCTTTCATGGAGAGAACACGGGCGGGACGCCTGCGCTCCCCGGAATGGGGCGGACGCCTTTTGTTTCTTGTATCAATTTGTTGGATACGCCGATCCGGCCGGCGTCGTCAGCCGGCCGGCGGCGAGTTCGAGGCGCACGTCGCAGAGGTCGAGGGTGGCGAGGCGGTGCGCGATCATGAAGGACGTGCGGCCTTTCATCAGGCGCTCGAGGCCCTCGATGATCGCGGCCTCGGTCTTGACGTCGACCGAGCTGGTCGGCTCGTCGAGCACGAGGATCGGCGCGTCCTTCAGAAAGGCGCGGGCGAGCGAGATGCGCTGGCGCTCGCCGCCGGAGAGTTGCATGCCGCGCTCGCCCACGGGTGTGT
Organism: uncultured Opitutaceae bacterium; assembly: GCA_964517665.1. Taxonomy (GTDB): domain Bacteria; phylum Verrucomicrobiota; class Verrucomicrobiia; order Opitutales; family Opitutaceae; genus Congregicoccus. The sequence continues at coordinate 68,269 of CAZFCY010000002.1, read as the reverse complement.
CGTAACCCTTCTCGAGGCCCGCGATGAAATCGTGGACGTTGGCCGCGCGCGCCGCCGCGATCACCTCGTCGCGCGCGGCCTCGGGGCGGGCATAGGCGATGTTGTCGCCGATCGAGGCGGAAAACAGCACCGGTTCCTGCAGCACGATGGCGAACTGATTGCGCAGGTCGGCGAGCGCGTAATCGCGCAGGTCGAGGCCGTCGAGCAGGATGCGCCCGCCGGTCGGATCGTAGAGCCGCAGGAGCAGGCTCATGAGCGTCGATTTGCCCGCGCCGGTGTGACCCGCGATCCCGACGCGCGAGCCGGTCGCGATGTCGAAGCTCAATCCGCGCAGCGCCGGCCGGTCCGGCGTGTAGGAAAACTCCACATTCTCGAACACGACGTGTCCGCGGGCGCGCGTCAGTTTGCGGGCGCGCGGTTTCTCGGCCACTTCCGGCGTCTCGTCGAGCAGCGCGAAGGCGCGTTCGGCGCTCGCGATCGAACCCTGCAGGCTGCCGGCGCTGCGCGTGAGCGTCTCGAGCGGGCCGTAGAGCATCGCCACGTAACTCATGATGAGGACGAGATCGCCGAGCGTGATGATGCCCTCCTGCACGTGGCGCGTGCCGAGATAGAGCACGAGCGCCGTGCCGCCGGCCATGGTCAGCCCGATCGCGAGCGAGAAACGGCTGCCGACGAAGGCGAGGCGCATCTGTTCCTTCAACGTGCGGCCGGCGCGGTTCTCGAAACGCGCCTGTTCCCGCTCCTCCGCGGCGAACGCCTTCACCACGCGCACGGCGCCGAGCACCTCGTTCACGACGGAGTTGGCCGCGCTCTCGAGCTCCTTCGCGTCGCGCCAGTGGCGTTTCAAGCGCTTGCTGAAAATCGTCGAGGCGAAGTAGAGCGCCGGCACGATGATCAGCGCCACGAGCGCGATCTGCCAGTCGATGCGCACGAGGATGACGACCATCGCCACGAGCATGATGATCGACGTCGCGAGCGGCGCGACCGCGTCCGCCATGATCCAGCGCACGGCGGGCGCGTCGTACTGGATGCGATACGCGGTGTCGGCCGCGCCCTTCGTGTCGTGAAACGACAGCGACAGGTTTTGCACGTGCCGGAAAAGCAGCGAGCGAAACCGCAGCACGAGTTTCTCCGCGATCCAGGCGCGCAGCACGGAGTTTCCCATCTCCGCGCTGTGGCGGATGAGCGCGATCGCGACAAGAATCCCGGCGACGATCGCGACCACGACCGGCGCCGAACGCGGCGCGCCCGCGGGGATCACGGCCTGCAGGATCGCGGGCAGCTCGTGGTCGCCGAGGATGGAATCGACCATGAGCTTGAGCGGCACGGGATTGAGCAGGCTCAGCGGCGTGGTGAGCAGGCTGCAGAACAACAACAGGCCGATGTGCGGCCAGTAAGGCCTCGCCTGCGTCGCCACCCGCCGGAGGGTTGCCGAACTGCTCGGTGCTTGCGGGGAGGCCATGCGGGCGTGTGCGACTTATTTGTGGCGATCCAGTCGTAGGAGCGGCTTCAGCCGCGATGCGCTCGCCATTCGTTGCGGCTCGATCGCGGCTGAAGCCGCTCCTACGACGATCACCAAACCGGTGCGGCCGCCGGGAGCGATGTTGCGGTTCGGGTGCATCGTTGCGCTTACTTCTTTTCCTCGAAATCCGAGTCCGGGGGTTCGGACAGCGCGCGCTCGACGGCCGCGAGCGCGACCGAACCCTCCTGAAGCAGCCGGAACGCGAACACCGCCGTCAGCGCCGTGAAGATCAGGTAGGCCGCGACGGCGCGGTCGAAGATCGCGCCGGCCGCGAGCGCGCCGAGGATGACGACGATCGCGATGCCTTCCCAGGAATACTTGGGCCAGACCATGAACCGAAACAGTTGTCTGCCGGCCCCGTGCTCCTCGACCGTCATGAGCAGTTGCGCGCCGCCGAGCACGCCCGCGCGCACGCTGAAGTCCCAGCGATCGTAATCGCCGCCGGAGACGATGACCGCGCCCTGTTTGCGCAACTGACGCGAAAGCTGCCGCACCATGTCCTCGGGCATCGTCCAGCGTTCGCGCCAGAGCGTGATCGTGCGCGCGATGGGAAACGCCATGCGCATCGGCAGGCGCAGGCGCCCGGCGTGGAGGCCGTGGCGGATGCGCCCCCAAAGCCGGGCCAGCGGCTGGATGAAATGCAGCCAGGCCGTGACACCGCGCAGCTTGAGCATGTGCCAGCGTCCGGCGCGCGTGCTGAACCGCGCCTGCGCCGCGCTGAGCAACGCCTGCGCGACCGTGAGGCCGGAGGCGAAGACGAGCACGGGAGCGACCCAGAGCAGCCGCGGCCAGAGAATCGACATCGAAAAGATGAGCGCGATGAAGAGGAGGATGAGGTACCACTCCGGCATGGTCGGAAGGACGCGGAGCATGTTCGGCGGCGTGTCGTAACGGGCCTGGAACGAGGCGGATCCCCACGCGCCGTGATAGATCCGGCCGATGCGGCCGAAAACGCGCGTGAGCCCCTTCCCATAGAGCCGGCCGCCCCAGGCGACGTGGCCGACGGCGTTGTATTTTTCCGGCCACTTGCGCTCGAGCAATGCCTCGGCCTTGCCGTAGCCGCGTTGTTGCCGCCAGTAGGCGCCGATTGTTTTGCGGCGATGGTGCCAGACCATCGCGGCCGGGCTGAAACCGATCGTCCAGCCGCGTTCGAGCAACCGCCAGCACACGTCCACGTCATCCCCCGCGGAACGAAACTGCGGGTCGAATCCGCCGATCTCCTGGAGCCGGCTTTTTCGAAACGCCATGTTGCAACCGGGCACGTGCTCGGCGCGACGGTCGTCGATGAGCACGTGGACCGGGCCGCCGGGGGCGTTGTCCACGCAATCCGCGATCTCGCCCGTGCCGGGCGGCGAGAGATTCGGGCCGCCGACGCAGGCGTGGCCGCCCTCGAGAAAAGTTTCGGCGAGGAAACGCAGCCAGAGCGGATCCGGCCAGGCGTCGTCGTCGAGATAGACGATGAGTTCGCCCGTCGCCGCTTCCATCCCGGTGTTGCGGGCGGAGCTGAGGCCGCGGTTTTCCGTCGTGATCACGCGCGCGCCGCACTCCGCTCCGATCTCCGAGCAGTTGTCCGTGGAGCCGTCGTCGACGAGCACGACCTCGAAATCCGGATAGTCCACCTGCTTCAAACCGGCGAAGGCATCGCGCAGCGTGCGCGCGCCGTTGTAGGTGCAGATGATGACGGAGAATCGCGGGAGGTCCGTCCGCGGCGGCAACGGCGCCTCGCGGAACGCCTTCGCCACCGACGCGAGCGCGGGCTTGGGCTGCCGCTCGCGGGTGACGAGTCCGAAATCCCAGTCCGGGATGTCGTGCCCGCCGCGCCACCATTCGTCGGTCCAGGAAAAAACAAACGCGCCCGAGCAGCCGGCCTCGAACGTCGTGCGCACCTGCCAGTCGAGCGTGGCGGCCTGCGTGTCGAGGCCGTTGCGCTGGCTGTCGAGTCCGATCTCGGCCATCACGAGCGGCCGGTCGCCCGCGAGATTCTGGAGGCGGGCAAGGTAGCCGGAGAGTTTCTCGCGCTGCTCGAGATAGACGTTGAACGTGACGAAATCGAGGAACGGCAGCCGCAGATATTCCGTGGAGGGGAAATTGACGTAGGTGACGAGCGCGCCGGGATCCTCGTCCTTCACGGCGTTGAACAGCCGGTGCAGAAAACGCTCGATGCGCCTGGCTCCATGCCAGCGGCAGATCGGCGCGGGAATTTCGTTGCCGATCGAGAAGCAGAGAATGGCCGGGTGGCCGTGGCAGGCGCGGACGCCTTCGCGCACGCTTTTCTCGATCGCGCGCTTGCGGCCTTCATCCTCGAGAAACGCGATGTGCTGTTCCCACGGCAGGCCGATCATCACCTTCAGGCCGCGCGTTTCCGCGATGTCGAGCAGCCAGACCGGCGGCGCGGTGTAGACGCGCACGGAGTTGAGGCCGGCCGCGGCCATGGCCGCGAAATCCTCGCGCACGCGATCGGGCGGAGGAAAATTAAACCCTTCCGCGTCCGGCGCGAAAGTGCCGTAGGTCACGCCCTTGACCCAGAAACGGCAGCCCTCGACGGAGAGAAACTTCCCGTCGATCTTCGGCCGGGTGGAGGCGGGCTCCGGAGTTTCGGGAGCATCCTCCGGCGCCGCGATGTCGAAACCGGTGGCTTCCAAAGTGGACGGTTCAGTCTTCATCAGGGTGCAGCGTCGAAACTGAAGCGCAGTCAGGCCGGGCGGGAATTTCCCCGCTCAGCGAATGGATGATCTCCGTTTACGGCCTGGGCGCGACGTGTGCACGTTCAAGAAAGACATCGGTGAGCCAAAGAGGACATCGGTGCAACAACAACGGAGCGCGCCGCCGCGAAGCGGTAACGATGGAGTCGGATTCATCAGCGGGCTTGAGAGCACGAGCGCGGCGGGAAGTTCCGTGCGCGCTGCCCGGGCTTGCGCTTTGTCAGGGCTGATTCGTTGTGGAACTCCGGGCTCTTGGATTTCAGAGACAGCATGAATCAGCCCCGGCGCATCGCTCCAGTTGCGCGAAATCGGCTCGCGTGAAAATCCGCAATCGATTTTCTGGGCGATCGGCGTGAGCGACACGATCGACAACCCTCTTCTCGAGAGCCCCGGCGGGATTGCGGAGTTTCAGGGATTGTACGGCGCGTTTCACGTCAGCGAGGTGCTGCTGCAGAAGATCTGGCTGCGGCAACAGTTCGCGGCGCGCAACGCCCGGACGACCGACGGGGAGGCGGTCGTGGTGCGCTCGCCGGGACGCTGGAACCGGCTTTCGGGGCCGGATTTTCACGACGCGCGCCTGCAAATCGGCGGCCGCGCGGTGGCGGGCGCCGTCGAGGTGCATTTTCACGCGGAGGCGTGGGCGCAGCATCATCACGATCGGGATCGCGCCTACGACGATGTCGTGCTGCACGTCGTGCTTTTCCCGCCGGACCAGGGAAGGAAGCCGGCATCGACCTCCGCCGGGCGGACGATTCCAACGCTCGTTCTCATCGATCTGCTCTGGCAGGATCTGGAGGCCTATGCGGAAGACGAAGCGGTCGCCGCGCTGGCCGGTCGGGATCCGCTTCCGCTTTTGGAGGGGCTGCTGGCGATGGAAGAGGCGCCGCGCCGCGCCGCGATCGTCGCGAGCATGGAGCGGCGCTGGCGGGAGAAGACGCGTTTCGCGCGCCTGCGCATCGAACGGCTGGGGTGGACCGGGGCGTGTCATCACACCGCGCTCGAGATCCTCGGTTACCGACAGAACCGCGCGCCGATGGCGCGCGTCGCGTCACGGTTTGGCTGGGATGCCTGGCGCGCGGGCCGCGTGACGATCGACGAAGCGCTCGCGACCGCGGCGGAAGTCTGGACCACGCGCGGCGTGCGGCCGGCCAATCATCCACGCCGTCGCCTCGAGCAGTACGCGGATTGGGCGGCGCGCGTTCCCGACTGGCCGGAGCGCCTGGCGGCGCTTGTTTTGCGCGAGCTGCCGGAGAACGGAATCGTTCCGCCCACTGGAGAGCGGAAGGCGAATGGCACGAAGGAGCTGCGCGCGCGCCTCGTGCGGGAGCTTTTCGGGGAAGCGATCGGCGGCACGCGCGTCGACACGCTCATCATCGATCTCGTCCTGCCTTGTCTTGGAGCGACCGGCCCGCGCGAGGCCGCGTGGACGCACTGGCGCATCTGGTATCCGGGCGACATGCCGGACGCCCTGCGAACCGTGGCGCGACAACTGGCCGCTCCGCGCGCGGGGGGCGGATTGACGAACGGGTTGTTGCAGGCATTGTTCGGCCTCGTGTTGCAGGCACTGCAACGGGAGACGACGCCTCCGTAGCGGCCACAGGCCGGTCGCGTTTCTTTTGATCCGGCGCGGGCGCGCGGTTCCGTGTTGGGCACCGGGCTTGACACTCCGGACCGGCGAAAATTTAGTCTACTTCTTTTACCGCCAGTCCATAAAGTGGGTCTTTGGCCCGCTTTTTTTTTCCACAGACAACTCTATATGAGCAGCGAAATCCTGTCCGTCCTCGAATACATGGAGAAGGAAAAGGGGATCAGTCGTGAAGACATGATCTCCACCATCACCATGGCCATCAAGCACGCCGCTTCGAAAGGACCGAACGCAGGGCAGGAGCTGCGGCTGGAGATCAATCCGAAGAATGGGACCCTGCTCGCCTGGCAGGTGTTCCGGGTGGTGGACTCGGTGGGCGATCCGCAGACCGAGATGCACGTCGAGAAGGCGAACCTGCTCAAGCCGGGCGTTCTGCTCGGCGACATGGTCGAGAAGGAAATCGATCCCGCCCTGCTCGGCCGGATCGTGGCGCAGGTGGTGTTGCAGGCCATCCGGCAGCGCGTGCGCCAGTTTGAAAAGGACCGGATTTACGACGAGTACAAGGACACCGTCGGCGACGTCGTCAGCGGCACCGTGCGCCGCCGCGAGCGTGGCGATCTCGTGATCGATCTCGGCAAGACCGAGGCGATCCTCCCTGCCCGCGAGCAGGTTCCGGGCGAGGATTACGCGCCGGGCGAGCGCATCCGCTGCCTGTTGCACGCGATCGAGTCCTCCAATCGCGGACCGGAGCTGATTCTGAGCCGTTCCAGCCCGCGGTTCGTGCGCCGGCTTTTCGAACTCGAAGTCACCGAAATCAGCGATGGCACGGTGAAGATCGAGGCGTTCGCCCGCGAGCCGGGCTACCGGACGAAGATCGCCGTGAGCAGCGCGGATAAGAAGGTCGATCCCGTCGGCGCCTGCGTCGGCGCGCGCGGCGCGCGGGTGAAGAGCATCGTGCGCGAACTCGGCGGCGAGAAGATCGACATCATGGAGTACAAGTCCGACCCGCGGGAGCTGCTCCTGGAATCGCTCAAGCCGGTGAAGCCGCTCAACATCCGTCTCGACGAGCGCAACCGGCGCATCGAGGTCGAAGTCGCCGAGGCGGACCTCGCGCTCGTCATCGGCCGCCGCGGCCAGAACGCGCGGCTCACCTCGCGCCTGCTCGGCTTGAAGCTCGACATCGTGAAGGAACAGGTCGAAGTCGCGGACTTCGATTCCAAGAAGGCCGGGGCGGCTGCTTCGCTCAGCGCCATTCCCGGCATCGACGAAGCGACCGCGGCCAAGCTGGTTCTCGCCGGCCTGATCTCCGCGGAGGCGTTTGTCGACGTGACAGAGGACGACCTCATCAAATATGCCGGCGTCACGTCGGAGGAGGCGAAAGACATCCTAGCAAAGGTGACTTCCTACCTCGAGAACAACCGGATCAATCAATAAACCATTTTCAGTTCAGCATCGCGCACTCGTTCGAACCGACTGCCTCAACGTATGAGTATTAGAATTCACCAGCTCTCCAAAAAAATCGGCATGGACAACAAGGAGCTCGTCGCGCTTCTGCGTGACCGTGGCTACTCGGTCACGAGCGCCTCGAGCTCGATCGACAACATCTCCGCCGAGTCCATCGTCGAGGAGTTCGGTGAAAAGAATTTCAACGGCGCCGAAAGCGCGGACGAGGGTTTTCCGCGCGACGAAGCCGCCCAGGAAACGCAGTCAGAGGCTGCGCCGGTCGCAGAAGCATCACCACCCGTGCAAGTCGCACCTCCTCCACCTCCCGAACCTGCCGCGGCGCCCACGCCCGCGGCCGCTCCGGCTTCCAGCATGCCCGCGGGCGTCTTCGTAAAATCGGTCGGCCAGATCGAGCAGGAGCGCAAGGATCGTGACGCCGCGCGGGCGGCCGCGCGTGTTTCCCCGCCGCCTCCCGCGCCTCCTCCTCCGCCCGCTCCGCGTGTCGTCCCGCCGCGTCCCGCCGCCTCGGTCCCGGCTCCGGTGAGTCCGCCTCGCGTCGCTCCTTCGCCCGCGCCCCTGGCTCCGCCCCGCGCCGCGCCTCCGGCGCCCGCTCCCGCGGCTCCGCCGTCCATGCCCGCCCCGGTTGCGCGCAGCGGGCCGGCCAGCCTGCCTCCGCCTCCCGCGCGAGTCCCGCCTCCCGCGCCGCCGCGGATGAGCGATCCTCCTTCGCTCGTCGCGCCCGCCGCCCCGGCTTCGGCTCCCGCCGGCGATGCCGGAGGCGACGTCAACGTCATCCAGATCAAGCCGCCGATCGTCGTCCGCGACTTCGCCGTTCTGCTCGGGTTGAAGCCGTTCAAGCTCATCTCCGAGCTGATGGAGATGGGCATCTTCGCGTCGCTCAACCAGAGCGTGCCGGAAGAGGTCGCCTCACAGATCGCGGTCAGGCACGGCTTCCTCCTCGACATCAAGCACCGTGGCGGCCAGCAGGCCCCGAAAGAGAAGGAAAAGGTCGCCGAGCCGAAGGTGGACGAGAGCAAGTTTCTCGAGCCGCGCCCGCCGGTCGTGTGCATCATGGGCCACGTCGATCACGGCAAGACCTCCCTGCTCGACAAGAT
>CAZFCY010000002.1:49937-59892 GCA_964517665.1 uncultured Opitutaceae bacterium | reverse complement strand
AAGATTCGCTCGGCCAACGTCGTCGCGGGCGAGGCGGGCGGCATCACGCAGCACATCGGCGCCTATCAGGTCGCGCTCAACGACAAGAAGATCACCTTTCTGGATACGCCCGGCCACGCGGCCTTCAACAAGATGCGCGAGCGCGGCGCGAACGTCACCGACATCGCCGTCCTCGTGGTCGCGGCGGACGACGGTTTCATGCCGCAGACGGACGAGGCCTTGAAATTCATCCGCGCCGCCGAGGTCACGCCCATCGTCGCGATCAACAAGATCGACGCCAAGGGCGCGGACATCGATCGCGTGAAGCGACAGATGCAGGAGCGCGACCTCATGCCCGAGGACTGGGGCGGCCAGACCATCTGCGTGCCCGTGTCCGCGTTGAAGGGGCAGGGCATCGAGCAGTTGCTCGAGATGATCCTGCTTCAGGCCGAAGTGCTCGAACTGAAGGCCAACCCGAAGGCCCCCGCCACAGGTGTGGTGATCGAGGCCGAGATCGAGGTCGGCCGCGGCTCGACGGCGACGGTGCTGGTCGAGAGCGGGACGCTTCGCACCGGGGACTCCCTCGTCTGCGGACCGTTCTTCACCAAGGTGCGCGCGATGTTCGACGACAAGGGCGCCTCGGTGAAATCGGCCGGCCCCTCGGAGGCGGTGCGCGTGATCGGCTGGTCCGGCACGCCCGAGTGCGGCGCCATCGTCGAAGCGGTGAAGAACGATCGCGAGGCCAAGCGCATCGCCGAGGAGCGCGAGTTCGAGGCGAAGAAACAGTCCGCCGCCGTGCCCGCGGGCAAGCCGGCGTCGATCGAGAATCTTTTCCAGGCGATCGCCGCGCAGAAGGCGAAGGTCCTGCGCGTGGTCGTCAAGGCCGATGTGTTCGGCTCCGCGGAGGCCGTCGTCTCCTCGCTCACCGGCATCAAGAGCGACAAGGTTTCGCTCGAGGTCGTGGCCGTGGACGTGGGGCCGATCAGCAAGAACGACGTGCTGATGGCCAGCGCGGCCAAGGCGTCGATCATCGGATTCAATGTCCGCGCCGAAAACGGAGTCGAGGCCCTCGCCAAGCATCATGGCGTCTCGATCAGCCAGTACGGGATCATCTACGAACTGGTTGACGCGGTTCGCGACACGATGGCCGACATGCTCGATCCGGAGACCCGCGAGATCAAGATCGGCGTCGCCGAAGTCCGCGTCGTCTTCCCCATCTCGCGGGGGTTTGCGGCCGGCTGCCTCGTCACCGAGGGTCGCGTCCAGGTTCTCGCCAACGCGCGCTTGCGGCGCGGGGGCAAGGTCGAGATCGAATCGCGCATCCTTTCGATTCGCCGCGTGAAGGACGAGGTGAAGGAGGTCCGCGCCGGCACCGAGTGCGGCATCCATCTCGAGGATTACGACGCCTACCAGCCCGGCGATCTCATCGAGTGCTTCGACCTCCAGAAGCTGCGGCCGAGCCTGTGAGCATCCTTTAGAGAAGCAGTGCCAGCCTCCCGGCGCGTCCCGGAGGCGGCCAAGGCCGTTCCATCCGTCCAACGCACCGAATCCGCGCCGCCATGGGAAATCGAAGTCTCCGCGTCAACGAACTCCTCAAAAGGGAGGTCAGCCAGTACATCCACCGCCAGCTCCAGGCGGAGACGGTGGGCGTGACCGTCACCGACGTGGAATCGACGAGCGACTACAAGTCCGCCACCGTTTTCTTTTCCATGATCACGAATCTGGAGGCGGCGGGCGCGATGGAAGCGCTCCTCAACAAGCACGCGCAATCGATCAACCAATGCCTGCGCCGCGTCATCACCCTGCGCAACATCCCGCGCATCCGCTTCAAGTACGACGCCTCGATGGAGCGCGGCAGCCGCATCCTCCACATCCTGGACGAGATCGACGCGGACCAGAAGGAGCGCAACTCATGAGTTTTTTCCCGTCCTTGATCGAGCCCTTCAACGCCCTGCTCGCGAGCGCGCGGGGCCGGCGGATCGCCGTCGTCGGCCACGCGCGTCCGGATGGCGATTGCATCGGCTCGCAGGTCGGTCTCTGCCGCGTGCTCGCCGCGCGCGGGATCGAGGCGGTGTGCGTGAATGTCGATCCCGTGCCGCGCCGCCTGAAATTCCTCATCGGCGAAACGCCTTTCTTCGGCGCGCGCGAGTTCCTCGACCGCGAGGGCGGAGCCGCGGACTGGGGCGCGATCTTCACCGATTGCGCGGATCACGTCCGGCCCGGAGGGGACTTGCGCCGCGCTTTTCCGAGGCCGCTCGGAAACATCGACCATCATCTCTCGAACGAGGGCTACGCCGAGCACAACGTCATCGATGCGGCGGCGGCGGCCACCGCGGAGGTGCTCGCCGGCCTCTTCGTCGATCTCGAGCTGCCGATGGACGCGATCGTCGCCCAGGCGCTTTACGTCGGCATCGCGACCGACACGGGGCAGTTCCGCTTTCCGTCCACCACGCGCCGCGCGTTTGAGCTGACGGCCCGCCTCATGGACTGCGGCGCGAATCCGGCGGCGGCCTCCGAGGAGGTTTACGAGCGCGAGTCGTTCGAGAAACTCGAGCTGCTCGGGCGCTTCCTCGAGTCGTTCAAGCGCGAGTGCGGCGGGCGTGTGTGTATTGGTTTCCTGAATACGCGCGACTTCGAGGAGACGGGCGCCGACCGGGAGGACACGGAGGGGCTCGTGGATTACGCCCGCGCCATCGATGGCGTGGACATCGGCGTGCTCGTCGAGGAGCGCGGCGACGGCTGGAAGGCCTCGCTCCGCGCCAAGGATCCGGCCATGCGCGTCGACCGCGTCGCGGCGGTGTTCGGCGGCGGCGGCCACGCCTGCGCCGCGGGCCTCAACGTGCCGGGCACGGCGCAGGATTTTTATCCCCGGCTGATCGCCGCCATTGCCGCGCGGCTCGAGGAGACGGGCGCCGCGGCCAAGACATCATGAACGATTCCAACGAACTCGAAGGCGTCCTGCTCATCGACAAGCCCGGCGGGATGACGTCGCACGACGTCGTCGACCGGGTGCGCCGCGTCCTGCGCATGAAGCGCATCGGCCACGCGGGCACGCTCGACCCGATGGCCACCGGTTTGTTGATCATCCTCGTCGGCAAGGCCACGAAGCTCTCGCAGTATTTGATGAGCCTCGACAAGGAATACGAGGGCACGATCACGCTCGGCAAGACGACCAACACGCACGACGCGGAGGGCGAGATGCTCACGATGTGTCCCGTGCCGGCGTTGACCGAGCGCGCGGTGAAGGACGCGATGGCGTGCTTCGTCGGCGACCAGTATCAAACGCCGCCGATGTTTTCGGCCAAGAAGATGGACGGCGTTCCCCTCTACAAACTCGCGCGCAAGGGCAAGGAAGTGGAGCGCGAGCCGCGCTTCATCCGCATCTCCAGCTTCGATCTGCTGCGCTTCGCGCTTCCCGATCTCGACATCCGGCTGCGCTGCAGCAAGGGCACCTACGTGCGCACGCTCGCGCACGATCTCGGTGAGAAATTCGGATGCGGCGGGCATCTCTCCGCGCTTCGCCGGACGGCCTCGGACCGTTTCAACATCACCCAGGCGGTGCCGCTCGCGGAACTCGAGTCGATGGAGCCGGCCGTGATCCGAAGCCGTCTCATTTCCTCGTACGACGCCGCGCCCGGATCGCTCGTGGGGTGAGCTGGGCCGCGTGTCGAGCGCAGCGATATCGGACGTCGTTTTATAGCCGCAAAGAGGCTCGAAATGCACAGAAGAAAGAAGCTGTTTTTGCGCATTCCGAGTCTCTTTGCGGCTGTTCTTCCGCCCCGGTTGTGGCGCGGCCGCGCTGGAACATTCGTGGTTGACCATGCTGTTGCGGCTGAAATCTGAGATCTGAAATCGGCTATCTGCGATTGGCCATCCGCGATTCCAAACTCTTCCCGTCGTTGCAAGCGGTCCGGCTTCCGGATCAACGCCTTCATGTCGCCGTCGGCATGTTCGACGGCGTGCATCGCGGCCATCGCCTCGTGATCGAAAGCGCGGTCGAGGCCGCGCGGCACACCGGCGGCCTTTCCGGCGTGCTCACCTTCTGGCCGCATCCGAGCCGGTTGTTTCGGCCGGATGATCCCACGCGCCTGATTTTCGATTCCGCGGCGCGCCTCGAATTGTTGCGCGAGATCGGCGTGGACTTCGTCGTCGAACAGCCGTTCACGAGCGAGTTCGCCTCGGTCGAGGCGGACGACTTCGTCGAGCATGTCCGCGTGTCGCTGCCGATGCTCGACACGATTTACGTCGGCGAGAACTGGCGCTTCGGCCGCGGGCGCAAGGGCGACGTCGCGCTGCTCGTGAAACGGGCGCGCGCGCTCGGCCTCAACGTCGTGAGCGTGGACCGCCTGCACTTCAATGGCGAGCCGGTCAGCAGCACGCGTATCCGCGAACTCATTACAGCCGGCGACGTGGAAACGGCGGAGGAGCTGCTCGGCTTTCCCTACTTCGCGGCGGGCACGGTGATTCCGGGACGCCAGCTCGGCCGCGCGATCGGCGTGCCGACGTTGAACCTCGACTGGGCGCCCGACTTGCGGCCGGCGTTCGGTGTCTATGCGGTCAGGGCGCGTCGCGTGGATGGAGGCCCGCTGCTTCCCGCCGTCGCCAATTTCGGCGTGCGCCCCACCATGGACGGGAAGAGCGGCGCGATCCTGGAAGTTCACGTGCTCGGCGCCTGTCCGTTCGACCGCGGCGATCGACTGCGCGTCGAATGGCACCGGCGTTTGCGCGGCGAGAAGCGCTTCGATTCGGTCGAGGCCCTTCGCGCGCAAATCGAAATCGATCGCGCCGCCGCGTCGGCTTATTTCGCCGGCCGCCGCTGAGCCGGTCGAAACGAGAACATGGCCGTCTCGCGCGAGCGTCTGGACCAAGCCCTCGTCTCGCGCGGCCTCGCCGAATCGCGCGCGCAGGCTCAGGCGTTGATTCTCGCGGGCCGCGTCCGCGTGCGGGGCGAGGTGAGCGACAAGGCGGGCCGTCAGGTGGCCGCGGATGTCGCGATCGAAGTCGAGGCGCCTCCGCGCTTCGTCGGTCGCGGCGGCGAAAAGCTGTTGTCGGCGATCGAGCATTTCGGCCTCTCGTTCGAAGGCTGCCACGTGCTCGACGTGGGCGCGTCCACGGGTGGCTTCACCGATTGCGCCCTGCAGCACGGCGCCGTTCATGTCACGTGCGTCGATGTCGGCCGCGCGCAACTGCACGACCGCATCCGGCGCGATCCGCGCGTGATCAACCTCGAGCAGGTCAACGCCCGTCATCTCGAGCCGGGCCGGTTGCCGCGCGCGAGTTACGAGCGCGTGGTCATGGATCTGTCGTTCATTTCGCTGCGCAGCGTGTTGCCCGCGGTGTGGCCGTTTCTCGCGGCCGGCGGGCAATTGATCGCGCTGGTGAAACCGCAGTTCGAAGCCGGCCGCGAAGAGGCCTCGAAAGGCCGCGGCGTCATTCGCGACGAAGCGGTGCGGCAGCGCGTGCTGGCCGGCGTCCGGGAGTTCGCCGTCTCGCGCCTGCCCGGATGCGTCGACCGTGGCGCGATGGATTCACCCGTCGCCGGCGCGGATGGGAACCGGGAGTTTCTTCTCTGGCTGGAAAGACCGCGCCTCGAGTGAACACGCGCCTTGCGCCACGCCGGTCGCCGCGCGGCCACCTTTCGAGCGGCCGGCGGATGGTTTGCGGCTGACACCGCGGGCGGAGGCGACCAAGCGTTGTGGGCATGCCGCCCATCCGTTCGCTCGCGCTCATCATCAACGACGGCAAGGCCGGAGCCGCCGATGTGGGCGAGTCCATCAGCCGCACGTGCCGCGAGCGCGGCGTCGAGGTGCGGGATTCGACGACGTTTCCACTTTCCGAGGGGTTTCTGAAAGGAGCGGACGCGTGTTGTGTCGTCGGCGGAGATGGCACGCTGCTCGGAGCGGCGCAGGAGGCGGCGCGCGAGCAGGTGCCGATTATCGGCGTCAATCGCGGGAGCCTGGGCTTCCTCACGACCTTCACGGCCGAAGAGGCGAAGCATGATTTCGGCGCGATTCTCGATGGCCGGTTCCGGGTCGATCATCGCGCGTTGCTGGAGTGCGCCACTTCCGCGGGCACGGGACTGGCGCTCAACGATGTGTTGATCAAGGATCGGGCCGCCTCGCGCATCGCGCGCCTCGAGGTCTATGCGGACGACGAACTCGTCACCGATTTTTTTTGCGATGGCTTGATCTTCAGCACGCCGACGGGATCGACGGCTTACAACCTTTCGGCCGGCGGACCGCTCATTCATCCGAGCGCCGAGGCGATCGCGCTCACGCCGATCTGTCCGCACACGCTGAGTAACCGAACGGTTATCTTTCCCGAGCGCGTTCGCCTGCGGGTGGAAAACTGCACGTCGGATTCCACGCTGCTGGTGGCGATCGACGGGCACAGCAACCAGATGCTTTCGGAAAGAGGCCCGATCGAGATCCGCCTTTCCGAGATCCGCCTTCCGCTTGCGACTCCGCTGGGCTACGAGCATTTCCACGTCGTCCGCTCGAAGTTGAAATGGAGCGGCGGGGTGCGCGATCCGTCTTGCTAGGCGGGGCGCGCCGCCTGTTGTCGCGAGGCGAAACGGAACCGCGGCGGGGCTCCCGATCGCCGTGAACGAGGGGAAATCGGCGTGCTGCATTCGATTTCTGGATACACGCGCGGGCGCCTTCGAACGCGGGCGTCGGGGCCGCTTTTCGAGCCGGCCCGCGAGGCGGTTTGGCGCCGTGCCGGGCGCGCATGCCTATATCGATCGATGATAAATTTGTTATATCTCGACGCAAGTGTCTGGACTTTCGCCGCTTGTGTCATATTTCTCGGTTCCCAGCCCCATATGAATCTTCAGGAGGAACAGGTGGAGATGCTTCGCAAGGCGCTTTTTCCCGCCTTGCTCGTGCTGGCGTGCGTTGTTGTCGCGGTGATTTTCGGCGTGCAGTTGCTCGCGCGCCCGGATCACGCATACGCGACGCAAACGGCATTGCTCAATGATCGCGTGTATCCATCCAGTGGAGTCACGTTCGAGGAGAATCGCGCGAGGGCCGACGCGGCGGAGTTGCTGCGCGCGCTGGAGCCGGGGTTCGGGAGTCGCGCCGCGATGATCCGAAACGCGGATGAGGACGCGCCGGCTCCGGCGGCCGCGGCCGCCCGCGAGCCGGTGTCGGAGATCGATCGCCTGCGCGGCCAGATTCTCCGCGTGGCGATGGAGTATCCCGGTTCCTCGCGCGGCCTGGTGCTTGTTCGCCGTCTCGCCTCGATCTCGCCGGCGGAGGCGCTCGCGTGCGTGGCGCAGCTTCCGGACGACGACGTGCGCGCGCGGGCGATCGCGACGATTGCGACGGACTGGGTGGCGAAGGACGCGGCGGGCGCGATCGCGGCGTGCGCCGGATTTCGCGACGCGACCATCGGCCGCGAGTTTCACCGCGACGTGGTCGAGCAGCTCGCGCGGACGAGGCCGGCGCGCGCGCTTTCCCTGGTGACATCGCTCGCTTCGCGCGACGACAGCCTCGAGTTGCTGGGCGAAGTGTTTCGCGAATGGGCGTCCAGCGATCCGCGCATGGCCACCGCTCGCGCGCTCGAACTCGAGGCCGGCGCGGAGCGAAGCCAGTTGCTCGCGGATGTCCTGACGATCTGGGCGCGGCAGCAGTTGAACGACGCGGTGCGCGCGGTCGTGGTCCTGCCGCAGGACGAGCGCCGGGTGGCGCTGGCGGGCGTCGTGCATCGCTTGTCGCGCAATCAGCGCGGCGACGCGGCGACGAGCGCGGCCTTCATTCGCGCGGTCATGTTGCGCGCGAATGAGACGGAGAACGATCGCGAGCGCTATGAACTCGCGGCCGCCGCGGTGGATGTGCTCGGCGCGATGAACACAGCGGCGGTCCCGCCGTTTCTCGATTCGCTGCCCTCGGGCTACGATCGTCGTTTGTTGCTGATCCGGCTGGTGACTGAGGCGGCCGGCGTCGCGCCGTTGCGCGCGGCGGCTTACGCGACGCAGTGCGCGACCGGCGCCGATCGGATCGCGGCGATTCGAGTCGCGGCCAGCGGCATGGCCCGGATGGACGAATCAGCCGCGCTGCAATGGCTGGAGGGCATTTCGCATCCGGACGATCGCGCGGCGGCGACGCAGGCCGTTTTCTTCGGCATCCACGATCTCAAGCTCGCCGAGCGGTGGCTGCAGGGTCGCATGGGAAAAGTGGACGCGGACGCGGCGATTCAAGCCTTCGTGCTTCGAGTCGCGCGCGAGGATCCGCCGCTGGGCGCCTCGTGGGCGCGCCAGATTCGCGACGCCTCGCTGCGCTATTTTGCGATCGAGGCCGTGGCTCGCGCCTGGCTGCAAACCAACCGGCCCGCGCTCGAGGCCTGGCTGGCGCGCACGGACCTGCCGCAGCCGCGCGTGTCGCGATTGCTCGCGCGCTGAATGCCTCGCGAGCGAGGCGAGGTTGAAGTTGAAGTTTTAAGTTTGAGTTGAAGCGGCGCGATCCGGCTGCGCCCAACTTCAACTTGGAACTTCAACTCCACCCCGGCGGTCAGCGCAGGCGCGCGAAGCTCGACTTCAGGATGTCGAGGTCGCTGGCGCCTTTCGCGCGTTCCCTGGCGCGGGCGATGATTCCCGCTTCGAGTTCGTTTTTGGTCGGCCGATCGGATTGATAGAACACGCCGAAGACGCCGGGCCATTCGCGGTTCGCGAGCTGGAAGGCCGATTCGATGTTCGACGGATCGTGGCGCGCGGCGTCCTCGGGAGTTCCATCGTTCTTCCTCTCTTCGATGGGCACGAAGGCTCCGCCCTTGCGCGGCACGGCGGAATCGAACGCGCCGGGAAAGAACTCCACGCACTCGGAGAGGATTTCGATGACCGAGAAACCCTTGTGCTTCATCGCTCGCTCGAACATCCCGACCATGTGGTTGACCTGGGTCGCATGGCTGCGCGCGACGAACGAGGCGCCGCTGGCGAGCAGCGTCATCATGGGATTGATCGGGCGATCGACCGCGCCGCCTGTGTCCGTCTTCGACTTGAAGCCGATCGGCGAAGTGGGCGAGGTCTGCTTCTTCGTGAGGCCATAGACGAAATTGTCCATGATCACGTAGGTCATGTTGATGTTCTTGCGGCCGGCGTGCTGCAGGTGGTTGCCGCCGATCGAGAATCCATCGCCGTCGCCGCCGAAGACGAAGACGTGCAGGTCGTCGCGGCTGAGGCTGACGCCGGTGGCGAAGGGCAGGGAGCGGCCGTGGATGAAATGCCCGCCGTGCGAGTTGACGAAGTAGGGGAAGCGGGAGGAGCAGCCGATGCCGGCGAGCGTCACGATGCGCTCGTGCGGGAGCTGCATCTTTTCGAGGACGCGGTGAAACGAGGCGAGGACCGCGAAGTCTCCACAACCGGGACACCAGGTGGGGTGGTCCGCGCGAAGATCCTTCTTCGTGAGCGGTGGTCGTGGCGCGGGTGATTCGGCGAGGCCTGTGGTCATGGGAAAGTTCTCAAAGATTCGGGTAGAGTGAAAATGTGGATACGGCGTCGCCGTTGAGCCGGCGGACGCCCTCGAGGATCTCCCGCACTTTGAAAGGGAGTCCGTCGGTCTTGGTGATGCTCCTCAAATTCGAGAGCGCGTAGCGCGCGCGCAGGAGCGTCGCGAGCTGGCCGAAGCCGTAGATGCCCTCGTCGTTCATCTCGACGACGAAGACCTGGCGGAACCGGCTGAAGATCCGCTCGAGTTCCGGCGGAAAGGGATGGACGTGCCTGATGTGGATCTGGCCGATCTTCATCCCTTCGCCGCATCCGCGCCGCACGGCTTCGCGAATCGGTCCCCACGTGGAGCCCCAGCCGACGAGCAGCACGTCGCCCTCCTGCTCGCCGAAGATTTCCGGGCGCGGAAGTGTGGCGGCGAGTTGCTTGAGTTTGTCGCGCCGCTTCGCGGTCATCTGCATGTGCATGGCGGGATTCGCGGTGGGATGACCCGCTTCGTCGTGCTCGAGGCCGGAGACGGTGGGGTAGGCGCCC
>CAZFCY010000002.1:0-49927 GCA_964517665.1 uncultured Opitutaceae bacterium | reverse complement strand
GCGCCCTCGAAGCGCGTGCCCGGCGGCGCGTGCTGGGTGATGCGGTTGAGCGCGTAGGGCTTGAACTCGGCCGAGCGGGGCGTGAGGTCGAGGGTCGGCGGCACGAAGAGCTTGTCGAGGTCCGGCTCGTCGAAGGCCTCGATGCGCGTGGCGAGGGATTGGTCCGAAAGCAGGAGGACCGGCACGGAATATTCACGCGCGATGCGCGCCGCTTCCATCGCGGTGTAGAAACAATCCTCGACGTTCTTCGGCGCGAGGACCACGCGCGGGGCGTCCCCGTGGCTTCCGTAGATCGCCTGCATGAGATCGCTCTGCTCGACGCTCGTCGGCAATCCGGTGGACGGGCCGCCGCGCTGGATGTCGATCACGATGAGCGGCATCTCGGCCATCACGGCCCAGCCGAGCATTTCCTGCTTGAGCGAGAGTCCGGGGCCGGAGCTGCCGGTCACGGCGAGATGTCCGGCATAGGCGGCTCCGATCGCGAGGGAGGAGGCCGCGAGTTCATCCTCGGCCTGCACGAAGATGCCGCCGTATTTGGGAAGCTCGGCGCGCAGGATTTCCATGATCGTCGACCAGGGCGTGATCGGATAGGCCGCGCCGTAACGGACGCCGGCCGCGAGCAACCCGTAGGCGATCGCCTGGTTGCCATCCATCGTGATCTGCGGCTTCGCGTCCGGGTGCTCGGATTCGGCGAAACGATAATAGCGCTTGAGAACGGCGTCCGCCGGATAGCCGAAGCCGGAGTCGAAGGCGATCAGCGCGCTTCGCAGCACGCCTTCCTCTTTGCCGCCGAAACGCTCGGTGATGAGCGCGCGAAGTTTGTCGAGCTTGAGGCTGAACATCCGCGCGAGCAGCCCGAGCGTGAACATGTTCTTGCCCTTGTCCTTGGCCGCGCCGCCCATCGCCTCGATCGTCAGGCCCGTGATCGGAACGCCGAAGTGAACGAACCGTTTGTCCTCGGTGTCCGGCTTCACGTGGTCGGTGTCGTAGATGAGCACCCCGCCTTCGCGCAACGAGCCGATGTGGCTTTCGTAGCTGTGCTGGTAGAATGCGACGAGGAAGTCCGCCTGGTCGCCGGCGGAAAGCACTTCGCCCGAGCCGATGCGCACCTGGAAGATCGAGGGGCCGCCCGAGATCGTGGATGGAATGGTCATGTAGGTCATGACCTCCTGCAGGCTTCGGCCTGCGAGCCGGGCGAGGAATCCTCCGATGGTCTGGATGCCGTCCTGGGAGTTTCCGGCGAGCCGGATGACAGCGTCGTTGATCGTTTCCTGCCTCGGCGTTTCCTGCGCCGATGGCTGGGGGTCAGAGGTTGGGGAGACCATGGATTCGAATAATAAAGCAGGCCGGACACCCCGGTGCGATCGACGGGTGCAACCGACTACAAGCGTGGCCGGAATATTTTGTCTCACGGCTGCGCCTGCAAACAAAAGACGCGGAATTGTGGCCGCGCGTCACACCTCGTGGAGGCATTTTGCAGGGCGCGCTTCACACGCCGCCCTGTGCGCGGATTCACTCGCGGCCGGAAGGATCGAACTCGTCCGGGAAAAAACCGCGCATGGCCTGCGCGCTCTGCTCGCACCAGAGCCTGGCCTTTTCGAATGTTTCCCGCGCTTCGGCTTCGGGCTCGATCCAGTGTTCGAGCGTCGCGCTGACGCAGCGCCCGTGGCTCGATACGCGTTCGATGATGCCCGCCATGTCGAGCTGCCCCTGGCCGAAGGGCGTGCCGGTGATGCTGAAGCCCTGGTGATGCGGGAGCCTTTGCGCGCGGATGTCCTTCAAGTGAAGGTTCACCGTGAGATGCGCGAGGTGGTCGAGGACGGTGCCCGGATCCTCTCCGGCGCCGAACGAATTGGCCGTGTCGAGGCAGATGCCCACGGCCGGCGTGCCGGCGTCTTCCACCATGCGCGCGAGTTCGGCCGAGCGAAACCGGTCGTGATTCTCGATCGCGAGCACGACTCCGCTCGATTCCAGGCGGGGCGCGAGTTCGCGCAGGAGGGCGATGACGGCGCCGGGCCCGGGCTCGTAGCCGTCCTGATCGATGACGACGCGCAGAAAGGGCGACCCGATCTCGACGGCGATGGCGAGATGGAGGTCGAGGTTCGCGGGCGTCAGTCCCCGCATCCCCGCTTCGAGGCTCATGCCGAGTTCGCGAGCGGTCGAGACGAGCGACTGCCGCTCTTCCGCGGCGAGGATGTGCAGCGGAAGGTTGTCGGAAAACTGCGCCCCGCGAAAACCGAGCGAGCGAGCGAAACGCAGGAACTCGACGGGAGAAAGCGGGGGCCGCGAATCGGTCGGGCGCCGCGCGTTCCATCCCAGCGCGAAGGATCCCAGCGTGGTCCGCATCGCGCTAGGCCTGGAGACGTCCCTCGACGATCTTGGAGATGTTGCTGTGGATGTGGAAATCGCGGCTGGACACGACCACGAAGAGCTTGCACGGCTCGCGATTGATGGCGTGCACCGCGTGCGCGACGGTCGCGTCGAAGTAGACGAGGTCGCCTTGGGCCAGCTCGTGGACCTCGTTGCCGAACAGGAAGTGGCATCGCCCTTCCAGCACGTAGTTCAACTCCTCCCCCGCGTGGCCCTGCAGCGGAACGTCCTTCGGCGCGGAGGCGACATCGACGAGGAGCGGCTCCATCAACTTGCTGTGCTTTTGATCGGCGAGGAGCGAAACGAGCGTGCCGGTCTTGCCCCGGAAGCGCGCCATGCGCCCCTTGCCGGCGCGGCAGATCACCAGCGCGGCCGGTGTCTGCGAGTCGTCGAAAAACGTCTGCAGCGGCGTGGCGAAAACTTCGGCCACGCGCGCCAGGCTCGCGAGGGTGAGGGCGGTCTGGCCGTTTTCGACGCGCGAGAGGTAGGCGTCGGAGAGGTTGGTTTTTTCTCCCAGCTCCCTGAGGGTCAGCCCGAATTCGGCGCGGAGGGCGGCGACACGGCGGGCGACGGTGAGGTCGACCGGACTGAGGTTGGAGCCGGTTGCGGCGGATGTCTTTCTCTTGGCCACGGGTGTGTTGTTTATCATGCAGCAAATTGTATTGCTTGCAATACCGATTGCTGTGTAGTTGGGTGATTTGCGGGGCCGCGCGGCGGGATGCGGGGCGGCCACCGATACGTCTGAGCTTCCTCGCAACTTTATGCAAACAATCACCCTGGTCGGCGCCGGAGGGAAAATGGGCTGCCGCATCACCGATAATCTGATCGAGACCAACCATCGCGTGTCGTATCTCGAGGTGCATCCGCGCGGGGTGGAAAACCTCCGCAAGCGCAACCTGACGCCGGCCGACCAGGCCTCCGTCGTGCCGCATGCGGATGTCGTCATTCTCGCGGTGCCGGATGTCGCGATGGAGCAGGTGTCGCGCGAGATCGTCCCGCTGATGAAGCCGGGCGCGCTCCTGCTCACGCTCGATCCGGCCGCGCCGCTCGACGGCAAGGTGTCGATGCGTGACGACATCGCGGTCATGATCGCGCACCCTTGTCATCCTTCGATTTTCAACTGGGAGCCGACGGAGCTGGCGTTCCGGGATTTCTACGGCGGCATCTCGGCGAGCCAGGCGGCGGTGGTCGCGCTCGTGCAGGGCGACGAGGCGGATTACGCGCTCGGCGTGGAAATCACCCGCGCGATTTATGCGCCGGTGAGCCGCGTGCACCGCATCTCGCTCGAGCAGATGGCGATCCTCGAGCCCGCGCTCGTCGAGACGCTGGCGCAGACGTGCATGGAGATCGTGAAGGAGGGATTCGACCGCACGATCGCGGCCGGCGTCCCGGCGGAGGCCGCGCGCGATTTCCTCCTCGGCCACCTGCGCATCCAGATCGCGGTCCTCTTCGGCGAGGTCAACGGCACGTTTTCCGACGCCGCCTACAAGATCAGCCGCCGCGCCAAGCCGATCGTGTTCAAGGAGGGCTGGGAGCGCATCTTCGACCTCGCCGACATCCGCGAGCAGGTTCGCGACATCACGGCGGCGAAGTGACGTCGAGCCCGGCGCGGTTTTCGATGACGCGACCCGCCTCGAGCGTGAAAAGTCCGGGTTAGAGATTCTGCCGGAAGCGCCCCGGGCTCACGCCGGTTTTCTGGCGGAAAAGGACGATGAACCGCTGGTAGCTCGAGAAGCCGCACTTCTCGGCGATCGCGTCGAGCTTGAGGGAGGTCGAACGGAGCAGCGACTTCGCGCGCTCGAGTCGCACCCTCTGGATTTCCTCGAGCACCGAGCAACCGAGCGCGGCCCGAAAACGGGCGTGCAACGAAGATCTGGACACGCCGGCGGCCCGTGCCACGTCGGTCACGTAGGGACTGGCGAGGGCGTTTTCCCGGATGAAATGCACCGCGCGCGCCACGGCCTCGTCGGTGACGAACGAGGTGTCCGTGGACTGCCGCACAACGAGGCCGACGGGCGGGATGCGGACCGCCGGCCGGGATGACGGACCTCCGCAGATGAGCCGGTCGATTTCGGCCGCCGCCTCGTAGCCGGTCTTGCGCGCCGGCAGCCGGATGCTGCTCAAGGGCGTGCGTTCGAACGCGACGAGGAACTCGTCGTCGTCCACGCCGAGCACCGCGAGATCCCCCGGGACGCGCCAGCTCAGTTGTCGCGCGGCGCGCAGGACGAGCAGCGCGATGTTGTCGTGCACGGCGAAAATCCCCAGCGGAGGTTTTTGAAGTTCGAGCCAGCGCAGGATGCGCTCGTATTCCTTCCGTCCGTGCGGAAGCCGGGATTCCTGGATGTCGATGGAAACGCCCGCGTCCGCCAGGGCTTCCTGAAACCCGGCCAGCCGTTCCCGCGAATAACGCCCCTGGGCCTGCCCCCAAAAGACGAAGCGATGGCAGCCGAGGTCGCGCAGGTGCAGAGCCGCCAGCCGGCCAACCGCCGGGTCGTCCTGCGTGACGACCGGGAGGCGCGGCAACAGAAGATTGTTCGAGACATTGACCACCGGAACCGGCAGCGCGCAGAACTTCGACTCGTTCGTCGCGCGGTGGATCGCGGCGATGAGGCCCTGTATCTCGTCGCGCCGGATCAGGGCCCGCAGATCCGGGGGTTCGTGCGCGAGCCAGCGGTCCGCGAATTCGATGCGACCGGTTTCGAAACCATACTGGCGCGCGCCCAGAATCAGCTCGCGCCAATAACCCAGATGCGGGTCGATCACGAGCTGGATGCGAAACGGCGGGCGGGGAGCCGCCTTCTTTCTGGTCGCGGTCCGCTTCATGGACAAAACGAAATGTTTTCTGGCGTTTTGTGCAAAGACAGTCCGCGTCGCAAAGCGTAAGATATCTCCGCTTCCACATGTTTGTGGCGCCTGAGGCGCCGCCCCCTTCTACCCTGAAAATGAAAATGAATCACCGCCACTGCTGCTTCGTCTGATGCATGACACGCAATATTCTGTATTTAAAGCAAATCGCGCAAGCCCCGCCTGCGCGCGCGACGCGAATCAGCCGCCGGACAGGTTGGTTTCCATCACCAATGCTTTCGAGCTTTGAGCAGGATCAGGGAATGGAACGATGAATGTCTTCGGCGCCGGTATCCCACGGTCGATGCGCTGCTCCATCGGCGCGGCGATCATCGCTCTGCTGGCAATGGCGCCGGCCCATGGCGTCGAACGACCGGATGACATGGAACGCTTGAGTCGCATTCACGCCGTCGCGAACGACGGTCCCTTCAAGCCGGACTGGAAGTCGTTGTCGGACTACCGGATCCCGGAATGGTACAAAGACGCCAAGTTCGGCATCTTTATTCATTGGGGCGTTTACTCGACGCCGGCCTACGGGAGCGAATGGTATCCCCGGGAGATGTACCGCCCGGGCGGCGCGCATGGCATATTCGAGCACCATCGGAAAACCTGGGGCCCGGTGGATCAATTCGGCTACAAGGATTTCATCCCGCGCTTCCGGGCGGAGAAGTTCGATCCGGCCGCCTGGGCCCGGCTGTTCAAGGAGGCCGGCGCGCGATACGTGATTCCTGTCGCGGAGCATCACGACGGGTTTCCCATGTATGCGTCGGAATATACACCGTGGAACGCGGCGGCGATGGGGCCGAAGCGCGACATCGTGAAGGAACTGGCGGAGGCCGTTCGGGGCGAAGGATTGTATTTCGGCGTGTCCAATCACCGGGCGGAGCACTGGTGGTTTTTCGGCGGAGGGAGGAAGCTGGAATCCGACGTCGGCGATCCCCGCTACCGGGAGCTGTATGGACCGGCTCGTGACCGCGCCGCCTCCGAGGCTGGCGAGACTCCGCCGGACAAGGCGTTCCTCGATGACTGGCTGCTGCGCTGCGTCGAGATGGCGGACCGGTTCCAGCCGGAGATCATCTGGTTCGACTGGTGGATCGCGCAACCCGCGTTCGAGGAGCATCTTCGGGTCTTTTCCGCGTACTACTACAACCGAGGCGCGACGCAGCCGGAGATGGTTGCGATCAACTACAAGAAGCTGGGCGGCGAATCGTATCCGGACACGGCCGGAGTTCTGGACATCGAACGCGGCCAGCTCGCGTCGACTCGCGAGCTGTTCTGGCAAACCGACACGTCGCTGTCGAAGACCTCGTGGGGCTACATCGAGAATCAGAAGTACAAGACGCTGGACTCGCTCATCGACGACCTGGTCGACATCGTGAGCAAGAACGGATCGTTGCTGCTCAACATCGGCCCGCGCGCCGATGGCACGATTCCGGAGGAGGAGGTCGCGCTCCTCAAGGGCATCGGCGCGTGGCTGCGGATAAACGGAGAGGCGATTTACGGCACGCGCCCCTGGAAGATATATGGAGAAGGGCCGACCGCGGTGGTCGATGGCACGATGAGAAACGACGCGGAAAGCGAGCGGCGGGACTTTACGGCGCAAGACATTCGCTTCACCCGGAAGGACGACATGTTATACGCCATCATCCTCCAGTGGCCGGGCGACGGGGCGAAGATCACGATCCGTTCGCTCTCGCGCGGCGTCGAGAGCGAGGGTTTCGGCGAGGTCGCAATGCTCGGATGTGACGAACCGCTGAAATGGTCCCAGGACAACCAGGGCCTTCACGTAACGATGCCTTCGGAAAAGCCCGGTAGGCATGCCTTCGCGTTGAGAATCTCGCGTGAACGCCAGTGAACCCGCTCGAGTCGAAACAGCCGTTCCCCGCGGGCTTCCTCGGGGGCGGGGTCATTGCGCGCCGATCGCGGCAGGCCGGGGTGGAAAACAGGTGGCGACAAACATAAGCCACATTAATGCCGAGCGAGGGCGCGGACGAGGCGCGCCACTCCCGATCGCGAGTCGCGGCGCGCTCCGGGCGGCATCGACGAAGGCGCGGACGGACGCCGGAGTCGCTGTAAATTTTTTAATGCACTACATGCAAGCGAATGTTTTTCTTGCAAGTTCAGGAGGAGCGGCATTGCATCTGCCTGAAGGAGGCGGTTGCCGCAATTCGTCCTCCCGAAAAAAAACCGACCGGCTGAAGCCCGATGACCCCGAATCAAGCGCTGGCGGCATCCCTCTCCGCCTTCATGACTCTCGCGCTTCCGCCCGCGCCGCGGCTCGAGGCGCTTCATCCCGCTCCACCGAAACGCCCTGCCGGGCGCGATCGTTAAGATAAGAAACTTTGCGCGGCACAGGAACGCCGCCCTCCCTAAAGATTGTTTAAACCCACTCAACGCATGAGCTGTAAACACCTGCGCGCCATCGGCGTTATTGTTGCATCGATCCTCTGTCAGTTGCCCCAACTGGCAGCTCAGGTTGTCTCCGCTCCGGCGCCCGCCGCCGGAGATGAGGAGGACACGATTGAATTGTCCCCTTTCGAAGTGAGCGCTTCGGAAGATGAGGGTAGTTATGCCGCCCGCTCGACGCTGGCGGGCACTCGCATCCGGACGGATTTGAAGGACGTCGGCTCCTCCGTCTCGGTCGTCACGAAGAAATTCCTCGACGACACCAATTCCAAGAGCGCGGCCGATCTGCTCGTTTACACGGCCAACACGGAGGTGGCGGGCCAGGGCGGCAACTTCCTCGGCAAGGGCGACGGACAGGTCCTGACCAGTGTCTCGACCAACCTGAACCCCAGCACGCGTGTTCGCGGCCTGACGGAGGCCGACAACGCCCGCGATTTCTTCCTCACCGACATCCCGTGGGATTCCTACAACGTCGGCCGCATCGACATGCAACGCGGAGCCAATTCCATTCTCTTCGGCATCGGCAGCCCGGGCGGCATCATGAACGCCAGCATCAACGCCGCCTCGTTCCACG
Source organism: uncultured Opitutaceae bacterium (assembly GCA_964517665.1). Lineage (GTDB taxonomy): Bacteria > Verrucomicrobiota > Verrucomicrobiia > Opitutales > Opitutaceae > Congregicoccus. The sequence continues at coordinate 41,733 of CAZFCY010000002.1, read as the reverse complement.
ATTCCTACAAGGCCGCGATTCAGTTCAGCCGCTTCGACTCGCAACGTTACACGCTCGATCTGAACAAGGCGCTTATTCCGCAGCAGCTCGCGGTGCGCTTGTCCGTGTTGAACGACGAGACAAAATACCGCCAGGATCCGGCCTTTCGGGACGACAGGCGCTTCTCCACCGCCGCGCGCTGGGATCCCGCGTTTCTGAACAGGGGCTCGGCCCGCACCTCCTTCCGCGTCAGCTACGAAAAGGGGAAGATCGATTCGAACATGCCCCGCAACACGCCGCCACTCGACGCCATCACCCAGTGGTTCGACAAGATCGACCCGAACAAGCCCGCGAAGCCCACCTATGCCGGACCCGAGGTCGAGCAAAGCTACCGGCAGACGCCCGGCTTCGATCGCATCGGCAACAACGGCACCTACTCGGTCGATCTTCAGATGGGGCCGGGCGGCTCCCAGGGCTTCGCCCTGCTGCCGCCGGTCGACGGCGACGTTCCGGCCTCGTTGCGCTATTTCGACATCGGCCTGGGCACCTACCAGAAATACGCGCTCGATTCCGAGTTCATTGGATCCTCGATCAACGCCTGGAAGGCGCGCTCCCTCACCGATCCGACCATCTTCGATTTCTACAACCACATGCTCGAGGGGCCGAACAAGTTTGAATATAACGATTTCGACGCGCTGAACGTCGCGGCCTCCCAGTCGTTCTTCAACGACAAGCTGGGCGTCGAGATCGTCTACGACCGGCAGAAGGCCAAATACGGCGGCTTCAACTACATCCAGGCCAACGGCACGGCCATCAGCGTCGACATCATGGAGACGCTCACCTTCAGCCAGCCCAACCCCGAGGTGCGCAAGCCGATGTTCCTGTCGGCGGGCGGCAGCGGCAACTGGACCGATCGGACGCGCGAGACGGTGCGCGCCACCGCCTTCGGCGAGTTGAACTTCAAGGACCTCTCCGGCAAGGACTCCTTCCTCGGCAGGGTTCTCGGCAAAAACGTCTTCACCGCCCTCTGGAGTTCGCAGGAAAACGACACGCTCGCCGCCAGCTATGACGGATACTTCACGAATCAGTTCATCTCGACGGCCGCGAACGGCATGCCCTACCACGCGGGCAGCAACTTCCAGGGCTCGTTGCGGATCAAGAACTACTTCGGCGCTCCGGTGACCGGCGCCAGCGCCGAGGGCCTCCACCTCCAGGGCTACAAGGCCAGGGTGAATCCGCAGGCGACCACCGTGCAGGTGTATAATTACGCCACCGGCAACATCGACAACATTCCGGTGCCGATCGTGAACAACGTCGACGTGAACGATCGCGACCGCCTCTACAACAACGGCACGAAGGATCTCAACAAGGTCGATTCCATGGCCTTCGTCTGGCAGGGCTACTGGCTGGATGGAACGATCGTTCCAATGTTCGGCTACCGCACCGACGAGCAGGAAAGCCGGGCGGTCACGAATCCTCCGTCCTACCTGCTGGGAACGAAAACCCTCCGCGATATATACAGGTCGAGCTGGGTGCTGCCCGACACGGCCAACACGACCGAGGTCGATTCCAGGACCTACAGCATCGTGACGCACCTTCCCACCGGCTGGCGCGACCGCCTGCCCGGCCGCACCGACGTCTCCCTCATCTACAACCAGTCGGAAAACGTGCAGCCTGGCGCCAACCGTCTCGACATCCGCGGCCATTCGGTGGCGGATCCGGCGGGCAAGACCAGGGAATTCGGCATCGCCGTCTCCACGCTGAACGACCGCCTGACGATGAAACTCGTCCGCTACAAGACGGAGGTGGCCAATACCACGCTCAGCAGCTCGCTCGCCTCGACCGTGGGCGTGATCGGCGCCGCTGAACGCTATGCCATGCGCGCCTACCGCCAGACGGCGGATCTCACGCGCTCGCAAGGAACCGGCTGGGTCCCCGGCGCCACGGGAGATGTCGGCAAATACGCCGGGCAGATTGGACGGTCGGTTTACGGTTACGCCGACAATGATCCGGCCAAGCCGGTCACCTGGCAGCCCGATGGCCCGGCTCAGTATGCGGCGGATGGCGTCACCTTCGATTTTCCGAATGCGCTGCTCGTAAAGGCGTTTAACGAACAACGCGCGTCGGTGGCCGATTTCGCCGCCAATGCCGTCATCACCGATGCGGACTTCATCAGGCACTGGCTCGATCACTCCACCAACGTCGACTACGTCGATCTGTCCGATCCGAACTTCAACTACACCACGCAGTCGGTCGCCAATCTCGGCGGTCCTCCGGGGCTTGCGGTCACGGGCGACACCGTTTCCAAGGGCTATGAGTTCGAGTTGATGGCAAACGGCCTGTTCCTCGATGGCCTGCAGGTGTCTCTCAATGTCTCGAAAACGAACGCGAGGCGCATGAATCTGGCCAAGAGCTTCGCGGACTGGGTGGAGGCCCGTTGGTCGGCTTATCAAGGCCCGGCCGGCGATCTCCGCATCTGGGGCAATTCGGTCGGCATGGGCAACGACGACCGCGACGACCCGGTCAACGGAACGCCCGAAGCCCACGGCAACGACGGCGAGGATGTGCGCGGCCTCTACAAGCGCGCCGTCATGGCGCCGTATTGGTCCTTCCGCGCGTTGGAGAACTCCGATGTGCCGGAGCTGAGGCCCTGGTCCTTCAATATCGTGGCCAACTACAACTTCCAGGGCGAGCGCCTGCGCGGCTTCAATGTCGGCGGCAGCTATCGCTGGCAGGATCGCAACGTGATCGGCTTCCCGATCATCACCGTGAACGGCGATGAGACGATCGACGTCCAGAATCCCTACAAGGGCGCCACCCAGGGCACGACGGATCTGTGGGTCGGCTGGCGCCGGACGCTCATGGACAAATACACGTGGCGCATGCAGATCAACGTGCGCAACGTCTTCGCGGACGGCGATCTCGCGCGCGTGACCGTCCAGCCCGACGGCTCGCCCGCCGCCTACCGCATTCCCGAACCCCGCACCTGGTCAGTGACGAACACCATCGAGTTCTGACCGCTCATCGCGCCTTGCTGTTCCAGCAACCCTGCATCCGCCGATGAAGATCGCTGAGTTTTCATTATATCAAGTTCCGCCGCGATGGCTTTTCCTCAAAATCGCGACGGACGAGGGGATCGTCGGCTGGGGCGAGCCCATCGTCGAGGGCAAGGCCGCCACCGTGAAAGCGGCGGTGGCCGAGCTGATGGAGTGCCTGGTCGGCAGGGATCCGCTGAACATCGAAGATCACTGGAATGTGATGTATCGCGGCGGGTTTTACCGTGGCGGGCCGGTGTTGATGAGCGCGATCGCGGGAATCGACCAGGCGCTCTGGGACATCAAGGGAAAGTTCCTGGGGGCTCCCGTGCACCAGTTGCTTGGCGGCCGGGCGCGGGAGTCCATGAGGATCTATTCCTGGATTCAGGGAGACACCGTGGAGGAGTCGGTCGCCTCCGCGAAGAGCCTGGTCGCGCGCGGATTCAACGCGCTGAAGACGAACGCCACCGGGCGGCTGCAATGCGTGGATTCGTTTGCGGCGGTCGACGCGACGGTGCGTCGCATCGCGGCGGTGCGCGAGGCGGTCGGGCCCGACATCGGGATCGCGGTCGATTTTCACGGACGGCTGCACAAGCCGATGGCGAAAATCATGGCGAAGGAACTCGAGCCCATCCGGCCCATGTTCATCGAAGAGCCGCTGTTGCCGGAAAACAACGACGCCCTGCGCGAGATCGCGCAGCATGTCGCGATTCCGATCGCGACGGGCGAGCGCATGTATTCGCGCTGGGATTTCAAGCGGCTGCTGGTGGACGGTGTCGTGGATATCATCCAGCCCGATCTTTCGCACGCGGGCGGGATCACCGAGTGCAAGAAGATCATCTCGATGGCGGAGGCGTTCGACGTCGCGGCCGCGCCCCATTGCCCGCTTGGGCCGATCGCGCTCGCCGCCTGCCTGCAGGTGGACGCGACGTGCCACAACGCGTTCATTCAGGAGCAGAGTCTCGGCATCCACTATAACAAGGGCAACGAGCTGCTCGACTATCTCGTGAACCCGGATGTCTTCCGCTTCAAGGACGGCCATGTCGCCATTCCCGACAAGCCGGGCCTGGGCATCGAGATCAACGAGGAGAAGGTCATCGAGATGGCGAAAGTGGGCCACAACTGGCACAACCCGCTGTGGCGTCACGAGGACGACAGCGTCGCCGAGTGGTGAGCGCATGTCGTCTCTTTCAAAAAGCCATCGTTTCCTCAGTTGCGACTGGGGAACATCCTCGTTTCGGCTGCGGCTGATCGAGGCCGCGAATTCGAGCGTCGTTGCGGAGGCGAGCAGCGATGAAGGGATAGCAGGCACGTTCATCAAGTGGAAGGAACGTGGCGGCGCATGTTCGCGCTGGGATTACTATATCGAGGTGATCGAAAGGCGCCTTGCCGGGCTGGAGGCGGGATCCGGCGCGTCGCTCGCCGGAGTCCCGCTCGTCCTTTCCGGCATGGCCTCCGCCACGATTGGAATGTGCGAAGTGCCCTACAAGGAGCTGCCTTTTGCCGTCGATGGCTCCGACCTCCGCGTCGAAACGCGATCGGCGACGACGGGGTTTCCTCACGAAGTGATCATCATTTCGGGCGCATGCACGAGCGCCGATGTGATGCGCGGCGAGGAAGTCCAGTTGGTGGGCGCGCTGATGGACGAAAGCGCGGGCGCGGCGGAGCGGCTGCTGCTGTTTCCCGGCACGCACTCGAAGCACATCACGGTTCGCGATGGGAAGGCGGTGAGCCTGCGAACATACATGACCGGAGAGTTCTTCGATCTGCTCGCGCGCAAGAGCGTCCTTGCGCAGTCGGTCGGCGAAGGTGGCGGCCTCATGACGGGCGCCCATCTGGAAAGCTTCGCCGCCGGCGCGCGGGCCGGCGCCCGAGGCAATGTTTTGCACGAGGCTTTCCGCGTCCGCGTCCGGAGCATACTCGACAAGGTGTCCGGGGAGGAGAGTTTCCACTACTTGAGCGGGCTGCTGATCGGCTGTGAGATCGGGGCGATGCCCGTCGACGCGCGCGATATGACAATCGTCGGCGACACCGTGCTGGGAGCCGCTTATGGCGAGGCGGCGCGCGTTCTGGGAATCCACGCGCGCGCCGTCAGGAAGGACGGCGGTGTGTGTTTGATCAAGGGACAATGCGCCATCGCGCGGCGGCTCGGCGTGATCGCTTGAAGCGCGCAACCATTCGGCAGCTCGCGATGCTCACTCCAGGCCTCACGCAAATCATGGAGCGCGCGGGTGTCGCGGCTGTGCTCACGATCGCTGATCCCGAGGACGCCGTTCCCGCGGCGCGGGCGCTGCAAGCCGGTGGTGTTTCGGTGATCGAGTTGACCTTTCGCACCGCGTGCGCCGCCGAGTCCATCCGGCGCATTCGCGGCGAGGAGCCCGGCGTGTGCGTTGGCGCCGGCACGCTTCTCGATGGCGCGCAGGTCGGGGAGGCGAAGCGCGCCGGCGCGCTGTTCGGCGTGTCGCCCGGATGCAATCCGGAAACCATCCGGGCGGCGAGAGGCGAGGGGCTGCCGTTCGCTCCGGGGGTGATGACGCCGACCGACATCGAGTTTGCGATCGCGAACGGCTGCCGCGCGCTGAAGTTCTTCCCGGCGGAGAGTTCAGGCGGTCTCGCGCATCTGCGGGCCATGGCGGCGCCGTTCGCGCGTCTCGGGCTTCGCTTCATTCCGCTTGGTGGAATCGGCCGCGATGAATTGCGGCGCTATATCGAATCGCCGCTGGTCTTGTGTGTGGGCGGATCCTGGCTGGCGAGGCCGCAGGACGTCAGCCGGAGGGATTGGGAATCCATCCGGCGCGAGGCTGCGGCCGCCACGCGCATTGTCAGCGACGCCCGGGCTTCGGCTGGTTCCTAGAATATCATGCCTCACCTTCCCGCTTCCCCTGGCGCGTCGCGCGTCCGCTTCGCCATGCTCGCGCTCGTCTTCGTCAATGTTGTGATCAACTATATGGATCGCACCAACATTTCGATCGCGGCGACGGCCTTGTCCAGCGATCTGAAGCTTTCTCCGGTGCAGATGGGATTCATCTTCTCCGCCTTCGGCTGGACGTACGCCGCGTTTCAGATTCCCGGGGGACTCCTGGCGGACCGCCTCGGGCCCCGCGTGCTCTACTCGATCACGCTCGTGAGCTGGTCCGTGGCGACCGTGCTGCAGGGATTCGTCGGGCGTTTCGCGTCGCTGTTCTCCCTCCGGCTGGGCGTCGGCGCATTGGAGGCGCCCTCGTACCCGATGAACAACAAGGTCGTCACCAGTTGGTTTCCCAACCATGAGCGGGCGTTCGCCATCGCGACCTATACTTCCGGGCAATACGTCGGCCTGGCTTTCCTGGCGCCCGCGATGGCCAGCGTGCAGCACTTTTGGGGATGGCGGATGTTGTTCGTTATTACAGGCGTGGTCGGCATCGTGTGGGGGATTGTGTGGTATTGGATCTATCGAGACCCGCTCCATCATCCGCGAGCCAATCAAGCCGAGTTGGACCATATCCGCAGCGGCGGCGGAGTGATTCCCAAGGATCGAGCCGAAGCCCGCGGGCAGCGGGGCACGCGGGTGACGTGGCCGAATCTCAAGCTCGTGTTCTCGAACCGGAAGCTGTGGGGAATCTATCTCGGGCAATATTGCCTGGGCGCGAACAGTTGGTTTTTCCTCGCCTGGTTTCCCACCTATCTGGAGACGAGCCGTGGATTGAGCATTTTGAAAACGGGCTACATGGCCGCGGTTCCATTCCTGGCCGCGTTCGTCGGCGTCCTGCTTTCCGGTTATCTCTCGGATCTCATGGTGAAAAGAGGCGTGTCCATCGGATTCGCCCGCAAGGGGCCTGTTATTTTCGGCTTGATTCTGGCTTCGACGATCATCGCGGCGAACTATGTCGAAAGCACGCCCGTGGTCATGGTGATCATGGCCGTGGCCTTTTTCGGAACGGGCCTGGCCTCGATCGCGTGGATTTTCGTGTCGCTGCTGGCCCCGAAAAGTCTTCTCGGCCTGACGGGCGGCGCGTTCAACTTCATTGCCAATCTGTCGTCGATCTCGGTGCCGATCGCGATCGGCTATCTGGCGCGTGACGGGGACTTCGCTCCGGCGCTGGTGTTGATCGCGGCCCTCGGCGTCGTCGGCGTTCTGTCCTATGTGTTTCTGGTCGGAAAACTGGAGCGGGTGGAAATGCCGGGGGAGGCGCCTTCTCCGGGGTGAGTTGTTTCAGGTGAGCGCCAGCCCGCGCATCGTGCCGGTCGAGGTGGCAAAACGATCCGTCTCGATGCCCATGCGCTGCAGCATCGAGACAAAGAGGTTCGGCAGCGGGTAGTTTTGCTCCGTGTCGAAAGCCAGGTGCTGCCCGTGCTTGAATCCGCCGCCGGCAAACAGGACCGGCAGATTTGTGGTCACGTGCGTGTTCGCATTGCCGAGGTTGGAGCCGTAGAGGACCATCGTGCGGTCGAGCAGTGAGTCGTCGTTCTCCTGCACGGACTTCAGATCATCGAGCAGTTTCGCGAGCAGCCTCATGTGCCATTCGTCGATCGCCCGGAGCTGTTCGAGTTTTGCCTCGGCTTTGCCGTGATGGGAGAGGTTGTGATAGCCATCCGTGATCTCGACGCCCGCGATGTCGATCGCGGGCGAGTTCACGCCATCGAGCAGCAGCGAAATGGAGCGCGTGGAGTCGGTCTCGAAAGCGAGTTTCGCCATGTCGTACATCAGGCCGACCTTTTCCATATAGGCGCGCGGGCTGGCCGGATCGAGCGGGACCGATGCGTTCACCGCCGGCTTGGGATGGTTCGCCCATTCGCGCGACATGGCCATCCGTTGTTCCAGCTCGCGCACGCTGGTGAAGTATTGGTCCAGCCGTTCGCGATCCCGGCTGCCGACTTCGCGTCGCAGGGCTTTCGCCGGCTCCGCCAGCGAATCGAGAATGCTCTGTCCCAGCTCGAGCTTGCGGGCTTGTTGCGCGCGCTCGGCCGCGGTGCCGTTCAGGAACAGTTTCGCAAATACCTGCGAGGGCTTTTCTTCGCAGGGAATCAACACCCCGGAGCCCGTCCACGACAGGCTGCGCATGCCCTGTTGCACATTCACCCCGAGCGTAAGGGACGGAAAGCGCGTGAGATGGCCGATGTGCTCGGCGATGTGTTGATCGAGCGAGATCGTGTTGCGGAAGCCGCCCGAACCGGGATGCGGCGCCGCGGTGAGGAAACAGTTGTCCGCCGGGTGTCCGCCGTCGACGTCCGGATGCCACACGCCGCTGAAGACGGTAAAATCATCGCGGTGTTTTTTGAGCAACTGGAGATAGGGCGAAAGCTCATAGGCGGGGCCGTTTTGTGTTGGGAAGAAACACTCGGGAAGGAGGCCGAGGTTGTTGCAAATGCCGAGCATCCGCCGCGGCTTGGCGCCGGAAAGGGCCGCGTTCGACGCCTTTCGCGCGCTGGCGAAGGCGGGCATCATGGCGTCCAGCATCGGGAGGGCGACCAGCAGCGCGGCGCCGCGCAGGAAGCTGCGGCGCGACATCTCGCGCTTTGTGGAGATATGGGGTGCGTGCATGATAATCGAGCCTCGGGAGGTGTTGACGTGTTACTTGTTCAGGAACAGCTCGCTCTGCGCGATTGCGTGCACGAGCGAGCGGATGCCGTATCGGGTGGGCGCGGTGTGTTCGAGAATGCGCTCGACCTCGGCGCGATCGCCGAAGCCCACCGCCGCGCCGGTTGCATATAGCGTGAGTTGTCTGGCGAGGTTGCGCGCGATCTGCGCCTCGTCGGCGAGCAGGAGCCGCTTGAAGTCACGCACATCCGCGAACGTCCGGCCGTCGGGCAGCTCGCCGCTCGCGTCCACGGGAAGGCCGCGGTGAAAGACAAACTTCTGCCCGCCCTTGCCGATGCCTGGTTCCGGCGGCGCGTCGCCGAGCGCGCGATACGAATCGCGCCAGCCGCCCATGATGTCGAAACTCTCCAGCGCGAACCCGGGTGGATCGATGTTCACGTGGCAGGCATTGCAGGACTTGACCGAACGATGGCGGTCGAGTTGCTCGCGAATCGTCGTCGCGCCGCGGATGTCCGGCTCCACGGCCGGAGTGCCGGGGGGAGGCGGGCGCGACTTCTGTCCGAGGATGCGCTCCGCGATCCATACGCCGCGGAGAACGGGCGAGGTGGTCGTGCCGTTGGCGGTGACCTTGAGCACGCTTGCCTGGGTCAACAAGCCGCCGCGCGCATGGTTCCCGGGAAGGGCCACGCGCCGGATCGCGACGCCCTCGATCGCGGGCAGCCCGTAGTGTGTGGCGAGCCGCTCGTTGATCATGGCGAAATCGGACGCGACAAGCGTGCGCGCCGGAAGATCCTGCTCGAGCATTTCGCTGAAAAACTGGCGGGTTTCGTCGAGCGCGGATTCGCTCAGCAGATCATCCAGATAGTAGTCCGGATATAACGACGCATCGGGAGAGGTCTCGGTCATGCGCTTCAGGTCGAGCCAGTAGTCGAGAAACGCCTCCACGAAGCGCTGCGACCGCGGATCATCGAGGAGCCGGTCGACCTGGGCGCGCAGGACGTCGCGGTGATGCAGCCGGTTGTCTGCCGCGAGCCGTCGCAGTTCGTCATCGGGCGCCGAGTTCCAAAGAAAGAACGCGAGCCGCGACGCGAGCGCATGGTCGTCGAGCGGTCCGGGCGTCTCCTCGATATACAGAAACCCGGGCGAACACAGGATTGCGGTGTACGCCGCGAGCATCGCGTCGGTGAATCCATGGCCGGCCTCCAGCGCCCGTTCGACAACGGGAAGAAAGCGCTGCGCTTCGCTTTTTCCCACGGGACGACGATATGCGCGTTCGACAAACCGGCGCAACAAGCGGCTGGCATCCTTCATCGGCGCGTCCGATATGACCTCCACTCCCGGCGGCGGGGTGAAGCTGCCGTAGCGCCTTGGCTCCACTCTGGATGTGGCGGCGTCGCCTTCGCCCGGATTTTCCGTTCCCTGTTCTTTCAGCGGCAGGTCGCCAAAGAGCAGCTTGTGTCCCGCGGTCGGCCATGAGTCGAAGATCGGGCCCTCCACTTCCAGCCAGCGGAAGACGACGCCCGGCTGGCCGTCCAGAGTGGCGAGCGGATTGCGCCAGCGCTCATCGCCCGGCCGCGAGCGGATCAGCCGCGCGGCGTCGGGGCGGATGGTTTCGCCGGCGACGAGGTTTATGTCGAGTTCCTGAATCCGCGCCTCGGGCGTCGCGTCGAAGGCGCCGAGCCGGCGGAGCAATCCCGGCGGCGCTTCCGCGTATATCGTCACGGGTTCGGAACGGCGGCCGACCGATACGTCGTCGAGGTCGGCGATATGCCATTTTTCATCCTTTCCGGCGCCGACCCAGATCGAGTGCGTCAGGAAACGGAGCTTGTAACGACCGGAGATCGGCGCCCGGAACTTTTCGAAGATCGGCTCGAGGGGCTCGTAGGAGCTTGCGATCACGCCCATGCCTTCGAGATTCCGCGTTTCAGGATCCGCTTCGCCCACGGTGGGGGGCGCCTTGCCGGCGCGCACATCGGGTTGTCCGGCGAAGCCGAGGACGGGAAAGGTGGCGCGTTCCGGCTTCGGGTGCGTCAAGGAATCCTTCATCGGCCACATGAACTGCCTTTGATCACGGGCATGGTGCCGGATGATGCGCGTATCGGGCCGGGTCGCATGCGTCGCCATGGCTTCGCGCAGGGCCCGCTCGGCTGTGTCGATATACCGCGCAAGCTGAACATGCGACACGTCGAGGCGGTCGCCGATTTTGTTGAAGCGATGGGATTCTCCATCCTCCGGCAATGAATTTTTCACGTCGAGCCACGGCGCGCGCAACAGGTCGCGCAACACGTTCTCGTATTCATAGCGGTTGAGCCGCCGTTGCGTCGCCCGGCCTTCGCGGTTCGTGCGTTTGCGATCCTCGCGAACGAGATCCGCCGCGAGCGAGGACGTGAACGCCGCGAGCGCCCCGGGGTCCGGACGGTCCTCCTCTTTCGGCGGCATTTCTCCGTTCTTGACGCGGTCGTGTATCATCACCCACGTCGCGAAATTGGCGGGGTCCGAAGGCTCGAACCGCAGCGCCATCAGATCGAGCCCTCCTTTTTTCAGGCCGTTGTCGTGGCAATCGATGCAGTTGTAATCAATGAACGGCGCCCGTGCGCCGGGCGCGGCTTCGCCTCGAAGCGCGGCGGCCGGCAGCGCGACGCCAAGGACAACCATGAACAGCGCTTTTGAGACGGGCATCGGCTCGCCCCGGCTGCCAGTCCCGGCGCCACCGGCCGCATCCGGGACTGGAAGGCCCGCATCGTGTCCTGGAACCAGCCGGGGTGGGTCGGGAGAAGGGCTGCGGTGACGGGGTGCAACCATTGCCGGATAAAGCGCGACGCCATGAAATATTGCAAGAAAAACACATCATTGCGTATTATGCAATAAATGGGACGATGGGCGGGCGTTCGCCCGTGATCATTCGATCTCGAACTCGTAGTCGCCCGAGCCCAGTTCGATCCGGGTCGGGGATCCGTTCGCGGGAAGAGCGATTGCCCCGTCCACATCGCGCAGGGGAATGCCGCGCTCGGTGATCGCGCTCCCGGCGGACGCGGGCAGATGAACGATCGCCGTGGCGTTGACCGGCACACGGACGGACAAGCGAATGATCGAACCTTCCTTGCGCCACGCGGAGCGGATCGTCCCGCGCAGGCTTTCATGTGAAGCTTCCACCCAGGTGAGATCGCCGGTGATCACCGGGGCGACGATGAAGCGGCGGAAGCCGGGGCCGGCCTCGTCCGGACGAATGCCGGCAAGGTATTTGAAGAACCAGTTGTCCACGGATCCCAGCATGGGATGATTGTGCGAATTCATCGCCCCGCCGGTCAGGTGCTCCCAGCGTTCCCACAGGGTGGTGGCGCCGTTCTCGAGCATGTATCCCCAGCCTGGATACGTGGTTTGAGTGGCGATCCGGAAGGCGACGTCGGCGCGGCCGTGCCCGGTCGTCATCTCGAGCAGGTATTTGGTGCAGAGGTTGCCGGTGTCGAGATGCCCATCGTTTTGCTCGACGGCATCGACGAGGTTGGCGAGCACGCGAGGCACGCGCTCCGGCGCGACGACGCCGAGAAAGAGCGCAAAGGCATTGCACGCCTGGTTGTTCGTTCCGTATCCGCCGGTGTGTTCGTCCCAGAAACGATCGTTGAAGGCGGCGGCTGCGCGCGCGGCCAGGGTCTCGTTGCGGACTCGCGCGTCTTCCTGGCCGAGGATCCGCGCCATGCGCGCGAGGAGATCCGCCTGATGATACAGGAATCCGGTCGAGATCAATTCGCCGGGGGTGCGCGCTGAAATCGCGCCGGTCCCGATGCTCCCGGCGATGGCGGCATGTTGTGGCGGAGCCCAGTCGCCCCAATTGCTGTAGCTCAGGATGCCGTCCTCCGACCGGGAGGCGAGGTAGTCCACCCAGCGTTCGAAACCCCGGAAGTGCGCGCGCATGGATTCCGTGTCTCCAAAATGCAAATACGACATCCAGGCCAGCAGCAGGTAGCTGGCGGAGACGGGGTCGGCGGGCCGCTTGCCCCATTTGAAGGGCGCGGTGTCCGTGATCGAACCGTCGGCAGCCTGAGTGTCGGCGACGTCGTCGAGCCACTTGGCGTAGAAGCGGGCGAGGCGGAACTTGTAGAGCGCCGGCTCGATGCGCACGGTCATGTCGTTGAGCCACCCCATGCGCTCGTCGCGCTGCGGGCAGTCGGTCGGCACGCTGTGCAGGTTGCTCGCTTCGGTCCATCTGGTCATGTGGTGGATGCGATCGAGCAGGTCGTTGGAACAACGGAACGTCCCCACGGGTTTCACCGCGGAGCGCACGACGCGGATCTGGATGTCGTCGAGCCCAGGGACGCCCGGCCAGCCCTCGACCTGCGCGTAGCGAAAACCGTGGTAGGTGAAGCGTGGCTCCCACGTCTCCTCGCTTCCGCCCTTCATGATGTAGGTGTCGGTCGCGCGGGCCTTGCGCAGGTTGTCGTCGTCGATCGTGCCGTCCTCGCGCAACGATTCGGCAAAGCGCAGCCGGATGGTCGTGCCGCGCGGACCGCGCGCGCGCAGCGCCAGCCAGCCGGAGAGGTTCTGGCCCGCATCGAAAACGAAGATGCCGGGGAGCGGTTCGCTTCGCGTGACCGGCCTGCGCGTTTCGACCACCCGGATGGGTTCGAGCATCTGGGCGACCAGCGCGCCCGCGGGCGCATCGACGGCGACGGCGGTTGTCCAACCCTCGGTGTGATCCTCCGGAATCCCCGGAAGTTCGTCGGTCGGCCGATCCCATCCGGTCTTCTCGAGCCGCGCGTCGTAGGTTTCGCCGTCATAGACGCTGTTCTCGAGGATGGGCCCGCTCGTGACATGCCAGAGGTCGGGCGCCCGGCTGTGGCCTCCGCGGGTGGCGATCGTCTGGCGCGTGCCGTCGGTGAAATCGATTTCGATTTGCAGCAGCAGCCTGGGCATGCCGTGCCAGCCATGTCCCACGATCACGCCGACGGCGTTGCGGCCCGTTTGCAGGTGTTTCGTGATGTCGTGCGTCACGTAGAGCACGCGGCGGCTGTAGTCCGTCCATCCGGGATCGAGCACGTGGTCGCCGACCTTGCCGCCGTTCAGCCGCAGTTCGTGATAACCCAGGCCGGCGATATAGGCGCGGGCTGAACGAACCGGTTTCGCCGCGTTGAATACATGCCGGAAATACAGCGCGCGCCCCGGCCAGGCGGCGGTGAATCCGATCCATTCCCCCAGCCAGTCCTGCGGCGAGAGCAACCCCATCTCCCAGGAGGAAACCGGGCCGGGGGCCGACGGCTCGCCTTCGTTGTCCCAAACGCGCGCGTGCCAGAAGCAAAGCTCGCGCGACCGCAGGGCGCGGCCGGCGTAGGGGACTTGAAGGGATTGGTCCGACATCACCCGGCCCGAATCCCAAAGATCCGCCTCGCCCCGGGCGAGTCGTTCGATGCTCGATGCGACCTGCACCTGGTACGCGGTCTGCCGGCGGCCGCGACGAGAGGAAGTCAACGACCAGCTCAGCCGGGGCTGCGGGGTGTCGATCCCGAGAGACTCGGATCCGGATTCACAAAACAACTGTCCGATGGCGAGGGTGGGCTCCGCCGCGCCAGCCGCGACTTTCATGATGGAGAGATGGATGCCGGGGTTGCGCGGTCGGAATCACGGACGGCCGAAGATGAACTCGCGCACCCAGCGGGTGGATGCGGTGGCATCGCCGTCGGCGATCAGGCCGCGGATTTCGTCGAGCCGCCGGGGCGTCAAGGCTTTCTCGAGGTCGCGCAGGAACGCGACACTCTCGGAGACGGCGCGTCCGCCGTGCTCGCGATACGGGTAGAGATCCATCGAGTGCCAGCCGCTGTAGCCGGTCTGGCGCAGCCAGTAGAACAACTCGATATAGTGAACGAGGTGCACGCTGCCGACGATCATGTCGTCGTCCCAGTGTCCGTAGTTGTCGTTGTAGTGCAGGTGAAAAAGCTTCGATCCGTAGTGCTGGAGCAGCCAGGCCGACTCGGCCACGTTCTCCTGCGCCACGAAAGAGTGTCCGACATCGATGCACACACCGACATTGGGCAGGCCGATTTCCTGTGCCATGAGCAGGGTGTCGGCCGCGCGCGCCTGAAAGGAGCGCACGCGCGGCTCCTTGAGCTTGTATTCAAGGGCGAATTGCAGCGCGGGCCACTCGGCGGCGACGGAGCGTATGCCTTCGACCATCCAGGCGCGCTGACTGCGGAAGTCGCCTTGCAGGGGATAGTCGTATCCGTCCTGGCCGAGCCAGAGATTGAGCAGGGGGCAGTTCATTCCCGAGGCGATCTCCGCGGCGCGGCGCGTCTCGTCGATGGCGAGCGCGCGCACTTCGGGGTCGCGGGCGCAGAAGCTGCCGTTGCCCCAGACACTGCGTGAAAAGAGATCCGGTATGATCGAGACGCAGGCCAGGCCGGCGTCTTGCAGGAGCCCGCCGATGGAGGCGGCATTTTCCTGGGTCACGTCCCAGCCGCCGACAAGCTCGATGCCCTCGATGCCCGGGATGTCGGCGGCCTGCCTGATCATCCCGGGCTTGGGGAGCTGTTGTTTGTAACCGGTGGGAAGGAAGCGATCGCAGGTGTTCCCGAGGTTGCCGAGGATCACGGAATATTTGAATGGCGTCATCGAATGGAAGGGTAGGTAACGATATCATCTTATGTGACGCCGAAAGTGCCTGTCGATGCTTTAGTGCTCTGTTCGGGCACGTCAGGTGTCTTGTCGCTACCGTTCGCATCTCATGGACTCCTGCGGTTCTCGAGAACATTTTTTTGCACAACACGCAACTTATTGCTTGATACCGATATCATTAATGTCCAAGCCAGTGGTCCGCCGGTCGCGTAGAGCCCCGGTGTTGCCCTCGAACCCCATCCCCTTTGACGACGTGAAATCGATCGATTCCTCCATGTGCTTGGCGGCAGATTCCGCGGGGCGCCACGTCCGCTCGATTGCGATGCCTGCCGGTGGAGATGTCGCGGTCCTTCAACCCTTCCCCAGGAAAACTATGAATCCAACAAGACATCGCGCGGCAAAAACCATCGCTGCCGCTTTTCTTCTCGTGCTCGCTTCCCGGCTCGGGGCGCAAGGCACTTCTGCATCACCCGCGGGTTCCGACGCCGGCGACGCGTCGGAAGAGACCATCGTCCTTTCGCCCTTCGTCGTCGATGCCGCGGAGGACGCCGACAGCTATGCGGCGAGATCCACGATGGCCGGCACGCGCATCCGCACCGAACTGAAGGACGTGGGTTCTTCGATTTCGGTCGTCACGCAAAAGTTTCTTCAAGACACCAACTCCACTTCGGCGGAGAAGCTGCTTGTCTATACGCCGAGCACGGAGGTCGCCGGGCAGGGCGGAAATTTCCTCGGAAAGGGAGATGGCCCGCTCCTCACCGGGACGACGACCGACCTCAATCCGGTCACGCGGGTGCGCGGTTTGGCGGAGGCCCAGAACACGCGCGATTTCTTCCTCACCGACATTCCCTGGGACTCCTACAATGTCGGACGCGTCGATCTGCAGCGCGGACCCAACGCGATCCTGTTCGGCATCGGCAAACCATCGGGGATCATCAACTCGAGCATACAAGGCGCGGCTTTCACGAATACGGGAAACGTCAGCGCGGCGTTCGGCAGTTTCGGGTCGTCGCGCTACACGCTGGATGTCAATCGCATGCTTCTGCGGGATGAACTGGCCTTGCGGGTCTCGCTCCTGCGGGACGACACGAAGTACCGCCAGGATCCGGCGTTTCGCGACGACCATCGGGTTTTCGCCGCCGCAAGATGGGAGCCGCGGTTTCTGAATCGCGGCTCGAGCAAGACCTCGTTTCGGGCGACCTTCGAGAAGGGCGACATCGAGTCGAACCTGCCGAGGAACACGCCGCCTCTGGATGCGATCTCGCTGTGGTACGATGTCCTGGACCGCAATGTTTACGATCCGAACCAGGTCACGCTGGGGATGCGCAGCGCCACGCCGGGCCTTGGCGGAGTCGGTTCCAATACATCGAACGCCGCCGTCATCACCTTCTCGCCGGACGGGGCGCAGGGGATTTCCTATATGCAGCACGGAGGAGATCTTCCCCTTGCCTATTACTATCAGCCCGTGGGTGTGGGCACCTACGATTCATTCGCCAACCGGTCCAAGCTTCCCGGTCACGACTTCGGCGCGTGGAAGGCGCGCTCGCTGACGGATGCCTCCATATTCGACTTCTACAATCATCTGCTGGAGGGACCGAACAAGGGCGAATTCAACGAGTTCGAGGCGTTCAACCTGGCCGTGTCCCAGACATTCTTCAACGACAAGCTGGGCGTCGAGGCGGCCTACGACAGCCAGGACTCCTACACGGGCGGTCATTCCTACGTGGATGCCCGGGCGGCGTCGGTTTCGCTGAACATCCTCACGAACATTCCCTTCGGCGACCCGAACCCCGATCTGCTGCGGCCGATGTTCGCCTCCCACGGAGGTTATGGAGAGTGGTCGGACCGTTCGCGAAAAGTCTGGCGTGTGACCGCTTTCGGCGAGCTGGATTTCGCCACCGTCGCCGGAAAGGATTCCGGGCTGGCGAAGATCCTGGGGCGCAACGTCTTCACCGGCCTGCTCACATCGCAGAAGGTCGATTCGCTCTACGCCGGCTATAAAGGATACCACACCACCAATCCATTCATCTCGCGGAATTCGAACGACGATATCCACACGGCCGATTTCTATACCGACGACCTGTTTTTCTACAACTATCTCGGCGCGCCGATCCCGGCTTCCAGAACCTCCGCCTCCGGCCTGCGGTTGCAGGGGCTCAAGGGGGAGGCGATGCCGCAATCGGCATCGATTCTGGCTTACAACTTCGCCACGGACACGGTCGTCCCGGTGCCGATGCCGGTGGCGGACAACGTGCATGCGAGCGATCGCGCGAAACTGTACAGGAGCGGAGCGAAGTCGTCGGACGTGATCGATTCCAAGGCGATGGTCTGGCAGGGATACTGGTTCGGCGGCAACGTCGTCCCCATGTTCGGCTATCGTTCCGACAAGCAGTCGTTCCGCAACGCCGGCGGGCCTCCGATATACGGAGACCGGGGGCAGTACCGCGACATCTGGAGCCCGGACTGGACCCTGCCGGAGGCATCCGCGGGAACGAAGGTGAACTCGAAGACCTTCAGCATCGTCACGCACCTGCCCGAGCGCTGGAGGGACAACCTGCCGGGGCGGATGAATGTTTCGCTTATATACAATCAATCCGAAAACTTCGAACCCGGCGCCGGACGTCGCGACGTCTATGGCAGCCAGGTCGCCGATCCGTCCGGGAAGACGAAGGAGTACGGCGTCGCGTTCACGGGCTTCAACGACCGCGTTTCGGTCAAGCTGGTGAAGTACGACACCAAGGTGAGGAACGCCACGCTCGGAGACTCCATCTCGACGGAATATTGGTATATCGGCCTCACCGACAACTGGGGGCAGTGGCGCGCGGCGCAGACCCGCGACCTGGCCGGCGTCCCGGGAACCATCGCCGAGCGGATCTATGGTTACGCCAGCGACGGCGGCGCGGTGACGTGGATGCCGGACGGCGCTCCGAAGGCGACGTATTCGCAGGCCGAGCTCGACAGCACCTATGCGAGGCAGGTCGCCGCGGTGGAAGACTGGTTCCGCCCGGAAAACCAGCTCCCGCAGGCCTTTGTCGATTACTGGGAGCTTTATTATTACAACGACCCCGGAATCGGCAGCCTCGGGTGGCCGGACTCCGGCGCGACTCCGGGCGGCCTGCAGGTCACCGGAGACACGTTCTCCAAGGGATACGAGCTGGAGCTGGTGGCGAACCCGATCGATGGATTGAATGTGTCGTTCAACCTCTCCAAGACCGACGCGCGGCGCGCGAATCTGGCGTCCAGCTTCGTGGATTTCATCGAATCCCGCTGGGAGGTTTTCCAGGGCCCGGCCGGAGACATCCGCTATTGGGGAACGAGCGATCCCGTCCTCGGGGAGCTGCCGGCCACGGACGATCGCGACGATCCCGTGAACGGCGTGGCCCACGGCAGCGATGGCTGGACCGCGCGCGGGCACTTCCGCCGTTCGGTGATGTCGGGTTACTGGCTCTTCAGGGCATTGGAGGAATCCAGCGTGCCGGAGCTTCGTCCGTGGGCGTTCAACGCAGTCGCGGACTATGCCTTTCAGCAGGGAGCGCTGCGCGGTGTCAACGTGGGTGGAAGCTATCGCTGGCAGGATCGCAACGTGATCGGATTTCCGCTGAATCCCGCCGTGGACGGTGAGTACGACGTGACCCGGCCGTACAAGGGATCCACGCAAGGCACGGCCGATTTCTGGATCGGGTATCGAAAGAAGTTCGGCGAAAGATACACGTGGCGGACCCAGCTCAACATCCGCAATGTGTTCGCCGGCGACGATCTGGTCAAAGTCACGGTAAACCCGGATGGATCGGCGGCGGCCTATCGGATACCCGAGCCGCGGACCTGGACCATCACCAACACGCTCGAGTTCTGATCGTTCGCCTTCGGATCCGCGCATTGTCTGTTTGTCGTCGGGCCGGTTGGTCGGGCCGCATCGTCTTCCGGACGGCGCGGGTCCGGCAAACCGGCCCTTTCCGTCTGTTTGCGCGCCGGCGTCGCGTGAATGCGCGCGAGTGTTCCTGTTTCCTGCTTGCGCGAGATGGACGGCGCGGGTGGCGTGGGAGCGTTCGCGGGCCATGAGGCGTTTGTCGCTCCGATCAGACGTTTTTCCGGCCGGTTCTTCGATTCTCATGCCGACGATTTACGAAGTGGCGAAGATGGCGGGGGTGTCCCCGATGACCGCGGCGCGCATTCTCGCCGGCTCCAGCCTCCGCTCCAAGAGCCGCGACGACGTGCTGCGCTGCGCGCGCAAGCTGGGCTACGTGCGCAACCAGCAGGCGGCGAATCTCCGGACGGGGCGCTCCCGGCTGATCGGGATCATGGTCCCGTTCATCGACAATCCGTTTTATACCAAGTTTCTCCAGGAGATGCACGACGCGCTCCACTCCGAGAAATATCAGTCGTTGATCGTCTGTTCCTTCGGCCAGACGGAGAGCATGCTTGCGGCGGTGAAATTGTTCGAATCCTACAAGGTCGATGGGATCGTCCTCGACATCAGCGAAGGCGCGGTAACCGCGGAGCTGCAGGATCAGCTCGCGCATTTGCAGAGCCGGTCCCGCGCGCTCGTCGTCACCGGCGCGCAGCGGCACGACATGCCCTGCGATCATCTCTATCTCGACAACCGCACGGCGATCAAGAAGGTCGTCCGCCACCTCCTCGCCCGCGGGCATCGCGCGTTCGGCTTCGTCGGCGGGCTCGAGGAGAATCCCAACATCGCGAATCGCCTCGATGGCTTCACTCGCGCGCTGCGCGAGGCGAAGATCCAGGTCCGGCAGGACTGGATTTCGCTCGGCGATCCGGCCATCGGCAACGTGGTGCAGCGCGTCCACCGCATGCTCCGGGCCGCGGAACGGCCCACGGCCGTCGTGTGCACGAGCGACATGATTGCGATGACCGTCGTCAAGGCGGCGTCCGAAGCCGGGCTGAAGGTGCCGCAGGAGGTCGCGGTGACGGGCTTCGACGACATCGATCAGGCCAGCCTGATCAATCCGGGGCTTACCACGGTGCTGCAGCCGCTGAAGACCATGGCCGCCGATATAGTCAAGCTGTTGTTGCGTCGCCTCGGGCCCGAGACGGCGCCCATCCAGGAACGGCGCTACGAGGCGGAACTGGTCATCAGGGAGTCCACCTGAGCGAAGCGGGGAGGGCGTGCGATTTCATCGCCTGCCGCCGCGCGCCCCCTTGACATCGGCGCGAATGCGGTCATTGCATGACAAGCAATAAAATGCAATGAAAGCAATACGCGGCCTCGGGCGCGTTTCGTTGCCCACGGCCGGACCCCACAGATCGCAATGAAAGGAAAACATCTTCTCGCCTTGGGATTGATCGCGTGCTGTTGCCTGGCGCAGGCGCGGCCATTCGAGGGGCCGCTGCGGCCCGGCACGGTCAATCCTCGTTACTTTACCGACGACAGCGGGCGCGCGATCTATCTCACCGGATCGCACACGTGGGAGAATTTTCAGGACATCGTGTCGAAAGACGACGAGGCGCTGTTCGATTACGAGGCCTACATCGATATGATGGCCGCGAACGGCCACAATTTCATGCGGTTCTGGATGTGGGAGCAATCGCGGATGGGGCCGTGGTCGTCCAAGACGATCGAGATGGGCCCGATGCCTTATGTGCGCACGGGGCCGGGGCTGGCCAACGATGGGCTGCCGAAGTTCGATCTCACCCGGTTCAACCCCGATTACTTCGAGCGGATGCGCGAGAGGCTGATCGCGGCGCGCGAGCGGGGCATCTACGCCGCGGTGATGTTGTTTCAAGGCTGGTGTCTGAACCGCCGTCCGGACTCGGCCGACAGCGGCGATCCCTACCCTTATCTTCCGGTGCACGCGGACAACAATATCAATGGCGTGTCCGCGCCCGAGAGCGCGCACGATTTCGACGACCAGGCGACGCTGCACAGCCTCGCGATTTCTCCGGAGCTGCTTGCGGTGCAGGAGGCCTACGTGCGGAAGGTCGTCGAGACCGTCAACGACCTCGACAACGTGCTCTATGAAGTGATCAACGAAGGCGGCTCGATCGAATGGCAGCACCATATCATCGAGCTCGTGAAGCAGATCGAAAGCGGCCTGCCCCGGCAACATCCCGTGGGCATGACCTACCGCTGGCATCCGCCCCATCCGAACGAGGCGCTTTTCACCAGTCCGGCCGACTGGATCTCGCCGGCCGACGAGCCGTTCGAGGGCAAGGTCGGGGAAACGAGCGTCACCTTCTCCTACAAGGAAAACCCTCCGCCCGCCGACGGTCGCAAGGTCGTGGTGACGGACACCGATCACCTGTGGGGGCACGGCGGCGCCTATCGGTGGGTGTGGAAAAGCTTCCTGCGCGGGCTGAACCCGATCTTCATGGATCCGTGGGCGCCCCTGCCGGGCGAGAAGGACGTGGAGAAAACCACGCCCTGGCTGCACGATTGGGGCGGGATCTCCAAGGACGACCGCGACTATCCCGAATGGGCGCTTCTCCGCCGGCACATGGGATACACCCGGGAGTTTGCCGAGCGCGTGGACCTGGTGAACATGGCTCCGCGGGGCGACCTCGTTTCGACCGGCTACTGTCTGGCGTATCCGGATCATGAATACATCGTCTATTTTCCCGAAAGCGCCGAGGCCCGCGTCGACCTGCGGGGCGCCTCCGGGGAGTTCGCGGTCGAGTGGTTCATTCCGCTGCTGAATCAGACCGTCGAGGGACCGCGGCCTGTTCACGGGGGAGACTTCGTCAGGATCAATCCGCCCGTCTCGCTCGACGCGGTTCTGTATCTCCGGAAAACAAAACAGTGACAAGCCCGGCACACTATACACATCGGGAGGGCGCATGCCGCGGTTGATGCGCGCGTTCGCCTTCCTTCTCCTTCCGTTGGCTCCGATTCTGCGGGCCGCGCCGCCGCCGACGTCGGACTGGACGCCGATTGCCGGGCTGTCGGACGAGTTCGAAGGGGCGCGGCTCGATGCGGAGAAATGGAATGATCACAATCCCGGCTGGCGCGGCCGTCAGCCGGGCTTTTTCTCGCCCGGGAACGTGCGGGTGCGCGATGGCATGTTGCAGATCACGGCGCGTGTCGAGGAACCTCCGGAGAAAATGAGGGCCGAGGGGTATCACACATTCACCACCGGCGCGGTGAGAAGCAAAGCCGTCGTCCTGTATGGCTATTTCGAATTGCGGGCCCGGGCGATGAGCTCGCTCGCGTCCAGCGCCTTCTGGTTCTACGCGGAGACGCGGGATCTGCATACCGAGATCGACGTCTTCGAGATCTGCGGCGGGCCGGGCCCGAAGGAGCGCGATCTGTTCATGTTCACCCATGTTTTCAAGACGCCGGAAGACGGCCCGAGGCACTGGACCGCGGGCGGCGAGTGGAAGGCGCCCGCGCGCCTGGCCGACGACTTTCACACCTATGGGCTCGAATGGGACGCGAAGGAGATCAAATGGTATTTCGACGGCAGGGTCGTTCAGCAAATGCCCAACACCCACTGGCATCAGCCTTTGTATTTGAATCTCGACAGTGAGACCATGCCCGAGTGGTTCGGTCTCCCGGCCGCCGAATCGCTGCCCTCGACGTTCAGCATCGACTACGTGCGCGCGTGGAAACGCGCCGAGCCGGCGGCGGCGCGCGACGAGCCTCTTCCGAAACCCGCACAACGATGATCCGAAAAGCGTTTATCATGACAGTGAATCCAGGCGCGGAGGATGAATATGCGCGCCGCCATCAACCGATCTGGCCGGAGCTCACGCGCGTGCTCGAGGCGCATGGCGTCCACCATTATCATATTTATCTCGACCGGGAGACGCGCGCGCTGTTCGCCCATGTGGAGTTCGAGAACGAGGAGCGTTTCAATGCCGTGGCGCAGGACGAGGTCTGCCAGCGCTGGTGGCGTTATATGAGCGACATCATGCCCGCCAACGAGGATTGCAGTCCGGTGAGGCGCGACCTCGAGGAGGTTTTCCGGTTGAAGTAGGCGACGGCCGGCAGTGAGGCGGCGCCCTCTCAGCCTTTCACCGCGCCGGCGGTCAGGCCGGCGATGAACTCGCGCTGGAGGACGATGAAGAGCGCGGCGATCGGCAGGATGGAAAGCAGCAGGCCGGCGACGAAGACCCCGTAGTTCTCGCTGTACTGGGTGATATACTCGGTCAGGATCACGGGCAGGGTGAGTTTATAGCTGGATTGCAGGAAAATCTGCGGCCCGAGAAACGCCGTCCATGATGCCATGAAGACAATCAGGCTGAACGCCGCGGTCACGGGCTTGAGCAGCGGCATGACGATGCCCCAGTAGATGCGGAAGTCGCCGGCTCCATCGACGCGCGCGGCCTCGATCAGACTGTCGGGCACGGTGAGCATCGACTGGCGAAAGAGGAAGATGCCGAAGGCGTTGGCCGCGCCGGGCACGAGAAGAGCGGCGTAGGTGTCGATCCATTCGATGCGGACGAGAATATCGTAGATCGGCGCGATGAAGAGCTGCGCCGGCAGCGCCATGGAGGCGAGCATGAAGAACATGAGGTGGCGCCGCCCGGCGAACGCATGCTTGGCGAGCGCGAAACCGCCGAGCGAGCACAGCAGGAGCTGCAACACCGTCGCCGCGCTGGCGAGAAAGAGCGAGTTGAGCAGGTATTGCCCGAAGACGATGTCGCCGTGAAGCGAGGGCCGCGGGGTGAACAGCCTGGAGAAATTGTCGAGGGAGAGGTGCTCCCGCCAGTCCGCGAGGGGCGGAAGAAAGGTGTATCGGAAGAGGGCGGCGGAGTCCTTGAAGGCGCCGCACACGATCCACGCGAACGGGGCGAGGAAGACCACGGCGATCAGGATGAGGAAAATCAGCCGCGTGTAGCGCAGCGCAAGGCGCGGGCGGCGGGCGTCGAATGCCAGCAGCAGCAGACCCGCGGCCGCGAGGGAGAGGAGGAACCAGTGGATCGTGTTCATGGCGCGGTGGTGGTCGTCACTCGCGGTGCGCTCCGGCCAGCCGTAGTTGGACGATGGATACGAGGAAGATGATGGCGGCGAGGATCCAGCCGACGGCGGAGGCGAGGCCGAGATCGTTGAGGTTGTAGGCCGCGTCGAAGAGGTAGCTCACGATGAAGAGCGCCGAGTTGGCGGGGCCACCCGCGGTTTGCGCGGTCTGTCCGGTGCGCATGAGGGCGTAAGGGAGTTCGAAGACTTGAAACGATCCGATCGTGCACATGATCAAGACGAAGATCGCGACCGGCTTGATGGCGGGCATGGTCACATTCCAGAACGTCGCCCAGCGGCCCGCGCCGTCGATGCGCGCCGCCTCCACCAGGCTGCGGTCCACATTCTGGAGGGCGGCGAGGAAGTAGATCATGTTGAAGCCCGCGTACATCCATGTGTTCGTCACGGCGATCGCGGGCATGACCAGCGCGGGTGTCTCGAGCCACCGTTGTTCGAGCCCCCAGCCGAGCAGGGCGTGGATGAGGCGGTTGATGATGCCCGTGCGCGGTTCGAAGAGCAGCGCGAAGATCAGGCCGACGAAGATCGGGCCGACGATGTTCGGCGAAAAGAAGACGAGGCGAAAGAAACCCTTGAGCCTGTCCTTTCCGGCGTTGAGGAGAAGGGCGAGGCCGAGCGCGCAGGGAACCATCACGCCCGTGCCGAAGATGAAGAAGACCGCGGTATTGAGCAAAGCCTTCCGGAAGTCGGGATCGCCGAAGAGAAACCGGAAGTTGTCCCATCCGACCCAGACGCGCGCGTGAGCCCCGGCGGTTTGATACAGGGCGAGCTCGGCCGCCTTGTAGAGCGGGAAGACGAAGAACGCGAGGGTCAGCACGACATAGGGCGCGACGAACCAGTAGGGCGCCCAGTTGATCGCGGATCTCCGTGGCGCGGGAAGGGACGGGAGCGTGCGTGCGGAGTTCATGGATGCTTTCGGTTCTGCTCGGGCCGGTTCATTGGTTCGTGATGATATTGCGCGCGATGACCGCGCGCACGGCGTCGGCCTGGCGCCGGAGTTCGGCGCGCACGAATTGTGAAAGGCCGTTTTCGCCGTTGGCCCGGTAGTAGGCGAGGCAGTTGAAAAAGGCGTCGTCGCGCTTGGCCTGCGCGGTGAGGGTGTATGGGCTCGCGTAGTTTGCGGGCACGTCCGGCGCGAGATCGGCGAAGAGCCGCATCACGGGCTGGTCGCGGAAGAAATCGATCGGCGTGTCGAAGACGGGAAGGTCCCACGTTTCGCGCGCCGGAGGCAGGATGCGCAGGTCGAAGGCGGTCCGCCCGCCGTCGGACTGATCGACGTAGAGGAACTCGAGCAGCTGCCGGGCGAGTTCGGGATTCCGGGTCTTCTTCGTGATCGCGCCGCCGGTGGCGGACCAGGTCGTCGTGCGACGCCCGCCGCGGGTCCATGCGGGCAGGGGCATGAGTTTCATTTTCCCCGCGAGTTCCGGGGCATATTGCTCGATCAGGCGCACCCGCCAGTCGGCGCAGAAATAGAAGAGCACCAGGCCATCGTTCATGCCCTGCCAGAGCGCCTGGCCGTAGCCCATGCCGTAGGCGATGCGCCCGGGTCCGTGAATCTGGCGCAGATACCACTCGATCGTCTGCGCGGTCTCTTCATGGTCGAGCGTCACGCGGCCCGCTTCGTCGAAGAGGCCCACGTCGCGCTGGAGCGTGAGCATGAGCAGCGTGTCGCTGCCGGCCGGAGGAAGCTCGAGCGCGTAGCGGTCGATCGTGCCGTCGCCGTTCAGGTCGCGCACGTGGGGACGCATGATGGTGACGAAGTCGTCCCACGTCTCGATTCTCGATATATCGATTCCGAGCTCGTCTTCGACGATGTCGGCCCGGTAGGCCAGCATGACTGGATGGACGTCGTGCGGCAGCGCGATGATCGTGCCGTCGCGCTGCCACATGCTGAACCGGTTTTCGACCATCCGCCGGTCGAGCGCGCGCTCCCGGACCCAGGGCGTGAGGTCCATCAGGCCGGTGTGCTCGAGCGGGCCGCGCAGGAAGTAGGAGGCGTTGTCCTGGATCTCCACGATGTCCGGCACGTCCGATCCGGCGGAGAACGCGGCCAGCAGCCGCTGGCGCAGGGCGCGGCGCTCGACCTGCAACACGTTCACCCTCACGCCATGGCGCTGTTCGAACTCCGGAATCCTCGCCCGGTAGATGTCGGCATGGAGCCGCGCATGGGTCGCGACGACCAGATCCGGACGCTCGGCGCGGTAGCGTGAGTGGGTGATCAGGACGCCCGCGCCGGATCCGAGCGCGGCGAGCAGGATGAAGAAAGGCGCCCGGCCGAAAGGGAATTCCATTGCTATATCGAGTGGTTGTGAGCGGCGGGCCGCATTTCTTTCAGCGCGGGTTGTTTTCGTTCAAAGGCGTTCCGGGGCGCGGGTAACCGGCCGCGGCATCGTCGATGACGAGCACCCAGTCGGGGCCGTGGCGCGGGCTGGTGAAATCCCGCGCGGCTCCGCCCTCGATCGCGCCCACAGGGTGGGGGAAACCCGTGCGCGGATCGTGCCACCACGCGACCAGCTCCCGGGCGCCGAGGCGGGCGAGATCGATGGTCGCGGTCTGGTCGCGATTGGGGAAATAGACAAAGGCATACGTGCCCTCGCGATCGCGGCACGCGACGATGTGCTCCGAGCGATTGATCGACGAGTTGCGCGCCAGCGATGGATCGGGGACGCGCGAGAAAAACGGCCGTGATTCGATCAGCGCGCGCAGATGATGCATCTGTTGCGCGGCCGGCCGGTGCAGCGCGCTTATCCAGTCGCGGTCGCCGTGGTTGATGACCGGATTGCGCGAGCCGGCAAATGGCCATACCGCGTGATGGCCGTAGGTGACGCCACAGCCGCCGGCGAGCACGGAGCGGTAGCATTGCTTGCGCACGTCGTGATCGCGGAAGTAACCGAGTGAAGGATCCCAGCGCGGCCACGGATCGACGGGATGGTCCTCGTAGTTGGGCTCGAGATCCAGCGTCGGCTTCACCGGCTCGAGCGCGAAGTCGCCGGCGATCCAGTCCCAGACGGGGAAATCGAGGCCGGCGCCGTGCCCGCTTTGCATGCCGTTGATGTCGAGCCAGGTTTCCTGATGGAGATCACGGGAGGTGTAGGAGGTGCCCGAGGGATGATACAGGCAGAGGGGATCGAACCCGGAACCTTCGGCGATGCCTTGCGCCATCTCGCGCCAGATCGGGCGCCAGTCGTGGTCGTCGGCGAAACCCGCGGCGCGGGCGTCGTTGCGCGGCCGTTCGGGATTCAAGCGCGGAGGGCGGTCGCCGCCGAGCATCCAGATGACGTTGGCGCGATCCTTCAGTCGCGCGCCCAGATGGGATCCGTAGGCGCGCGCGACGTCGAGGTTGTCGAGGCGAAACATCCGCGGGCCGATGCCCCAGCTCACCTTGTCGCCCCAGGCCGGAAGGAGGACGACGTAAATGCCTTTCGAGGCGGCTTCGTCCACGATCTCCACGATCCGTCCGAAATAGGCTTCGTTCGGTCGCAGCGGGTCGTTGTCGATGAGCGGGCTTCCGTAGAGCGCCGAAGCGCGCCGCGCATCGACCTCGTCGAGCGCGACGATCTGAACGACGTTGAAGCCCTGCCGGGCGCGCGTGTCGAGGTAGTAGCTCGCTTCCTCGCGGGTCAGGCCGTGAACGAGGCCCCACGCCGTGTCGCCCAGCCAGAAAAACGGTTTGCCGTCGGTGGTTTCCAGATAGTGCCCCTCCGCGTGAACACGCACGCGGGGAAGAGGGGCGTCCGGCGGGCGGCTCGCGGAGGCCAGGGCGCATCCAAAAAGTGAATACAGGATCGCCAGCGCGGTCAGGCGGGCGGCATGGATCGATGGGGACGTGTTCATGGAAATGCGAGCGATTGCGCGCCGTGGCCGGCGAGTTGGAGGATCCGCTCGCCCCACGCGCCGCGGATGCGCGCGGGTTGCGCGGTGTCGCGGTGGCTGGCGAGCACGAGGAGCCGCCGGCCTTTGGATTCGAGGGCGAGCGCCGAGGCGCAGAGCGGATGGCTCGAACGCGCATCGACGACTTCGGCGCGCGCGAAATCCGCGACGGAGGCGAAGACCGCGCCCACCGGCCGGAGCGCGCCGTCTTCGGAGAACAGGCCGTTGTCGCCGACCGCTTCGAACCAGGTCGCGCTCGCGACACCTTCGCGCGCGAGCGCGGCGAGGCTGCCGAGCATCCATGCGGCGGCGAAGGGAGACGCGAGGCGGGGATCGGTCTGGAAGGGCGGAAAACAAGGCGACATGCGCGGGGGCGCTCCCGTTTCGCCGACGCGCCAGCGACGGGTGAATGTCACCGGCGACACCACGACGGGACGCCCGCCGGAGAGCCGCCGCGCGCCGGCCGCGGTGAGCCCCTGCATCGCGAGTGTTTCGACGATAGAAGCCTCGTCGAACGCGTGCACCTGCGGGTTGCAGGCGTGAACGGTGAAGTCGGCGGCCGACGCGCCCGCCGGGCGGAGATTCAGCTCGGTGAAATTCTCCGTGGATCCGCCGCCGACCGGCGCGGCCCACGGCGTCCCTACGAAAGCCGCGCGCGCGGCTTCGATCACCGCAGGTGGCGTGCTGTAATCGGCCTCGTGGAACACCAGCCAGCGGTCGATGCGCGGCGCCGGATCCAGGGCGGCGAGTTCGTCCCGCGTCCGCGCGAGCTGATCCTCCACGGGATCGCCAAGGCAGAGCGCGAGTTCGAGGCCCGCGCCGAGTTCGGCCGCGGCGATCGAGGCGGAGCGCAAGACCGCGGCGCGCTCGCGGCCGCCGGGCTCGAGATCGACGCGCAGGTGATCGAGCCGCAGCGGGCGCATCGCTTCCAGGAGTTGTCCTGAAAAACTGGATACATTCCAGATCACGCCGCGCGCCGGGAGCGCGCGGCCGGCGCGCGCGCCGATCTCGATCGTCACTTCGTCCGGCGCGCGCCACGGCGGGGTGAAACCGGATGTCTGCCGCGCCGCGGCGCCGTGGAGGCGGACGGTGGCCTTCTGGCGCACGCGGTCGCCCTTGTTTACCTGGACCGGCCGCGGCAGGGAGAGGGGCGTGCAATAGGTTTTGAAGGAAGCGTCGGTCCAGTTGCGCTGGTCTTCCATTTCGAACGCGTCTCCTTCGAGAAGCACCTCCGCCTCGAGGCCGGGCGCGATCCGGTGACGGATGGCCCGGATGTTCGTGAACGGCGCGCCGACGCGGATCGTGTCGGGAAACGCGCCGTCCTCACGCGTGCCGTCGCCGTGCGTCACGGCGCACGGCCGGCCGCGCAGCTCCGCTGGGTGGAGCACGCAGATCCCGATGCGGTTGCGCTTGAAGCCGGCGAGCGCCTCGCCGTCGAACTCGAAGGTGAACACGTGGTCGGCGCTGCCGCGGAGTGTGCCCTTCCAGCGAAAGTCGATCTCGTCGGCGCGGCAGCGGGCCTCGAAGGTGATTTCAAAAGCGTCGTCCGTCTGCCGTGTCACGAGATCGGAGATGCGCGGGGAGATCGTCGCCCAGCTTGCGTCGCGCACCGGCGCGCCGATGCCGCGAAGCACTTCGTGATCACCGGCGAGTATATAACGCGCCGAGCCTTCGGCGGGATTGAACAGCATCCGAAGCGAGCCGGCGCGCAGGACGAGCGTGTCGGCGTTCATCGGCGTTTTCTTTTCGCGGGCGGCGCCTGATACGTGTCCACGAGGGAATGAAACCGCAGACGCGTGCGAAACTGTTGGACGGTCATCGCGCCTTCGCCCTCGCATTCGATCACGATGGTTTTGGGTTCGCGCGGATGGAGATCGAAGAAGTTGTCCGTCGCCTTGTAGGACACGCCGTCCACCTCGAAGTGGAAGCAATGCTGGTACGTGCTCGAGGTGAACGTGACCGCGAAAGAGCGGGCGGATGCCCGGCGCGCGGCGACCGTTGTTTTCGCGCGCGGGAGCGAGAGAAAGCGAGGAGGCGCGAAGAGGAGGGTGTTCTCGCCGAGAAGAGCCGGCTCGCCGCGCGCGCGGACACCCGCCTCGGCCGTGAGCGAGATCCTCAGGCAAACCTCGTCGCGACCGTGGCGGGCGAGAAGTTTGCGCAGGTCGAGGGTGCGCCAGCGCGCGCTTTCTCCGTAGCGCAGGACGATGCGCTTCGAACCGCTCGCATGGGCGCGCCCGTCGAAGCCGGCGAGGGTCCAGCGCAGCAGGGCGGGAGTCGGCTCGACGAGGTCGGAGACGGTGTGAAGATGCGCCTCGCCGGAGCCGGGCACGCGGTAGTTGCCGATGCTCGTCGTCTCGTCGGCGGAGAGCCGGGCGGTGACCAGCGCCGGCGCGAAGAAACGACGGGCCGCGTAGTGGAGCGCGCGCCAGCGGCCGGTCGATTCGATCGAACTCCAGGAGGCGACCGGCCAGCAGTCGTTGAGCTGCCAGTAGAGCGCGCCCATGCAATGCGGCATGAGGCGCCGGTAGTGCTCGATCGCCGTCTGCATCGCGTAGGCCTGGTTGATCTGCGAGAGATAGATCAGGTCCTCCTGCGTGTTGGGAAACCGGTAGCGCTGCGAAATATAGTCGAGGATCCGCTGGTTGCCGCTGCGGTTCTTCTGGTGGTTCTCCATCTCGCGGCCGAAGAGATTGACGTCCTTCGCCGGACAGAACGTCGCCTGGGTCTCGGGAGAGCAGTAGCTTTGCATCCCAAATTCGGAGACGAAGCGGAAACGCCACTTCTCGTAATCCTTCACCGGCTGGCGGAGGTGCCACACATCCCAATAATGCGTGTCGCCACGCTTCTCGCCGGCCTCGTGCGAGTTGTCGCCGTCGCCGCGATATTGCGAGGAGGGCCAGTAGCCGGTTGTTCCATCGCAGGTCCGGACCGCGTCGGCCAGCACGCCCTTGAAGAGCGCGTCGGCGTGCGCGCGCAATCGCGGATCTTCGAAGAGATCGCCGTTGAGCTGCTCGATCTCGTTGTTGCCGCACCACAAGGCGAGACAGGCGCGATGGCGCAGGCGCCGCGCCTGGTGTTCGGCCTCCGCCTGCGCGCTGCGGAGGAATTCGTCGTCGCCCGGCTGGATGGTCACGGCGAACATGAAGTCCTGCCAGACCATCAGCCCGAGTTCGTCGCACAGGTCGTAGAAATCCTCGCTCTCGTAGATGCCGCCGCCCCAGACGCGGATCATGTTCATATGGACCTCGGCGGCGGCGCGGAGATCGCGGGCGTAGTCGGCGCGCGTGAGTCCGGCGACGAAGCTGTGCGCGGGAATCCAGTTCGCGCCCTTGGCGAAGACGGGGCGGCCGTTGACGATGAAGCGGAACGACTCGCCCTCCATGTCCCGCTGCCGGTCGAACGCGATGGCGCGCAGGCCGATGCGGCGTCTCCACCTGCCGATGATGCGGCCGGTCGCGTCGGCGACCGCGAGGTCGAGATCGTAGAGCGGTTGCCCGCCGAGGCCGTTGGGCCACCAGAGGCGCGGATTCGAGAGCTGGCACTCGGCGCCTGATATTTCCGCCACGATGCGGCCTTCGATCGAGAGCGCGCCGCCGATTCGGATGCCGGCCTCCGGGCGCGCAAGCCCGGGCGTGAAGGAGAGGGTGACGCCGCCTGCGCCGTCGTGGTGTTGTTTTACCGCGACGGTGTCCAGGCGGTTGCCGCTCCATGCCTCCAGCCGGATGTCGCGCCAGATGCCGGCGGTGACGAGCCGCGGGCCCCAGTCCCAGCCGAACTGGCATTGTTGTTTGCGGATCGCCGAGCAGCGGCCGACGGGGTCGTTGAATTCGCGCGGCTGGTGATCGAGGCGGCGCGAGCGGATGTGGCGCGTCGCGCTGGAGAAACGGATGCGCAGCTCGTTGCGGCCGCGCCGCAGGCGTGGTTTTACGTTCCAGCGGTGGCCGAGAAACATGTTCTCGGTCGTGGCGATGGCGCGGTTGTTCACGAATACCGTCGCGACCGTGTCGAGCCCGTCGGCGACGAGTTCGACCACCTCTTCGTCCAGGAGGGCGGGAGGGACGTCGAACACGCAGCGGTACTCCCAATCGCGCTCCTCGATCCACTGGAGGTCGAGTTCGTTCCGGCCGTAAAACGGATCGGGAATCAGCTTGTGTCGCAGCAGGTCGCGATGGACGCAGCCGGGCACGGCGGCGGCGCGCCATTTTTCGCGGCGCGTGGCGTCGCGGAAATACCAGGATCGATCGGAAAGGGGGAGCGAGGTCATGGGCAAAGGGTCACGCCTCCACCCGGACGACTCTTCGCCTCCGCGTGGCGAGCAGGCGGTTGCGGAGACTGTCGAGGAGCACCGCGAGGAAAATGATCCCGCTGGTGACGACCGGGTAGAGGTAGGGATCGGCGTTGGCCATCACCAGCCCGTTCTCGACCGTCTGCATCAGCAGCGCGCCGAGAACGGTGCCGGGAAAGACATTGCCGCGGCCGCCGAACAGGCTGGTTCCTCCCAGCACGGCGGCGGCGATGGCGGAGAATTCCTTCTGCAGGCCGAAACGCGGCGAGACTGCGCCGAGCTGCGAGAGCGCGACGATCGCGCCGATCGCGGCGCAACATCCGCTGATCACGTACACGCCGGCGAGGATGCGGCCGGTAGCGACGCCCGCCTTGCGGGCCGCCGACAGATCGTGGCCGATGGCGCAGACCTGCCGGCCGAACGGCGTGTGCCGCAGCGCCACGTGCGCCACGAGCACGACGCCGGCGAAGACGAGCACCGGCGTCGGCAGGCCCGCGATGCGCGAGGAGCCGAGCGTGATGAAGGCGTCCGGCAGGTTCATCGCCCGCGTCTCGGTGATCCAGAGCGCGAAGCCGCGGCCGAGGTAGAGCGTGGCCAGCGTGACGACGAACGGGATGAGCCGCAGGCGGGTGATCAACAGCGCGTTGATCGAGCCCGCGACGACGCCGATCAGCACCATGGCCGGAAGCACGAGCGCGATCGGCGAGCCCTGCAACAGCAGCTTCCCGCCGATCGCGGCCGCGATGAACATGATCGCGCCCACCGAAAGATCGACCCCCGCGGTGAGCAGCACGAACGTCATTCCGACGGCCACGATTCCCGTGGAGGACGCCTGCGCCACCATGTTGAGCAGGTTGCCGGGCTGGTGAAATCCAGGCGCGATCACGGCGAACACGGCGACGACCCCGGCGAGCAGAATCAGCGGCGCGCTTTCCAGAAACAGTTGGGACGGAGCGCGCGTCACGAGGGGAGAATGGTTTTCCCGGATGCCGCCGCCGGGCCGAACGAGGCGGCCATGATCGCCTCCCGATCGAAGGACTCGCGGGGAAACTCGCCCTGGATTTCGCCCCGCCGCATCACGAGGATGCGATCGCACAGGCCGAGCAGTTCCTCGAGGTCGGAGGAGATGACGAGCACGCCCGCGCCGGCGGCGGCCTGCTCGACGACGAGTTGATAGATCTCCGAGCGCGCGCCGACGTCGATGCCGCGGGTCGGTTCGTCGAGAATGAGCACGCGCGGGCGCGCCAGCAGCCATTTGGCCAGCACGACCTTCTGTTGGTTGCCGCCGCTCAGCGTGTGGACGGGCTGGCGCAGCGATGCGGTTTCGGTCAACCGCACCGCGCCGCGCGCCTTTTCCACGGAACGCAGGATGTCCGGGAGCCGCAGCCATCCGGTGTGTCTCGCCGCATGGGCGGGCAATGTGACGAGGGCGACATTGTCGGCGATCGCCGCGGCCGGGCAGAGCCCGTCGTCCCGGCGGCTTTCGGTGATGAAGGCGAGGCCGTGCCGGATGCTTTGGCGCGGCGCCGGCCGCAGCGGGCGGCCGTCGATCCGGATCTCGCCCGCGGCAAACGGATCGAGCCCGAAGAGGATGCGCGCAAGTTCGGACCGGCCCGCGCCCATCAAGCCGGCGAGGCCGAGAATTTCTCCGCGGCGCAGGGTGAAGGAGACATCGCGCGCCACCCGCGGTTGCGACACGCCGCGGACTTCGAGCAGTGGCTGGCCGTCGCGCCGGGCCGTTTCGCGCGCGGGGAATAGTTGCGACACGGCGCGGCCGACCATGAGCGTGATGAGGCGCGCGTGGTCGAAGTCGCGCGAGGCTCCGGCGCCGGCGACCCGGCCGTCGCGCAGGACGAGGATGTCGTCGCAGACGCGAAACACTTCATCGAGCTGATGAGAAATGTAGATGACTGCGATCCCCCGCGCCTTGAGCGAGCCGATCAGCGCCAGCAATCGCTCGATCTCCGGGTGCGTGAGCGAGGTCGTGGGCTCGTCGAAGATGATCAGCCGCGCCTCTCCCGAGAGCGCCTTGGCCACTTCGACGAGCTGGCGCTCCCCGGCGGACAACTCGTCCACCAGCGTGTGGGGCGGGCGCGCCAGCCCGACCTGCCGCAACAGCTCGACGGCTGCCCGGCCCATCGCGCGGCGGCGGATGAGCGGCGCGAACGGCGTGGTGGGAAACCGCGTGAGAAACAGATTCTCCGCGATGGTCAGGTTGCCGAAAAGATTCAGCTCCTGATGGATGAAGGCGATGCCGCGCCGCCCCGCCTCGGTCGGATCACGAGGCGCGTAGGGCGCGCCGTCGAGCCGCATCGCCCCGGTGTCCGCGCGGAGGTTTCCGCCGAGGATGTTCATCAGCGTCGATTTTCCCGCGCCGTTTTCTCCCACGAGGCCGAGCGCGCGGCCGGCCTCGAGTTGAAAGGCGACGCCGGACAGCACGGGCGCGGCGCCGAAGGCCTTGCCGATGTCGCTGCAAGTCAGAAGCGGAGAACGCCCCGTCATGTTTGCAGGCTTCGCTCCCGCATCGCGTCGATCGCCGCGGCGATCAGGATGACGGCTCCCTTCACCATCATGATCGCGAAGTGGGAGAGGTTGAGCAGGTTGAGGCTGTTGTCGATGAGCGTGAGGAAAATCGCGCCGAGGATC
This sequence comes from uncultured Opitutaceae bacterium, assembly GCA_964517665.1. Classification (GTDB taxonomy): domain Bacteria; phylum Verrucomicrobiota; class Verrucomicrobiia; order Opitutales; family Opitutaceae; genus Congregicoccus. The sequence continues at coordinate 6,862 of CAZFCY010000002.1, read as the reverse complement.
GTCCCGCTTATCCTGCCGCGTCCGCCGTAGAGGCTGGTTCCACCGATGACCGTGGCTCCGATGACGTCGAGCAGCAGGTTCTGCCCGTGAACCGGCGAACCGGATTCCAGCCGCCCGGTGTAGAGGATCGCGGCGAGCGCGGCGCCGATCCCGCAGACGACATAGACGAGGCACGTCACGCGCTTCACCGGCACGCCCGAGACAGCCGCCGTGCGCGGGTTGTGGCCGACGGCGTAGATCCAGCGGCCGAAGAGCGTGCGCGTGAGCGCGAGATGGCCGATCCACACCGCGCCCGCCACGAGGACCGCCGACGACGCGAGCCGCGCGCCGACGTTCGTGAAGCTCGCGGGCAGCCCTCCCACGACGTTGGAGCGCGTGGACCACGCGGCCAGTCCGCCGGCGAACATCATCGTCGCCAGCGTGACGATGAACGGCGGCATCCGCAGCCAGGCCACGGCGACTCCGTTGGCCGCGCCCACCGCGGCGCCCACGGCGAGCATCGCCGCGCAGCCCGCCGGCATCGCCCACGCGCCGGGGAAAAGACCCGGGCCGTCCGCCGTCACGAGACTCGCGCCGGTCACGCTGGCGAGGCCGACGACCGCGGCCACGGAGAGATCGATGCCGCCGGCGATGAGCACGAACGTCTGGCCCGTCGCCACGACCAGCAGCGGCAGCAGGCCGATGACGAGGTTGTGCAGATTGGCGGTCGAAACGAAACCCGGCGCGAACGGCGCCACGGCGAGCGACCACGCCACGCACAGGAGCAACACCGCGCGATCGTCGCGCAGCAGCCGGCGCCAGCGCGCATCGAGGCGCGCGGTTTCGCGGGCGGCACTGGGCGCGACGGACGGGCGCGGCATGCGGGAGTCGGGAAGAGGGCGCGGGCGTTATTTGCTTTTCCGGGCGCCCCAGATCCGCGGGGTCGACGCTTCGAGATTGTCGCGATCGACGACGAAACCGGGATCGGAGATTCGCGTGGGGACTTCCTTGCCCTCGCGCAGGTCGAGGATGGCCTGCACCGAGGCCTGGACTTCGAAATACACGTCCTGAACCCCGTCCGCGTCGAGGTAGCCTTCGACCAGCTGCCGGTAGGCGGTGGCGTCGCCGTCGAATGAACCCAGCAGCACGTGGCCCGGCTCGCCCGCGCGGTGGTATTTGCCGCTGGCCTTGAGCGCGGCGATCACCGAGGGGAGGAGAAAATCGGACGACGAGAAAATCAGGCTGATGTCGGGGTGCGCCCGCAGCACGTTGACCACGCCGGCCTGGGCCTTCTCCTGATTCCATTCGGTGGGCACGCGCGCGACCACTTCGATCACGTCCTGATGGCGGTTGGCCGTGTCCTCGAAACCGTCGCGCCGCCCGATCGCGTTGATGTCGCCGAGGTCGCCGATGAGGATCATCGCCTTGTGTTTTCCGCCGGCTTCCCGCGCGAGCGCGACCAGCCGCTCGACGGTCGCGGTGGTCAGCGCATAGTTGTCGGCCACGACGCTGACGGAGCGCGTGTCGCTCGCCTCCGGCGGCCGGTTGAAACAGACGATCGGGATCGAGGCGTCGTTGGCCAGCCGGATGGCCGGGATGACCGAGCGCGCGTCTTTCGGCACGATGACGATGCCGTCCACGCGCCGCGTGATGAAGTTGCGCACCTGGTCGAGCTGGCGGTTCGCGTCGCCGTCGGCCACGGCCTGGAGCATCTTGATGCCGCGGCCCGCGAGTTCGGTTTCAAACGCGTCCATCGCCGCGACCCAGAACTCGGTTTGCAGGGTCTCGAAGGCGACGCCGATCGTGAGTTGTTCGCCTTCGCGAACGTCGGCGTTCCGGCTGCACGCCGGAACGAAGCAAGCGGCTGCCACGACGCAGAGGCCGGGGGAAAACGAGCGGATGAGGGAACGAATGGGCAACTTCATGGGGGATGGAAACGAGTGGATGGGCGGCGACCCGCGCCGGGCGTGATCAGGGGAGACGGACGGTTTTTCCGGCGCTGGCCGCTTCGTAGGCGGCATGCACCAGGCGGACGGTGTGGAGATTGTCTTCGCCGGTGGTCTCGGCAGCGCATTCGCCGCGAAGCGCGCCGGCCAGATTGGCATGGCAGGCGACGATGCTCGACTGCACCACGGCATACCGGGGATCGACCCACGCATACGCCGTGGGCGGCGCCTGCTCCACCCGCGTGCCGTCGCGCGTCGTGATCCGGATGTCGTAGCCGGGCGTCACCTCGATCGTTCCGAGAGTGCCTTCCACGAAGAACAGTGTCTGGGGAAAGCACTCGCGCTCGATGAAGTTTTCCGCGTAAGCCATCCGCACGACCACGGGAATCCCGCGCGGCCCCATGCGCAACATGACGGTCGCATGGTCCTCGCCGCGGATGTCGGGATGCGCCTTTCCCGCGCAGCAGGCGAGGTCGCGCGCTTCGCCGAAAAGGAACCGCGCCGCATCGAGCGTGTGGCTGCCGAGATCGGCGAGGATGAATTGTTCCGCTTCGCGCAGGAAGGGCTGTTGTTGAAAGACCGGAAAACCGGAGATCATGTCGATCCCGGCGCGGAAAACCTCGCCGATCGCGCCGCCACGCAACAGCTCGCGCAACGCGCGGATGGGGCGCTGCCATCGCCAGTTTTCGTGCACGAAAAGCGGCGTCCCCGCGTCGCGGCAGAACGCCGCCATGCCCTCGGCTTCCGCGAGCGACGCCGCCATCGGTTTCTGGCAGATCACCGGAAGACCGCGCGCCGCGGCCAGCCGGGTGAGGGAAGCGTGCGTGCCCACGTCCGTGACGATGTCCACGAAATCGACGTCGAGCCGGTCCAGCAGACGCTCCGGATCGTCGTCGCTCCCGGCGATGCCGAACGCGTCGGCCAGCGCCGCGGCCTTTGCGCGGGTGCGATTGTAGATGCCGACGCATCGCACATCGGCCACCTCACCCCAGGCGGCGAGCTGGGGGCGCGCCCAATAACCGGCGCCGAACAGGGCGAAGCGAAGCGGCTTGCTCATGCGGTCGCGGCGGAATCCGCGGGGGCGGGGTTTTTGTTGGTCTTTTTCCTTGTCACGGAAATTGTGTGTCATGCAGTAAATTGTATGTTTTGCAATGCAATTCACTGGAGCTGCGGGGTTGCTCGTCGCGGGGCGCGGGGATGTGTTTCGGCGAAGTTTTCCGCCTCGTCGAGCCGAACCGATCGGGAGGAAGGCCGATCGGCCGCTCGTGCCGGCGGGGTCGGCTTGCGGGTCGCGCTTGGGCTTGCGGCGCCGGCGGGCTCGCCCTTTTGCTCTTCGCCCGCAAGGGTGGCGCGGAAGTCCGGCAACTGGCGCGCCAGGCCTCGCGTTGCCCGCTGCGTCCCTCCATCCCGTCTCTCCATGAATGCTTCCCTCCCTGGCTCGATTTCATCGCGGTTCGCGATCGCGTCCGTTCTGTCGTTGCTCGTTTTCGCCGCCGCCGGGCGCGCCGCGCCGCGAGGGCTCGAGGCGCCGTTCCCGACGGTCGGCAGCGTCGAAAAGTGGGATGACGCCTTCGATGAGCTGGTGGCCGGGGACGCCGTGATCGAAAAGCTCGCGGAGGGATTCAACTGGTCGGAAGGGCCCGCCTGGATGCCGCGCGAGGGCCGGATCGTGTTCAGTGATGTTCCGCAAAACATCGCGTACCGCTGGAGCGCGGCCGAGGGCCTGGGCGTTTTGCTCGCCCCGAGTGGATATACCGGCGCATACGACGGCGCGCGGCATCAGGGCTCCAACGGGCTCGCGGTCGACGCCGCCGGCCGGCTCGTGCTTTGTCAGCACGGCGACCGCCGCGTGGCGCGGCTGGAGGAGCGTTATGCCTACGCGACGATCGCGGACCGCCACGAGGGCAGGCGCTTCAACAGCCCGAACGACCTTTGCTTCGATCGCGCCGGCGCCTTGTTTTTCACGGACCCGCCCTACGGTATCCAGGGGCTGGATACGAAGCCGGAACTCGATTTCAGCGGGGTCTTCCGCGTCGCGCCGGATGGCGGGGTGACGCTGATCACGCGCGAGCTGGCGCGCCCGAACGGCATCGCGCTCTCGCCGGACGAGCGCGTGCTGTATGTCACCAATTCGGATGAGAAGCGCCCGGTCATCCTCGCCATCACGTTGCGGCCGGACGGAACGCCCGGAGCTTCACGCGTGCTTTTCGATGGCATGCAACTCCCGCATCCTCCCGCGCAACGACGCGGGATGGATGGGATGGCCGTCGACGCGCGCGGCAATCTCTGGGTGACGCTTCCCGGCGGCGTCCTCGTCATCACGCCCGAGGGCAAGCCGATCGGCGTCATCCTCACGGAGCGCAACACCGGCAACTGCGCCTTTGGCGGGGAGGCTGGGACGACGCTCTTCATCACCGCCGCCGACGCGTTGCTGCGGATCGAAACCCGCGTGGCCGGCGCGACGCACGGCGCGTGGGTTTCGAAGTGAGCGTTGGAATTTGCAGGAGGCAGGGGAGAGACGCTTGGGGACGGTCTGTTCTCCGTTCCCTCTGTTTCCCCCTGTGAAACGCCTTCCCTGATGCGTTTGGGTTGCGGCCGCGCCGCGCCGGGGCTCGACCTGCCTGTTCAGGCCCGGCGGGCGGAGCCGAGCTTCACGATCGTGTCGTAGTGCGCCTTCGTCACCGGCATGACCGAGAGGCGGGTGTGGCGCACGAGGGTCATGTCCTTCAACGCGGGCGTGGCCTTGATCGTGGCGAGGGTGACGGGCGCCTTCAGGGGTTTGCCGGCGGTGAGTTCGACGGCCGACCAGTCGCCTTCCTCCGCGGTCGGATCGGGAAAGGCCTCCTTCGATACGGTGGCCGTGCCGACCACGCATTTGGGCGCGCCGCTGGCGTAGAAGAGGACGGCGTCGCCGCGCTTCATGGCGCGAAGGTTGTTGCGCGCCTGGAAGTTTCGCACGCCGTTCCAGATGGTGCTTCGGTCGGCGACGAAATCGTCCCACGAGTAGGAGTCGGGTTCTTGTTTGACCAGCCAGTGATTCATGATCGGTTTCGAGCGTTGTGAAGGACAGGCAACAAGATCCGGAAGTGGAGCGCAAGGCGCGCCGCGCGGTCGTGTTGTTGTATTGGATCATGTTTTTCGGCATCGTGACGCCGGTCGCGTTGTGGTGGTGGTTCGGGCGCTGAGCGGCGGGCGAGGAATCCGGCCCGGGCGGACCACATAATCCCTTGGCTTGCCCCCGCGCGCCGGCCGGGCAAGATCGCGCGCGGCTTTTCGAACATCACCCGTGAACCGCGCCCTGCTTCCCATCCGGATCGTCTTTCTGCTCGTATGCTGCTTCGGCGGCTGGCTGGTGACATACACGATCGAGGAGTGGGACGGCTTCCGGACGGTCGGCACGGCGATCGGCGGGCTGATCGGCGCGCTGACGGTCCTGATCGACATGCTCCTCAAGGGGTTCTCGCTGCGCGGCATGTCGGCGGTGACCTTCGGGCTCGCGATCGGCTCGCTCATCGCGTGGCTCATCGGATCGTCTCCACTTTTTGAATACGGCGACGATCAGATCGTGTTTCTCGTCCGCCTCGCGCTGTTTCTCGTCTGCGGCTACCTCGGCGCGGTGCTGGCGCTGCGCGGCGCGGACGAGTTTCAGCTCGTGATCCCCTACGTGCGCTTCGTGCCGCACGAGGTGGAGGCGCCGCTCGTGGTGGTGGACACGAGCGCGTTGATCGACGGGCGCATCGTGCGGATCTGCGAGTCGCACTTCCTCTCGTCGGCGCTGATCGTGCCGCAGTTCGTCGTCGACGAGCTGCACGAGATCGCCAACGCGCGCGAGCCGTCGCGCCAGACGCGCGGGCGGAAGGGGCTGGGCGCGCTCAACGAGCTGGGCGGGATGAAGCACGTGGATCTGCGCGTGGTCGAGAGCCAGGTGAGCAAGGGCGCTACGCCGGAGGAGAAGCTGGTGTTTCTCGCGCAGGCGATGAAGGCGAAGCTGCTCACGACGGATTTCAACCTCACGCAGCGCGCGCAGTTTCACGGCGTGGCCTGTTTGAACATGAACGCGCTCTCGAAGGCGCTGCACACGGAGCTGCAGGCGGGCGAGCGCCTGAGCGTGAATCTGGTCAAGCCCGGCCGCGAGGCGGGGCAGGGCGTGGGCTTTCTCGCCGACGGCTCGATGGTCGTGGTGGAGAATGGCGCGCCGATGATCGGCAAAACGATCGAGGTCGAGGTGGGCAGCATCCTCCCCTCGGCCGGCGGCAAGATGGTGTTCGCCCGGCCGGTGCGCTTCGCCCAGCCATAAGTTTCAAGAGCGCAGGAGCGTAAGTTGATCTGGCGGCGCCTTTGGCGCGGTGTCTGTGCTTATGGCTTACGCGCTTAAAACTTACACCTTCCTTCCGCGCAGCATCAGCTTGCGCGTGGCGATCTCGTCCACGAGCCGGGCGATGAACGACTCGAAGGGAATCGCGCCTTCGTCGCCGGTGAAGCGCGAGCGCACGGAGACGGCGCGCGCGTCCTGGTCCTTGCCGCCGATGACGAGCGCGTAGGTGACCTTGTCCACTTCGGCGCGGCGGATCTTGGCGCCGAGTTTGTCGGGATGCGCGTCCACCGTCGCGCGCACGCCGGCCGCCTTCATCGCGGCGGCGACCTCGTCGGTGTAGGCCATGAACTTGTCGCTGATCGGGAGCAGCCGGACCTGCTCGGGCGCGAGCCAGAGCGGGAAGTCGCCGCCGAAATGCTCGATGAGCAGGCCGGCGAAACGCTCCATCGAGCCGAACGGCGCGCGATGGATCATGACCGGGCGGTGCGGCTGGTTGTCCGCGCCGATATAAGAAAGGTTGAAGCGGATCGGCAGGTTGTAATCCACCTGCACCGTGCCGAGCTGCCATTCGCGGCCGATGACGTCGCGCACGACGAAATCGATCTTCGGCCCGTAGAAGGCG
>CAZFCY010000001.1:51099-87586 GCA_964517665.1 uncultured Opitutaceae bacterium | reverse complement strand
GACTCTTCACCACCTTTCTTCCCCCTCAGCAACTCTTCGGCCGAACACAACTGGCTGTCTGCTTGCAGACGCTTCGGCTCCCTCGATCGGAGCGCCAGCGAGCTGGCGGCCTACAGGAGCGGAAAATGGCGAGTGAAGTTCGGGAACAATAAGGCTTCCTACACCACGAAATCCTCGGGCGCGTAGGCGAGGCGCTTTTGCGCGGCGACGGCTTCGTTGATCTTCAGGATCGTGACGGCGCTGGCGAAGGCGGCTTCGCCCGGGCAGGTGAGCGGCGTGCCGTGGCGGATGGCGTCGAGGAAGTTCTCGATGTGCGGCTGGTGGATCGCCTTGTCGAGCGTGACCGGCAGCTCCCAGGCGTCGAGCTGCGCCGTCTCGCGGACGTCCACCGTCGTGGGTTTCGGCTTTTCCCACGGCTTGGTCAGCTTCGTGTCCGCGCTCGCCGGCCTGACGATCCCGGCGGCGACATGCGGGCTCCAGTCGGGCGCGCGCGCCTCGCGAAAGGCGTTCGTCAGGCGCGGGTTTTCCGACATCTTGAGCGCGCCCTCGGTCCCCATGAAATACTCCCAGTAGCCGCCGCCCGCGCTGGTCGTGGTGAGCACTTGATAAAACGCGCGCACCAGCCCCTCGGGCGTGGGGTATTCGAGAACGGTCATGACATTGTCGTGCCATTCGTGGGTGGTATAGAAATCGACGCCGCCGCTGGCCATGACGCCGACCGGATTCGAGTCGAGCATCCAGTTGTATATATCGATCTGGTGCGCGCCGAGATCGCTGATCGGGCCTCCGCCGTATTTGCGGAACCAGCGCCAGTTGCGGAACTCGTGCATGCCGGCATATCCATATTTCTCCAGCAGCGCGGGCTCCATCGTATAGCGCTCGGGCCAGCCGAGATCCTCGCTCACGGCGCGGTTCCACTGGCCGTTGATATTGGTCACGCGGCCGAGGATGTGGTCTCCGCGCACGACGCGGTCGCGGGCGTGAAGGTAACGCGGGTTGCTGCGGCGCTGGTGCCCGATCTGGAGCAGCCTGCCCGCGCGGCGGGAGGCCTGGACCATGCCGCGCGCGCCCTCGACGGTGTTGGACATCAGCTTCTCGCAATAGACATGCTTGCCCGCCTCGAGCGCGGCGATGGTGTGCGGCGCGTGCATGAAGTCCGGCGTGGCGACGAAGACGGCGTCGATGTTGTTTCGCTCCTTGTCGAGCATCTCGTCGAAGTCCTCGTAGGAGCGGACTTCGTGGCCGTTCTTGCCGAGGTAGCGCTCGCCGTAGCGGCGGCTGTATTCCCAGATGTCGCAAACCGCCCGGAACTTGAGATTCGGAATATTGAGCGCCGCGTCGATCAGCACGCGCCCCTGGGCGCCGGTGCCGACGAGGGCGACGTTCACCACCTGCGGCGCGCCCGTGACGATCGCGGGAGCCTCGCCCGCGCGGGCGGCGCGGCCGAGAATGAGGCCGGCGCCGGCGGCCACGCCCGTGCGCAGGAAATCGCGGCGCGAGACGTCGCGCGCGGGATCGGGTGTCATGGTCGGTTGTTTCATGCGCGGAGCGGGTCAGTCCGCCGTGACGGCGAGGCGGTTGTGCCGGAGGAGCACGAGCGCGCCGGCGGTCAGGGCGACATGGATGGCGAGCCAGGCCACGCCTTCGTTTTCATCCACCGCCATGAGGCCGAGCGAGAGGCTGATATAGAGCAGCGCGGTGAGGATGAGCATGCAGCGCGTTCTCACGCCGATGAGCAGGAGCACGCCGACCACGAGGGTGATGATGCCGAGCGAATAGGCGTAGGGCGTGGCGAGCGCCTGCGGGATGAAGGACGAGCCGGCGATGCCGCCGGCCATGCGCTTCATGTTGGTGGAGTAGTTGGCGAAACTGTATTCGTTGTTCAGCTCGAACTTCTCGATCGCGGAGATGATCCAGCGAAAGGCGAGAAAAAGGCGGAGGCTGAGGAACGCCCAGGTGGCGTCGGTCCAGGGAAGACGGGCAGGAGAGATCATGATGCGGGGTGTGAAGTATTCGAATCAGGGTTGCGCGGGAGCCGCGGGAGCAAGGGCGGGTTGGGTGTCGTCCAAGGTGGACGACGGGGCATCGGGCAACTCGAGGTCGCCGAGCGCCCACTGAATTCCGGCGAGGTAATGGCGCAGGATTTTCGGATTCCAGTAGATGTGCTCGTTGTGCCCGAGCGAGCAATAGAACACGCGCGCCCTGCCGTCGCCGGCGTGTTTGAGCCACGTGATCGGGAAATCGCCGTCCTCGCGCTTGATGCCTTTTACGGCGGAGTTTTCCGGCTTTGACATATCGAGGCTGAGGAGCACGCGATGGGTGTCGCGCGCGTAAGGGCCCGCGATTTGATAGATCTCGTCGTTGACCCAGAAGCCCTCGCCGTCGAAGGGGGCGTTGGCGGGATGCGCGGGCTCGTCGAGCTTGACCGCCCACGTGCCCCTGGCCGTCCACGGGTGTCCGTCGAAATGTCCGCCGAGCGCGGCGCAGGCGGCGTCCCATTCATAGAAGTTGTCGGTCGCGGCGTGCACGCCGACGAGCCCTCCGCCGCGGGCGAGAAAATCGAGCAGGGCCTTGCGATGCGCGTCGTCGGCAAACGCCAGCCTGGTGGTGTTGTTGAAGAGAACGGCGTCGAAGCGCGCGAGGTTTTCCGGCGTGAACGCGTCCATCTCCCGGCTCGTCTCGACGTCATAGGCGCCGGTGGCGCGGCCGAGTTCGGCGAGCGCGTGGTTCGCGACCAGGATGCAACTGTGCGCGAAACCCTCGGTGCGATAGAAGACGAGGACGCGCCGTGGCTGCTTTGGCCGGGCGGCCTCGGCGCGCGAGGGCAGCGCGGCTGCGATCGAGGCGCGGATGTCGTCGGAAACGACCGTGGCCTCGGCGGCGGACGCGTGTGAACACAAGCCGGCCGCGGAGACCGCAACCAGCGCGAGCGAAATCGCCTTTCTCATCATGGTATCCGTTTTCTGGATGCGCTCACACGCCCCAGCCCGGGCGGTATTCGCGGCGCACGTGGCGGTTGGCGGCCTCGTCGTTCGTCACGCGCATGTTCTTCGCGTCCCAATGGATGCGGTGTTTCGCGCGCAAGGCGACCACGCCGAGCAGAACCGCCTCGGTGAACGGCGCGGAGTAGTCGAAGTTCGAGCCGGCCTTCTCGCCGCCCTTGCAGGCGCGCACCCATTCGGCGAAGTGATCGCCGCCCTCGACCCGCGGGATCACGCGCGGCGGACGGTTCGGGGCGAACTCCCGCATCTTCGATTCCGGCAGGAGGCGCACCGACTGGTTGTAGGTGTCGCTCATCATCACGCCCTTGTCGCCGATGAGCAGCGATCCGCTTTCGGGAAGGATGGTGTCGACCGGCGCGCCCTCGGGGAGGGTGGGGAACAGGCCGCCGTCGTACCAGACGACATCCACCGGCGGCATCGAGCCGCGCTGCGGATAGTGATAGGTGATGACCGATGATTTCGGCGGCGAGTGGCCGGTGGACCGCGAGGCCGCGGCCTCGACCCATTCCGGGGCGCCGAGATCGAGCGCCCAATAGGTGGCGTCCATGACGTGACAACCCATGTCGCCGAGCGCGCCGGTGCCGAAATCCCACCAGCCGCGCCAGTTGAAAGGCACATAGGCCGGATCGTAAGGCCGCTCGGGCGCGACGCCCAGCCAGTCGTCCCAATTCAGCGTCTCGGGCACGACCGGGATGAACTTGCTGTGGTCGGGCGCGTCCAGGCCCTGCGGCCAGATCGGGCGGTTGGTCCAGTGATGGACGGTGTGGACATGGCCGATGGCGCCCGCCTGAATCCATTCGCGCATCAGGCGCGTGCCCTCGTTTGCGTGCCCTTGATTGCCCATTTGCGTGGCCACGCCGGCCTTGCGCGCGGCCAGCATGAGTTCGCGGGCTTCCCAGACCGAATGGGTGAGCGGCTTTTCCACGAAAGTGTGCTTGCCGTGCTTGATCGCCATCATCGCGATCGGGAAATGCATGTGGTCCGGCGTCGAGACGGTGACGGCGTCGATCTGGTCCGCCATTTCCTCGAACATCTTGCGGTAGTCGCGGAAATAGCGCGCGTTCGGATGCGCCTCCCGCGCCTCGGCGCAGCGCTTCTCGTCGACGTCGGCGATGGCCACGATGTTTTCCGAGGCGAGGGCATGGACGGCGGCCATGCCACGGCCTCCCGCGCCGCAGATCGCGACGCGCAATCGTGTGTCGGGCCCGCCCCCGGCGGCGGGCGTCGGCGTCTGCGCGGCGAGTATGGTCGGAGCCACCAGGGTGGTTGCCGAAGCGAGTGAGGTGCGGAAAACGAAATCCCGACGAGTCATTGGGGTTTTCATGGGTATTTGGGAGAATTCGCATTGAGGCCGCTCGCCTGCAAGTCGCAAGCAAACGTTGTCAGCGCCGCGCGAGTGAACGCGGGCGATTGGAGGGCGACTTATGGGCTCCATGAGACTCGCGAGCGCGGCTCGCCGTTCATCGGGAGATTGAACCGCGCCGGGCAATTCCGCACGATGGACCCAATGGCGGAGACCGCAGAGGTGCGCATCGACAAGTGGCTGTGGGCCGCCCGCGTATTCAAGACGCGGGCGCTCGCGCTCGAGGCCTGCAAGGCCGGCCACGTGAAGATCAACGAGCAAGCCGTGAAACCCGGCCGGCCGGTGCGGCTCGGCGAGACAATCGTCGCGCGCACCCCCGGGCCGACCCGCACGCTTCGCGTCGTCGGCATCGCCGACAAGCGCGTGGGAGCGGGGCTGGTCGGCACGTTGCTCGACGACCTCACGCCGCCGGAGGAGTGGGACCGCGTCCGCCTCTCGATCGCGCAGCAGGTGCTCACGCGCCCCAGGGGATCCGGCCGCCCGACCAAGCGCGACCGCCGCCTGCTCGACGGCCTCGCGCCGGAAAGCCCGTAGCCCGGGCGCGGCCGGGTTCTCCGCCATCCGTTTCTTTAGGAACGGATTTGATTAAATTCCGCGCAGAGCAAAAGGTGCGACCCATGTCACCGGAGCCCTTGCCCCCGAACGGAGACGCGCGCCTGTCGCGCCGCGGTTTCCTCAAACATGCCGCTGGAGCAGCCGCGATCCTCGGCTTTCCCACGATTGTGCCGTCGAGCGTCTTCGGCGCCAATGCGCCCAGCAACCGCATCACCGTCGGCGGGATCGGCATGGGCTCGCAGGGCATGTCGAACATGCGCGGCTTCCTCTCGCAGGACCGCGTGCAATGGCTCGCGGTCTGCGACGTGGACAGCGTTCGCCTCGCCGACGCGAAGGCGCGGGTCGACGAGCAATACGGAAACACCGATTGCGCGACTTACGCCGACTTCCGCGAACTCATCGCGCGCGACGACATCGACGCGATCTCGATGGCGACCCCCGATCACTGGCACGCGCTCACCGCGATCGCCTCGGCGCGCGCGGGCAAGGACATCTATGGCGAGAAACCCCTCTCGCACGACCTGCGCGAGGGCCGGGCGATCGTGCGCGCCGTCGAGTCGCACGGGCGCGTGTGGCAGACCGGGAGCTGGCAGCGCTCGCAGGAGAATTTCCACCATGCCTCCGAACTCGTGCGCAACGGCCGGCTCGGCAAGGTCGCGCGCGTCGAAGTCGGCCTGCCCGATGGCGATCCGGGTCCGCGGCGCGGGATCGCGCCGGCGCCGGAGAGCCTGGATTGGGACATGTGGCTCGGCCCGGCGCCGGAGAGGCCGTATCGCGGTTTCTGCCATTGGGACTGGCGCTGGGTGCTGGATTGGGGCGGCGGACAACTGGTCGACTGGATCGGCCACCACCTCGACATCGCGCACTGGGCGCTCGATCTCGAGCGCACCGGCCCGGTCGAGATCAAGGGCTCGGGCGTGTTTCCCAAAGACGGCGTGTTCGACGCGCCGATCACCTACAAGGTCGATTGCCGCTACGCCACCGGGGTCGTGATCACCGTGGCCAACGCGAGCCAGCTCGAGATGGGCATGGGCACGCGCTGGATCGGCGAAGACGGCCGCTGGATCTGGGTGAATCGAGACGGCATCCAGGCGACCAACCCGCCCGGGTTGTGGAACGAGGTCATCGGCGCCGGCGAAACGCGTCTCTACAAGAGCCGCGATCACATCGGGAATTTCCTCGACTGCGTGCGCTCGCGTCGCGCGGCCATCGCGCCGGTCGAGGTGGCGCATCGCTCGGCCAGCGTCGGTCATCTCGGCCTCATCTCGATCCTCACCGGGCGCGTGTTGAAATGGGATCCCGCGAAGGAGGCGCTTCTCGGCGATCCCGCCGCCGCCGCCTTGCTCGGCCGCGCCTACCGCCAACCCTGGAGCCTCGCTTGAAACCCGTGTCCGCCATGAAGTCCATTTCTCTCACGGGCGTTTGCGCGCTCACGCTTTTCCATCTCGCGGTTTCCCCCGCCGCCGCCCCCCGCGCCTTCGCGGCCGAAACCGCGGCGACGCTCGTCGATGCGTCGCCCGCGGACCTGCGCGCGTTTGAAAACGATGCCGACACCGGCGCGGTCATCCCGGCCTTGCAGGCGCGGATGCGCGAGGCTTCGCCGGCGAAACGCGCCGCGCTCGAGAAAGCCCTCCTCGCCGTCGCGACGGATGCGAACGCGCCCCTCGCGGGCCGCCGCGCCGCCTGCGTCGTGCTCGCCGGTTTCGCCTCCGACGCGGCGATCGCGCCGCTGAGCCGGTTGTTGAACGATCCCGGGATGTCGCGCTCCGCGCGCTTCATCCTCGAGCCCATGCCGGGAGGCGCGGTCGACCGGGCGTTTCTCGACGCGCTCGCCAAAAGCCCGGACGCGACCCGCCCCGGCGTGATCAACAGCCTCGGCGCGCGCCGCGTGGCGAAGGCGGTCGAACCGCTGGCGAAACTCGCGAGAAGCTCCGACTCGACCGTCGCCGGGGCGGCCGCGCGCGCGCTGGGCGCGATCGGAAGCGAGGCCGCCTTGAAGGCGCTCACCGCGCTCGACCCGGGCGATTCGCTCGAAGGCGCGCGCGCCGACGCGATCCTGCTTGCATGCGATCTCTTGATCGCCGCCGGCAACGCGCCGAAGGGCGTGGCCGCCGCGCTCGAAAAGCTGCGCGAAGACGACTCGCCTCCGGGCGTGCGCGCGGCCGCGTGGCGGTTGTCGATCGAAGCGGAGCCGGAGGGCGCGCTCGAACGCGTTTCCGCGCTCCTCGCCTCGGACGAGCACGAGCGGCGTTTGATCGGCGCGCAGGCGCTCGATCTCGTCGCCACGGGGCCGGCGCGCGAATCCCTCGTCGCCTCGGCGAAGACGTGGCCGGCGGAATCGCGCGCGTTGTTGATCGAAAATCTCTCCGGCGACTTCTCCCGCGCCGTGCTGCCTTTGGCGCGCGAGTCGATCGCGGCGGACGACGCCGGCTTGAAGACGACCTCCATCGCCGCGCTCGGCCGGATCGGCGATGCGTCGGACCTCGATGCCTTGTTCGGACTCGCCGCGGACGGCGCCGCCACGCGGGAGGCCGCGCTTGCGGCGATCGGGTCGGTTCCGGATCCCGCGGTAAACACGCGCTTGATCGAGGAGTTTGGAAAAGCCGATTCCGCCATTCGCCGCGCGCTTCCTGGAATTCTCGTCGCGCGTTCGTATCGCGAGGCGATTCCGGCTTTGCTCAAGGCGGGTCCGGGAGCGGATCGGCCGTTGGCTTCGGAAACCTACAGGGCCATCGGCGCCCTTGGCGACGCGAAGGTTGTTCCGATGTTGCTCGAGCAATGGGACGCCGCGGAGCCGTCCGCGCGTCCGGCGATCGAGCGCGCGATCGTGGCCATCGGGCGCGAGTCCGGGGAAGGCGAGGTCACCCGCGTCCTCGAGCCGCGAATCGCGTCCGCCGACGCGGAGTCCCGCGCCTCGGCCGTTCGCATGGCCGGCGCGATCGGCGACGCGCCGGCGCTGGAGCTGTTGAAGCCGTTGATCACCGCGGACGCGCCCGACGAGGCCGCGCTGCGCGCCGTGCTCGCGTGGCAGAAGGCGGACGCGATCCCGGTGCTGCAGGCCGTCATCGCGCGCGACGATCTGGATGCGGCCACCCGGCAATCGGCATGGCGCTCGCTCCTGCGCGTCAGCGGCGAGACATTCCGCGGTTCGCGCGAGGAATCGTTGCGCGGTTTCCAGACCTGCATGATGACCGCTTTCGAGAAGGAGGATCGCGCGCTGGTCGTGGAAGCGCTCGCGAAGCACAACGGCGGCGCGGTCGTGGACATGCTCCGCGGCTGGCTCCTCATCCCCGGAGCGACCGCCGCGGCCGACAAGGCCCTCAACGACATCAAGGAACGCCGCCGCGCCTCCGGCCGCGCCCGCTGACAAGCCTCCGGCCACGCCGAACACAAAGCCGGAATTTTGTCGCGTACGCGACAGAATCCTGGCTTTGCGGGGCAACATCGGCGAGACGCCTATTTTGTAGGCCGCCAGCTCGCTCTCTCGGGGTTCCGCCCTGTCACTCCACTCCCCAATCACGTGCCCGGGAGGGCAGGGAAGGGAGAGGCTTGCGGGCTTCGTGTCGCCGGCGCAGGTTTCGCCGCGATGGCACACATTGCTGGTTTGCGCAGCGCCTACGACAAGGTGGGCGGCCTCGTTTATTTCGGGCGGATGCTCGACAAGATCCGCCTGCACGCGGCGGGAAAACTGCCCGCGGAATACCATGAGAATCTCGGCGCGTGGCGGCCGGGTTTGTTCGACGCGCGTTGCTGCCGCTTTCTCGGAATCGCCTACGACGATCTGGCCGCGCGCACGCGCGAAGGCGGGAGCGACGACGCCATGCTTGCGTGGGCGCGCAAAACGGGAACCGAACGCACCGGCGACGAGGTCAATGCCTGGAACCGTTTCATGATGAAGATCGGCTGGCGCGACGATCGCACGACGGCGCTGCAAGAGCGGATCGCCGCATACGGCCTGACCGGCAAGCCGATCGAGACATTCTTCGACCTTTTCGATTTCGACGAGGGCCGCGATCCGGTGGCGTCGAAGCCGTGGGCGGATTGACGCGCGGCTTTCGCGCCGCGGCCGCCTTCGCTCAACGCATCCGGGGCTGCGGCGGCGCCTGGAGCACGACGAGGGCGACGCCCGCGACGACGAGAGCGCTCGCGAGATAGAACGTCAGCGCCGGCGCCTCGCGAAAGATGAACCAGGCGATCACGCCGGCGAAGAGAAACTGGCCGACGTTGCACAGGCTCACGATCTGGCCGCGGAGGTGGCGCATGCTGGAGTTGAGCAGCGAATGCCCGATGATCGTCGGCGCGACCGCGAGGCCCGCCATGAGCGACCACTCGCGCGGGGAATCGTATTCGAACCCACCGATCCAGGGCAGGGAAAACAACAGGCAGATGGCGCCGGCCTGCGCGTAGATCGGCACGACGTAGAGCCAGAGGGTGGGGAAGTCGCGATTCTTGCGGCCGAGCGCGAGATACCAGGCGAACAGCAGCATGGAGGCGAAGCAGACGACGTTTCCCCAGAAATCGCCGCCGCCGGCGAGCGCGTCGCGCACGCTGAGGAGCATCACCCCGCCGATCGCGAGCGCGGTGCCGACGATCTCGCGCCGCGTGATCGTCTCGCCGACGAGCGCGTGCAGAAAAAAAGGAATGGCGACCGGCGCAAGATTCACGACCAGGCTCGCCTGCGCCGACAGCGTCATGCGCGCGCCGAATCCCCACGAGATGAAATGGGCCGCGAGCACGATCGACGGCGCCCAGGTGCGCCGAAGCTGCGCGAGCCCGAAAACCGTGCCCGGGCGCCGGTGATCGCGCCACGCGAGCGGCGCCAGAAATGCCGCCGCGATCAACAGGCGCATCGCTCCCAGCACCGTCGGATGCGTGGCGCTGGCCTTGATCAGGATCGCGGCGGTGGAGCACGCGAACACGCCGAAAAGCAGCAGGGAATAACGCCAGACCATGCGAGCCGGCGATGCTGGCCGGCGATCTCCGCGAGTCGAGCGCGCTGTCGCGGAGGCAGGCGGACGGCCGGGCTGATTTTTTCTCCGACCTTTGGAAGCGCGGCGACTTGTCGCCACTTTGGGCCTCCCGGCGGTCGAAAGCGGCGATGAATCACCGCACTCCAAAAATAGCTGCGATTCCCGAGAGAAGGCCAGCCGCAGGCGGGCAGCCGGTTACGCCTGGCCGCGCGCGTCCACCGTGCCGGCGACTTGCGCGAGCGTCTTCTCGAGCGCCTTGATGCTGACCGGTTTGACCAGGTGCGCGGAAAAACCGGCGCGGCGCGAGCGCTCGAGATCGCTGTCCGTTCCGTAACCGCTGATGGCAATGCCGCGGATCCCGGGATGGATGTCCTTGACCAGGCGCATGACCGAGAAGCCGTCTCCATCCGGCAGCCCCAGGTCCGAGAGCAACAAATCGAACTCGCCGCCGCGCGCCCGTTCGAGCGCCTCGGTGGCGCCCGCGGCGACGGTCACGAGGTATCGCCTTCGCTTCAACAAATGCGCCAGCGCGCTCCGCGTGGGCGCATGGTCGTCGACAACCAGAACCTTGTGGCGGGGTCCGCCCTTTTTTCCATCGCCCGGCCCGGCCGCGTCCGCCCCGCGCTCCGCCGGCGGGGTTTCGCGGGCTTCGTCGATCGCGGCCTCGAGGTTGGGAAACGTCACGACAAACGTCGCGCCGAGCCCGGGCCCCGGGCTGCGCGCCTCGATCGTGCCGCCGTGCAACCTCACGAGCATGCGTGTGATGGCGAGCCCGAGGCCGAGCCCGCCGAAGCGGTTCCGGATCTCGATCGCTGTCTGCCCGCCCCGCCCGAACGCGTTGAAAACGGAATCGAGTTCCTGCCGGCTCATGCCGATGCCCGTGTCCGTGATCTGGATTTCGATCGCCGCGCCCCGAGGGGGATTTTGCGTGACGATGGTGACGGCGCCTTCATCCGGGGTGAACTTGAACGCGTTTGTCAGGATGTTCCAAAACACCTGCCGGATCCGCGAGGTGTCGCCTTTGACGCGCGCGTTTGTCGCGGCGAACTCGCGCCGCGCCTCGATCGTCTTCTCCTTGTGGTCGCCCTTCGCGGCGCTCAGCGCGTCGAGGATGACCGCGTGAAGATCGACTTCGCCGGACGCGAGGACGAGCCTGCCGCGGCTGATTTGCGTGAGATCGAGCAGTTCGTCGATGAGCCGCGCCTCCAGCCGGATGTTGTCGCGGATGGCGTGAAAATCCTTCCGGACCGCGGCCGGCAACCGGGGATTGTCGGCCGCGTCGCTCGCGATCAGGAGCACGGGATTGAGGGGCGTGCGCAGCTCGCGCGAAAGCACGGCGAGAAAGTCGTCCTTGGCGCGCAGGGCCGCCCTGGCTTCGTCCCGCGCATCGCGCAGGTCCGAGAGGAGCCGGGCGCGGCCGAGGCTTGCGGCCAGGAGGCTCGCGATCGTGCGAAGGAATCGCATCGCGGCCTCGTCGAAGGACGAAGCATCCGAAGCGATGAATGTGACCGCGCCGCGCGCGCGCCCGTCCACGATCAGCGGAAGCATCGCGCAACACGAGGCCCCGAAAGCCGCGAGGTGGCGCGCCGCGTCGTCGCGGCTGCCCGCGATGTCCTCCAGCGCGACGTGTATCCGTTTTGTCAATACAACCCCGAGCAGGCCGGGATGGCGCAGGGCTTGTTCGAGCCGCTCGAGCGTCCCGCCGGCCATGCCCGCGCCCGCGGCGAACCGCGGCTCCGCCGATTCGGCATCGACGAGATGAAGGCAGAAGGCGCCCGCCCCGGCTTCGCGGCCGGCGGCGGCGATGATTCCCTCGAGGAGCGGCTTCGGGTTTTCGGACAACAGCAATCGCGTCGCGATCTCCGCGAGCAATTCAGCCTGCCGCCCCTGCGGCGCCGCCGGCCCGCCGCCGGGACTGGGAAGTGCGTCGATCCGCTGCATTTGCGCGAAGCCACCGCATTTCAGGCGCCAGCAGGGAGGGCGGCGCCCCTCTTCCCATGACGCTTTGCGCGCGACGCGCGTCGCGCCGCCACGAGGCGGCGTGAATTGCAGAGCGATCAAGCCGGCGGGGTTGCAGGTTGCAGCGCGAGGCGCGAAGCGGACGCCTCGATTTCGGCCCGGGCGCGCGATCGCGCGGGCGACCGGGGAGAATCGGAAAAGGGTTGTCGAAATCAGTATCAAAAAATCGCGCCGATCGCGGCGGCGCTAAGCCGGCGCGCGCCACTTTCCGAAAGGGAAGACGCTCCCATGCGTTTCCCCGCGTTTCTTCTCGGCCTCGTCGTCGCGACAACCGTGGTGGGCGGCCGGTCGGCCGCCTCGCCTCCCGCGGTGTCGGCGCGCGGGACGTCGCCGGCGATGTCGGTTCCGGCGCGCCTGGACGCTTACAGCGAGCGCCTCGAGGCGTTGAAAAAGGAGGCTCTCGCCAGCGGCCGGATTTCCTACGCCCAGGTCATCGCCACGGTCTATCCGGACGGCGTGCTCACGCCCGACGTCATCGCGCGCAAGCGCAGGCGCCATCGCGCGGAGGAGCCGGTTCCGTTCACCGATTACAGCCGCATCCACGTTTCCGTGCCGGTGCGCGAGGAAGCCTATATCGCGGGCAGGACACCGGGCAGCCGCCTGTGGGGACAATACAATTTCGGCAATCACCAGATGTTGGTGGACCAGGCCGCGCACGCCAGCGTGATCATCCACGAGGCCGGGCATGTCCTGCAGCGCAAGGAGCTGGCCAACCGCCGTCGCGAGGGGATTTCAGTGATCGCCGACACCGACGCCGGTCGCGTCGAGGAGGCGGCGAAGCAGGGCGTGATCAGCGCCTCCCGTTCCGCGCGGATCCGCTACCTGATCCGGCAGGACGAGATGGATGTGCGTCTTCAGGACCTGAACCGGTTTCATGCCAACATCGTGGCGGGCCATCCGATCCTCACGCATCAGGACGCGCTCGAGGCGCTCTATGCCATCGGCGTGGCGCCCACGATCGATGAAGTCCGCGCGGCCTGCGAACTCGCGGGCATTCGCGAGATCCAGCCGCGGCCTGATCCGCGCATGATTGTGGACGCGCGCATCGACACGCTTTTCGACGACGCCGTGGAACTGCGCGAACTTTGCTACTGGTCGAAGCGCGCGGGAGGAGAACTCTGGCCCGACATCCTCGCCCGCATCCTGAAGCAGGCGCCGCATCACTTCTGAGCGATCGCGCGCCGTCGCGCCTTTGGCGATGGGATCCCGGGGCGGGAAAGACGCCCCATCGCCACCGCGTCTACCGCCGCGCGTGCCTCGGGCCGTCGTCCGGCGCGCTCGTGGCGGATGAAGCCGGAGCTTGTTGCGACTTCACGGGAAGCTCGGAAACATCGCGCTGGATGGGCGGGCCTTCCTTCTTCGGCGCGGCGTCGCAATTGGCCGCGTGGACCGAGGCGACGGCGATCGCGGCGGCGGCGGGCACGACGCGGGAGAGCGGCGAGGATTCCGACGAGGCGAGTCTGGCGCGGCGCTGCGCGGCGGCCACCGACTTCGCGTGCTCGGCCCGCGCGCCTTCGTCGAGCACGGATTGCGGGACGGGCTTGAGACCCCAGATGAGGCCGGTCGCGGCGAGCAGCTTCAAGCCGTAGTAGGTCGGATCGATTTCCCACCAGTAGAAGCCGTTGCGCGTGGCGCTCTGGTAGCGGTGGTGGTTGTTGTGCCAGCCTTCGCCGAGGCAGACGAAGGCGAGGATCAGGCTGTTGCGCGAATCGTCGGTCGTGTTGTAACGGCGATCGCCGAGGAGATGGGCGAGCGAGTTGATGCACGAGGTGCCGTGAAACAACGCCGTCGTGCTGATGAAGAAGGCCCACACGAGCATCTGCCAGCCGTTCGTGCCGAGTTGCGGCGCGGTCGCGGCGAGGAGTTCGCCGAGGCCGAAGATCGCCGCGGCGAACGCGGCGGGCACGACCATGTCGAAGCGGTTCAACCA
The DNA here is from genome assembly GCA_964517665.1 of uncultured Opitutaceae bacterium. Lineage (GTDB taxonomy): Bacteria > Verrucomicrobiota > Verrucomicrobiia > Opitutales > Opitutaceae > Congregicoccus. Next base: position 73,747 of record CAZFCY010000001.1, on the reverse strand, counting down.
GACCAGCTCGGGAAACTTCGCGAGGTCGCGCACCTTGGTGTAGTCGGTCGGAAAGTTCCGGCGGCTCGTGATCCAGCCGATGTGCGACCACCAGAAACCGTGCACGTGCGGCGAATGCGCGTCCTCCTCCTCGTCGGAGTGCTGGTGGTGGTGCCGGTGGTGATAGGCCCACCACAGCGGTCCGCGCTGCACGGTGGTTCCGCCCCACAGCGCGAGCAGAAACTGGCCGAAACGCGAGGTGCTGTAGGTCTTGTGGGAGAAATAGCGGTGATAGATGCCTGTCACGGCAAACATCCGCAGGAAATAGAGCGCGACCGCGCTCCACACGGCGACGGCGCTGAATCCGACCCAGATCACGCCGAGGCAGCCGAGGTGCAGGAAAACGAACGGGATCACGCGAACCCAGTCCACCTTGTCGGGTTCCTGCCGCATCTTCTCGGCCCCCATGGGGCAGTGGTCGGCATCGAACCATTGAACGATCGCCGTGAGGATGCGGCGGGATTTCGAAGAGGGAGTCGTCACTTTCAAATGGACAAAAGGAACCCACAGAATCGACCCCTTCGGCGGTGGCAAGAGCCGTTCCGATCAAAATCAGGGGACAGGCGTCAGGAGACGGGAGTCGAGAGTCCGAAGTTCTGCGTCTTTTGCGCTCCTTTGCGGCCGCGTCGTTCCGCGCCCATCCGCGGCTCAGGCGAATCGCTACGGAGAAACCGGCGCGGCGGCGTGGTTCGGCCGGCGCAGGTCGGCAATGCCGCGGAAGACGCCATCGGCGCCGATCTCGATCGCGTTCAATCCGCCGAAGCTTTCCGTGTCCTCGTGCGGCTCGGGCGCCCAGCCGAGGCTTCGCAACGCGAAGAGGAAATCCTCGCGCGGAAGCTCCTCGACCCAGACGACGTTGTGCGGGCCGCTTCCGAAGTTGGGTTGGTCCGGATGCACGCGCGGCGCCGCGATCGCGGCGGCCAGGTCGGCGCCGAGCAGGAGATGAGCCGTCACGACCTGCGCCATGCCCGAGGGGATGCGCGCGCCGCCGGGCAGGCCGATGGCGGTGGCGAGTTTTCCGTCGCGAAAAATCAACGATGGCGCGATCGTGGTGCGCGGCCGCTTGTTCGCGGCGGCGACATTCGGGCCGCCGCTTAGGGCGAAGTTCACGAGCGTGTTGTTCAGGATCACGCCCGCATCCGGAACAAGGATGCCGGAGCCGAAATGATGGCTGAGCGATTGCGTGGCGCTGACGGCGTTTCCCTCGGCATCGACGACGCAGAAGTGAGTTGTCTCGGCGGCCTGAGCATCCGGCTCGCGCATCCACCGCGCCGCCGCCTTGCGAGCCGGCGAGTAGGGCGAGGCGGGGTCCGCGTTCGCCGCCGCCTCGCGCAACGCCGCGATCGACGCTTCCGTGAACAGGCCCCGGACCAACGCCATCGCGTCCGGCGTGTCGCCGATCGCGAGCCGCACCGCGCCGTCCGCCTGCTGGCACGCGCGCAGAAACGCATCGGTGTTCTCCGGATTGAACAACCCGCCCGCGGCCCACGCGTGGGTTTCGAGGATCTTCACCGTCAGCGCAAACGTGGCCGCGCCGTGCGCGGGCGGGATCGCTCCGACGATCTCGCAATCGCCGATCGCCACGCGCAACGGCTCCTCGATCGTGGCGCGATAGGCGGCGAGATCGGCGGTCGTGACGAAGCCGCCGGCCTCCTCGATCGCGGCCGCGATCGCCTCCGCGACGGGCCCTTCGTAAAAGCCCTTCGCGCCGCGCGCGACCATGGCGTGAAGCGTTCGCGCCAGCGCTTTGTTGCGCACCCGCGAGCCGGCCGCGGGGATTTCGCCCTGGTCGAGATACACGCGGCCGAGCGCCTCGTGCCTGCGGAGTTTTTCGATCTGCGCCTGGAAAAACCGCGTCGTTCCCGGCAGAACTTCGAAACCTTCGCGAGCCAGCCGGATGGCCGGGGCGAAAATCGTTTCGCGTGGGAGCGAGCCCCAGCGTTCGTGCGCGAGCATGAGCCCGGCCGGAAGGCCCGGCACGGCGACCGAGGCGCCGCCTTCACGCCGCTGCGCATGGGAAAGATCGCGGAAGGCCGCGACATCGAACGAGGGTCCGGATGAATCGAGCGCGCTGATCACGCTCACTTTTCCGGAGGCTCTTTCGAGGCAAACCCACTCGAGTTTTCCGCCGAGTCCGGATCCGTGGGGCTCGGCCACGCCCAGCGCGAGAGAGACGGCGATCGCGGCGTCCACGGCGTTTCCGCCCGCCTCCAGAATGGCGAGCCCCGCCTCCGTCGCCGGCGGATGCGCTGCCACGACCATCCCGGCGCGGCTCGTCGCGATCTGCACACCCTCGCCGGCGGACAACGAGTGGCAAAGACAGGCCGCGGCAAACGCGAGGCAGGCGAGGAGGCGAAGTCGCATGGCGCTCACGAAAGCGCCGTTTCTTTCCGCGGCGATTCGAATCCCGCGCGCTTCCAGTAGCTGCGATCAGCGAACGACGGCCGCGGTCGCTCGATGTTTGGAGTTCCGGTTTTAGCCGGCGCAAACGACCGCCTGAAGGCGGAACTCCGAACCTGGCTCTCCCATTCGCTCCATCATTCCTTCCACCCGTCCGGGAGTAAAATCCCGATGAAGCGTTCCTAGTCTGAGACACCAGTCTTGTCTCACGTTGTCCATGGAATCACCCGATCAGCGAGAAACTCCCGCTTCCGCCGCGGAGATGAAGAAACCTCAGATGATCCCGCCCGACCGTCCCGCGCCACGCGCGCTTGTCCTCGCGCTCGGCCTCCTCCTGCTCCTCGCCGAGCCCGACCGCGCGCCGGCGGAAACCAGCCTCCAATATAAATGGGAGGACTACCGCGAAGCGTCCGGCCGCATCGAGGTCGAGGCGCATTACGTGCGGGCGGACATCGATCTCGGGACAGCGATGAAACTCAGCGTGGAAGGCGTCGAAGACACCATCACGGGAGCCACGCCGACGGGCCAGCCGATGCGCGAGGACGGCGTCCTGCCGATGACGCGCCTGATCGAGACGCGGCACGCCATCGTCACCGATCTCGCGCGGACCTGGCCGGGCGCGACCGCCCGCGTCCAGTATGCGCGCAGCAACGAAAACGACTACCTTTCGAACGGCTTCTCCGGCTCGTGGATCCAGGATTTCAACGAGAAGAACACGCAAATCCAGCTCGGCTTTTCCTATATCGACGACGACATCACGCCGGATTTCTTCGCGCGACCGGAAAGGAAGATCAGCCGCGACCTTTTGGTCGGCGTCACCCGGATCCTGAACGCAAACACGACGCTTACGATCAACTACTCGCGCGGTCACGCCACGGGCTTCCTGACCGATCCGTACAAGCTCGTGCAAAAAACGATCGAGCCCCTTCCCGGCCTTCCGCTTGCGCTGACGTTTCCCGAGAATCGTCCCGACGAGCGGGACAAGAACATCCTCTTCGCGCAACTGACGCTTTATATTGAAAACCTCCGCGCCAGCGTCGAGACCTCCGCGCGTTATTACCGGGACGATCACGGCATCCGGAGCGGCACGCTGGAACTCGCGTGGTTTCAGCGCCTCGGGTCGCGCGTCGTCGTGCGTCCGAACGTGAGGCTGTATCGTCAGAGCGCGGCCGACTATTATCATGTAAACCTGGACGCGACCCCGATCATGCCCCTGCCGAATCCGGACGCGTCCACGCCGTTTTATTCTTCGGACTATAGACTCTCGAAGTTCGACGGGCTCACCGTGGGCGCAAAGGTGGTTTACAATCACAACGACCGCTGGGCGCTCGACGCGACTTTCGAACGCTATTCCATGCACGGCCGCGACAACACCCCGGACGCGGCCTATATCACCGCGAACATCCTGACCCTGGGCATTCAGCTATGGTTCTAAAACAAAGCCCGTGGCTTTCCTCGCGCCCCGCAATCGCCGCGGCGGGCCGCCCGATCGAGCGCGTCCGGTTTCCCGCGATGGGCACGCAGTGCGAAATCCAGTATGGCGCGGAGAACCCGGCGTCGGGTCGCGCGTTCGTCCGCGAGGCGACGGACTGGGTCGCGGCCTTCGAGTCGAAATACTCGCGGTTCCGCGGCGACAGCCTGATCAGCCGGATCAACGCCGCGGCCGGGCGCGACTGGGTCGGGATCGACGCCGACGCGGAGCGCATGTTCGCGCTCGCCGACCAGATCCACGTGCTCTCGCGCGGCATCATCGACATCACGATGCTGCCGCTCTTGCGCCTGTGGAACTACAAGGCCGATCACCCGCGCGTGCCCGCGCCCGACGAGGTCACGGCCGCCGTCGCGAAGACCGGCTGGGCGCGCGTGCGCCGGGAGCCCGGGCGCATCTACCTTCCGGACACAGGCATGGGGCTCGATCTCGGCGGATTTGGAAAGGAGCACGCGGTGGATCGCGTCACGGAGATCGCCCGACACCACGGGATCGCCAATGCGCTGGTCGATTTCGGGCACGACGTGCGCGTTGCCGGCGCGCCGGCGGACGCGCCTTGCTGGAGCATTGGCGTCGAGGACCCCGCGCGACCGGGGACCGTTCGCGCGCGGCTTGCCCTCAACAACGGCGGCGTCGCCACCTCCGGCGACTATATTCGCCACTTCGAGTCCGGGGGAAAACGCTTTGGCCATATCGTCGATCCCCGGACGGGGCATCCTGTTTCGAGCGATTGCCGCTCGGTCACGGTGATCGCGGCCTCCTGCCTCGAGGCCGGCCTGCTGGCGACGACGGCATTCGTCCTCGGACCGGACGAGGGACACGCGCTGATCGAGGATTATCTTGGCGCGGAAGGGATCATCCACTGTGTCGATCGCCTGATTCAAACCCGGGGGTTTTATCGTTATGTTATTTGAATCGGATCGGAGTGTGTTTTTGCCGGCGGCGCTTTTCATCGCGGCCTTTCATCCGGCGACGGCGGAAACGTTGAAACCGGGCGACGCCTTTCCGGATTTCGCGAGCTTCGAGCTTGCCGGGGAAATGCCCGATCTCGCTTCGGCGAAGGTGGTGATCGTCGATTTCTGGGCGTCGTGGTGCGCGCCGTGCAAGGCCTCGTTTCCCGTCTTCGACTCGCTGTATCAGGAATTTGGCGACAGGGGCCTGGTCATCGTGGCGGTGAGCGTGGACAAAGACGCGAAGGCGATGGACGCATTCCTGAAGCGCATGCGGCCGGCGTTCGCCGTGTTGCGCGACACGAAACAGGAACTCGTCGCCGCGGTCGCCGCGCCGGCCATGCCGACTTCGTTCGTCCTCGATGGCGAGGGCAGGGTGCGCTTCGCGCACGAGGGCTTTCACGGTGAAAAGAGCCATCGCAAATATCGGGAGGAAATCGCGGCCATCCTCGCTGAAAAGCGATGAAGACGATCCCGGTGAAAACGATCCTGCTTCTCGCGTGCTCCATCGCGGGAGCCGCGTTGTTCAGCGGGTGCGCGACGGTGCAGCCGTGGCAGCGCGCGAATCTTGCGGACTACACCATGCGCGCCGATCGCGATCCGCTCTACCTTTCGATGACGGATCACATCTATTTCTCCCGCGAGGCTTCGACCGGCGGCCGCGGCGTGGGTGGCGGCGGATGCGGATGCAATTAGCGCGCGCCGTCCGGCGTTCGCGGACTTCGCGACCCCGGCCGCTGTTTTCGGAGTTCGGCGCGGGAATACATGTCGCGAGGTCCGCTCTAATCGATGCCCGCGATCACCCGCGCGCGCCGGCCCGGATATTAAACCGCTTTGTCCGCTTCAAACTCATGCGACTCCTTCTTCACGCCCACTCCGCGCGTTCTGTCTGGTTGTGCTCCGTGCTCACGCTGTGTCTTCAGCGCGCCCCCGTCATTCGGATGCTTGTCGGCGGCGAGGCCGGCGGCCGGATCGGCGCCGGCCATGTGCTGCGGGCGCTGATCCCGGCCGCGCTCGCCACATCGGGCGTCGTGCACGCGCAGACCGGCGCGACGCAGTTCGTCACGAATCCGGCGAATCCCGTGAGCGGGACGGTGGGCGTGGGACTTTCGGTCGTGTTCGCCTTTTCCGGCTCGGTGGCGACGCCGGAATCCTATTCGATCATCGGCGTCCTCCCGCCCGGCCTCACCGTGCCCGGCGCCAGCGGAGCCGCGGGGAACCTCACCGTCAACGGCTCGAGTGGCTCGATCACGGGAACGCCCTCGATGAGCGGAGATTATACTGTCAGCCTGGAGGCTTATGACAGTCCGAACCGCGGAGCCGGCGAGCACGGCAGCAGCCCGGTGTTTTCACTCACTTTCAATATAGCGCCGGCGGCGGACATCGCGCCGGCCTTCACCCAGCATCCGCAGTCCGCGACGGTCGAGTCCGGAGGCACGGTCGCCTTTGCTGTCGCGGTCACGGGCTCGCCCGCGCCCACGCTGCAATGGCGCAAGGACACGCAGGCGATCGCCGGCGAGTCCGGGACATCGCTTGTCCTGAACAACCTGACCGTGGATGCCGCGGGCGCTTACGATTGCGTCGCGACCAACCCGGCTGGAACCGCCACGAGCCAGGCCGCAACGTTGACCGTGACTCCCGGAGCCCCGCCTGTTATTTCAGTCCAGCCGGGATCGATGACGGCGCGCGCCGGTTCGGGCGCTTTCTTCTCCGTTCAGGCAACGGGAAACGCGCTCGAATATCAATGGCGCAGGGACGACGCCGATCTCGCGGGCGAGACGGGCCCGACGTTGTTTCTCGGCGGCATCCAGGCCGCGGACGGAGGAGTCTACGCCTGCGTGATTTCGAACGCGGGCGGAAGCGTGACCAGCGCCGGCGCGACATTGACCGTCGTCGCGACCGGCGGCGCCCGCCTTGTGAATCTCTCCGCGCGAGCGCTTGTCGGGACGGGTGGGAACATTCTCATTCCCGGTTTTTCGATTTCGGGGGCGGGCAGCAAAAACCTTCTCGTGCGCGCGGTCGGCCCAAGGCTCGGGATGCCGGACTTCGGCGTCACGGGTGTTCTCGCGGATCCGACGATCGTGGTGCTTGCGGGCTCGTCGCCTGTTGCGATGAACGACGACTGGGGGCTGGTCGCCGATCCGGCGGCGCTTGCGGCGGCGACGTTGAAATCAGGCGCGTTCCCGCTCGATGGCTCGACCAAGGATTCGGCTCTCGTGCTTTCAGTTGGCCCGGGTGGTTATACCGTGCAGACCTCGGGGGTCGCGGCGACCTCCGGAGTCGCGCTGGTCGAACTCTACGACATCGACGATGCGACGAGCGCGGGCCGCCTCGTCAACCTCTCGGCGCGCGCCCAGGTCGGCACCGGCGGGGACATTCTCATTCCCGGATTCGTGATCGATGGCAATGTGGCCATGACCCTGCTCATTCGCGGCGCCGGTCCGACCCTCGGCCTGCCGCCGTTCGATGTGGCCGGCGTTCTGGCGGACCCCGTCATGACCGTGCTTCGCGGTTCCTCCGTGGTCGCGGTGAACGACGACTGGCAGGAGGCTCCGAATCAACCGGCGCTCCTCGCCGCGCAGGCGGCGACCGGGGCTTTCGCGTTCGGGGACGGCGAGCGCGATTCCGCGCTGCTCGTCGCGCTGCCTCCGGGCGCTTACACCGTGCAGGTGGCGGGCAAGGACGAGGGAACGGGAGTCGCGCTGGTCGAACTCTACGTGGTCGGGCCGTGATGGTGGAAGCAGCGCGCCGCGCGAGGCGCATTTTTTTCGAGCGCTTTTGAGATGGTTTTGCCGGGAGGGATGCCGCTTACTGGCGGCTTCCTTTCATGGACGAATCGTTGTCATTGCCCGCGGCCGACACGCTGCCGTTTCCACCACCGCAAGGCGCGGTGGATGTGCTCGTCATCGCCGGCGAGCATTCCGGCGACGAGCAGGCGGCGCGGATGATTTCAGCGCTGCTCGCGCGGCATCCCACGACGCGCGTCGCCGCGATCGGCGGCCCGATGTTGCGGGCGGTGGGCGCGCAATTGTTGTTCGACCTCACGGCCTCGTCGGTGGTGGGCCTGGTCGAGGTGCTTTCGCACTACGGTTTTTTCAAGCGGATCTTTGCTGAAACCATTCTCTGGATACGCGAGCACCGGCCGCGCGTGGTGTGTTTCGTCGATTACCCCGGCTTCAATCTCCGGATGGCCGCGGCGCTGCGGGAGGCGGGGCTCTCGCGCAAGGGAGGCGGGCGCGTTCGCGCGGTTTATTATATCAGCCCGCAGATCTGGGCGTGGAAACCCAGGCGCCGGTTTGCGATGGAGAGGGACCTCGACGCGCTGGCGACGATTTTTCCGTTCGAGATGGATTGGTACAAGGACACGAAGCTCCCTGTGAGTTTCGTCGGACATCCCTTCGTGAGCGAAGGCTATGTCCCGCCGGTGGCATACAGCGCCGGCGGCCCCGCGCTTCTTCTGCCGGGGAGCCGGGTGGGGGCGGTGAAGCGCATCGCGCCGGCGCTCCTCGCGGGTTTCGAGACCTTCCTTCGTTTGCGGCCGGACACGAAGGCGGTGATGATTTATCCCAGCGCGGGCATCCGGCAGTTGCTGGAGGGCGAACTCGCGCGGCGGCCCGCGCTGGGCGAAGCGGTGCGCCTGCAGCGGAAGGACAAGGCCACGGCTGCTTCCGCCGTGCTGACGAGTTCGGGCACGATCTCGCTCGTCTGCGCGCTGGCGGCGGTCCCGGGCGCGATCGCGTATCGCGCGAATCCGCTCACTTATATCATGGGCCGGATGCTGATGCAGGTTCCCTATATCGGCATCGCGAATCTGCTTCTTTCCGAGCCGATGTATCCCGAGTTCATCCAGGGCCGCGCCACGCCGGCCGCGCTTGCGGCGGAGTTGGAGGATTGCCTGGGCAATCCCGCGCGGATCGAGCGCGCCCGACGGCTCGCCGGCGATTTGCGCAACGCGTTGACGCGTCCGCCGGAAGGCGACGCCGCGCACTGGCTGGCGGAGCAGATCGAAGAGACGGAAAGGTGATGGCACGGAGGCGGGCGCTTTCCTGCCAGCCCACTCCGCCTCAGACCGTCTGGCTGTGCGCCGGCAAATCGCGGCCGGGCGCGACGGGGAGGGCGGGGCCGATGCGGTGAACCGCCCCCTCCCAGATGCGGGACGCCTTTTCCTCGACGATGCGCCGGCACTTGTCCATGGCGGCGCGCCGCGCGGCGAGGTTCTCGTCGGCGATGCGGGCGAGGTCGTCGAGATCGTAGAGGAAAACGGAATGCACCTGCCCGAGCGCGGGGTCGAAGTTGCGCGGGATGCCGAGGTCGATGAAGAAGAGCGGGCGCAGCTTGCGCGCCTTCATCAACGACCGCGCGAGGACATGGGACACGATCGGCGCGGAAGCGTTCGTGGAGCCGATCACGATGTCGTGCTCCGCCAGCGCCTCGTCGAGATTGTCGAGCGTGCCCGCGCGGGCATCGACGGCCGCGGCCAGTGCGCGGGCGCGATCGAGCGACCGGCTGAGCACGGTGATGGCGGCGGCCCCGCGGCTCGCCATCGCGCGCGCGGTTTTCTCGCCGACCTCGCCGGTGCCGATCACGAGCACACGGCAGCCGTCCAGCGCGCCGAAGATCTTCTCCGTGAGTTCCACGGACACCGTCGCCACGCTGATCTGGCCCGCGCCGATCGGCGTGGTCGTGCGGATGAATTTGGCGGCCTGAAAACATTTCTGCACCACGCGGTTCAGGACCGGCCCGACGGCGCCCTGCGCGACCGCGCCCGAGTAGGCCGATTTGACCTGCCCGAAAATCTCCGTCTCGCCCACGATCTGCGAATCGATGCCCGCCGCGACGCCGAGCAGGTGGCTGACCGCGTCGCCGTCGCGCAAGGTGTAGCGATGCCGCGCGAACTCCGCCGGGTCGATGTGTTGAAACGCGCACAGCGCGGCCTCCAGCGGCGCGGTCGATTCGTGCCCTTCGACTACCGAGTAAACCTCGAGACGGTTGCAGGTGTTGAGCACGAGCGCCTCGCGCACGCCCGGGCTCGCGCGCAGGTGGCGATAGAGATCCAGCATGCGATCGGGCGAAACAGCGAAGCGCTCGCGCATCTCCAGCGGCGTGTTGTGATGCGAGGCGCCGAGGGCGACGAGCCGCGCGGGCGCGTTCATGGCGCGGCCTCCGTTTGCGCTTCCGCGACCGGCGTCACGTCGCGGGCTTCGCTGGCCCCTGTGGAGGGCGGGCGGGTGATCTGCCCGAGCGAATAGAGCGCGAAACCGAAGAGGGCGAGGCACGTCCAGGCCAGCGACGCGGAGACGAGCACGCGGCGCAGCCGCAACGCCAGCACGACCATGTAGGCAAACCACACCGTCGTCGCCACGACCAGTTTCATGCCGCTGATGGAATCCGGATCCTGGCTGTAGTAATGCGCGCCCGCGACGAGCGACACCGTCAGCACGACGAGCCCGGTGAGGAGCAGCCGGTAGTTGATCTGCTCCAGCGCGACGATCGACGGCAGAAACGCGAAGAGTCCGCGCACGTGCTTGCGCTTCAGGCTGAAGGTCTGGAGCAGAAACATGAGCGAAGTCAGCGCGAGGGTGCCGAAAGCGCCGTAGGCGAACAACCCGAGCGACGCATGGGCCTCGATCCACGGGACGCCGCCGAAGATGGGCGGGCGCGTGGCCGCATCCCATCCGGGAATCGAAAGCGAGGCGATGCTGAGAACCACCGCGAGCCCGGAGGTGAAGTAGCCGAGCAGGCTGACGCGGAAGGCCGTGCCGACCACGAGATAAAGAATCGTGGCGGACCAGACGACGAACTGGATGACCTCGAACGTGTTTCGCACGGGGCATCCGCCCGCCTCCAGGCCGCGGAGATAAAGCCCGGTCGTCTGGAACGCGGCTCCGATGACGACGAGCGCGAGCATCAACCCGCGCGACCGGCTCCGCGAGCGCGCCATCGAGAATGTCGAGGTGGCGAACGCGATCGCGTAAAACGCGGTTGCGATCCAAAGCCAGGCGCGATCCGTGAGAAAATCCATGGCGCGGGAAAGCTCTCAGCGTGAGCGGGAGCGGCCCGGAATCAAGCCCGCGACGGGCGGGGCGCCTGCGCGCGTGATCATTGCGCGACGGCGAGATCCCTGAACATCTCCCCGGACGGCGCCTCGACGCCGGCGAGAAGATCGTAGCCGCTGGATCCCGTGATCGTCACGTCGGCGAATTCACCGACCGGCAACCCGGGCGGCACATACACGCGACCGTCGATGTCCGGCGCGTCCGCCCCGCCGCGCGCGACACCGGGAGACTCGACCAGCACACGCAGGACGCGGCCGATCATGCCGGCGCTGACATTTTCGGCGATCTCGCGCTGCAGGCGCATCGCCTCGTGCCAGCGTTTCTTCTTCACGCGCGCCGGCAACTGTTCGTCCAGCTTTGCCGCGCGCGTGCCTTCCTCCTGGGAATATTCGAAAACACCGAGCCGCTCGAAACGCGTTTCACGGATGAATTCGAGCAGTTCGCGCTGGTCGTCCTCCGTCTCGCCGGGAAAGCCGACGATGAAGGTCGTCCGCAACGCGATGCCGGGAATGCCCGCGCGGATGTCGCGGACGAGATCGCGGATGTATTGCGAGGAGGTTTCGCGGCGCATCGCGCCGAGCATGCGATCGGAGATGTGCTGCAGCGGCATGTCCACGTAACGCGCGATCTTGTCCGATGTCGCGATCGTCCGGATCAGCTCCGGGCTCCAGTGCGCGGGATGCGTGTAGAGAATGCGTATCCAGAAATCACCTGCGATCTGGTCGAGTTCGCGCAGCAGCGTCACGAGCGAGTCGCCGCGGCTCGAATCCACGGGCGTGCGCGGATTCGGGCGTTTTTCCCAGCGATCCATGCCGAAGTAGGTCGTGTCCTGGGAGATCAGGTTGATCTCGCGCACGCCCTCGGAAACGAGCTGGCGCGCTTCGCGCACGACGGAGTCGATCGTCCGGCTGCGATGCTGGCCGCGGATCTTCGGGATGATGCAAAAGCTGCAGGGATGGTTGCAGCCCTCGGCGATCTTGACGTAGGCGAGGTGCCGCGGCGTGAGCCGGAAGCGCGGCGTGTCGTAGTCGGGGATGAACGTGGAGCGCGCGTTGACGAGATTCGGCGCCGGCTCCGCGACCTTTCGTTCCGTGGCGTAGAGCCCGTCGATCACCGTCGCGACGCTCGTGACCTGATCGAGGCCGATGAACGCGTCGACCTCCGGCAGCGCGCCGGGCAGATCCTTCGAGAAACGCTGCGCCATGCAGCCGGCGACGATCAACTTCTGCTCGCGGCGGCGTTTGCGCATGCCGCGGTCCTCGTGAGCCTCGAGGATCGTCTGGATGCTCTCCTCCTTCGCGGAGTTGAGGAACGAGCAGGTGTTGACGATGACCACGTCGGCCGAGGCCGTGTCGGCGGTCATTTCCATGCCGGCTTTCCGCAGATGGCCGGCCATGATCTCGGAATCCACGAGGTTCTTCGCGCAACCGAGCGAAATGAGACCGACTTTGATCATGAAAAAAAGCCCGCCAAAACGCGGGCGCGAGGGGCCGGAAAAGGGTTCAAGTTTGAAGTCTGAGTTGAAGTGGCCGCCTCTGCGAACCCTTCGACTCAAACCTCAACTCCAACGCGGCTTCGACCACGCCTACTTCTTCGCCTTCGTGGTGCGGGCGGTGTCTTTCTGACGGCGGAGGTAGCGCTTGCGACGCGCGCGTTTGACGGATTTGCGATGCTGTTGGCTCATGATTTGAAGTGAGTGGGCGACTGAAAAAGCGGTGACAGTGAGTGGATTGCCCGACTGCCGTCAAGCGTCGCATTCGCCTCGCGCGTCCGGATGCCGCCGCTCCGGCGGCGCGCCGCGTGAATGGCCCGGCCCTGCCCGGGAGGGCGGGGATCGAAGGCGAACACCCGCGCCATCGCCGCGGATCTTCGAGAAAAGGATTGGACTCACCCAACACGTGTTTGTAAGCATCGTCCTGTGTCGCGAAAGAGATCCACCAAGCCCATCGTATCCACCTCGGCGCTGGCGCGGCATCTGGGGCTTTCGCGTTGGACGATCTCTCGGGTGCTCAACGGCCATCCCGAGGTGAAGCCCGAGACCTCGCGGCGCGTGCGCGAGGCGATGGACGAATTGGGCTTCGTGCCGAGTCCGCTTGGCCGGGCCTTGCGCGGCTCCAGCACGGGCATGATCGGCGTTTGTTTCCAGGCGATCGGCCTGCCCATCATCTCGCGCAAGATCGCGACGCTCCAGCGGGTGTTGCGGGAGGCCGGGTTTCGCGCGCTCCAGGAAGTCACCGACGGCAATCCCGAATTGGAGCTGACCGTCGTGCGTCATTTTCTCGCGATGCGGGTGGACGGCCTGGTGCTGGTCGGCGGCATGAGTTCGGGCAACGCCGCGAAAATCACCACGCTCCTCGAGCAACATAAAACGCCGGTCGTCATGATCGATCCGCAGGAGCGCCTGCCGCTCCCGACGGTCGAGCTCGATCGAAGGGCCGGCATGCGCTGCCTCTTCGAGCATCTCCACGGATTCGGACACCGGCGCTTCGCGCTCCTCGGAATCGATGGCAACGTCCCCTGGGGACAGATCCGTTGCGATGCGATCAGCGCCGTGGTGCAAGAGCACGGACTCTCCTCGGAGCGCGATGTCGTCAGCCTTTCCGACCCCGTCCCGCCGGAATTGAACTTCGCCTACGGGAAAAGCCTGGCCGACCGGTTTTTGCGGCTCACGCCGCGTCCGACCGCGATTCTCGCCATCAACGACCAGGTCGCCATCGGCGCCATGCTCCGCCTCCAAGAAGCGGGCGTGGCCGTGGCCGGCGAGGTTTCCATCGTCGGCTTCGACAACCTCGACGTCTCCCCGCACATCAAGCCGGCGCTCACCTCGGTCGACCAGCACATCGACGAAATCATGCAGACGGCGGTCGCTCTCCTCGTGCGGCAGACCGGCGGAAAGTCTTCGACCGGGCTTGCGCTCCGGCAGGTCAGTCCGCTCCTGATCCCGCGCGCCTCTTCGGCCGCCGCGCCCGTCGCGGCGATCCTCGCTTGAGCCATCTCCCGGCGGTTTTTGAAACCTTCGACCTGAGACTTTCGACCTTTTCAAGACATGATCCGCATCCTTCTTACCACCACATCCTTTCAGGATACGCCCGGCGAGCATCACACGCTGCTCGAGCAGGCCGGCTACGAAGTCGTCCGCGAACGCGGCCCGCTGACCGAGGCGCGCATGCTCGAACTCGCGGGTGACTTCGACGCCTTCATCTGCGGCGACGACGCGATCACGCGCGCCGTGCTGGAAAAATCACTGCCGCGCCTGAAGATCATCAGCAAGTACGGCATCGGCGTGGACAAGATCGACGTCGAGTCCGCCACGCGATTCTCGATCCCCGTGCTCTTCACGCCCGGGGTGAACCACACCACCGTGGCCGAGCACACCTTCCTGCTCCTGCTCGCGCTGGAGAAAAATCTCCTTTTCGCCACCGATGCCACCCGCGGTGGCGAATGGAAACGCAGGACCGGCCACGAACTGCTCGAGAAGACGATCGGCATCATCGGGCTCGGCCGGATCGGCAAGGAAGTGGCGATTCGCGCCCGCGCCTTCGGGATGCGCCCGATCGGCTTCGATGTCTATTGGGACGAGGCGTTCGCAAAAGAGCACGACGTGAAACGCGCCGCCTCGGTGGACGAGATCTTCGCCGCGAGCGACTACATCTCGCTCCACACCAACCTCACGCCCGAGACGCGCGACCTGATCAGCGCGAAGAACATCGCGAAGATGAAGAAGGGCGTGCTCATCCTCAATTGCGCGCGTGGCGAGATCGTGAACACGGTGGACATGGCCGCCGCGCTCGAGAGCGGACAGGTCGGCGGCTACGGCGCCGATGTGCTCGACGTCGAGCCGCCCCCGGCCGATCACCCGCTGCTCAGGGCGCCGAACTGCGTCGTCACGCCGCACGTGGCTTCGCGCACCTACGAGAGCGTCGAGCGCCAGGCGACGACCGCCGTGAGGAATCTCATCCTCGCCGTCAACGGCGAGAAGCCCATCGCGCAGGTCAACCCCGAGGCGCCGACAAAAAAGATCGGCTGACTTTTCACCACGGGGAAAGACCATCTTCACAGAAGGCAACGAAGAGAACGAAGCCGCCAGAAATCAGCTTCCTCTGGATTTCATCGCCTTCGTTTCCTTTGTTACCTTTTGTGCAATTTCCGTCAGTCCGACCTCCGTGGTTCAACTGCTGATTCAACGCCATGTCCGAGAATTATTTTGTCGTCCCTGAATCCGCGCACAACGCGCTCGTCCAGGCAGCGTATCAGAAACGTGGATACGATGCGGACGAGGCCGCCGAGGGCGCGCGCTTCTGCGCCGAGGCCTCCCGCCACGGCATCCGCACGCACAACGCGATCAAGGCGCTTCACCTCGACCACCTCTTCGGCTCCGGATCGAAAGGCTGCGTGCCGGGCGCGCGGATCGAGGAGAAGCCATCGCGTTTCGCCGCCACGAAGATCTGGAACGCGAACAAAAAACTCGGCCAGTCCACCGCCTACCGCGCGATGGCCGAGGCGATCCGGCTGGCCGACGAGTTCGGCGTCGGCACGGTCTCGGTCGACAACGCGTTTCACTACCTTTGGGGCGGCGGCTACGTGATGGACGCGGCGCGCCGCGGCTATATCGCCTACACCAACTGCACGGCCGCGCTCGCCGAGGTGGTGCCGTTCGGCGGCAGGTTTCCCACGCTCGGGACGAATCCGCATTCGTGGGGCTTTCCGACGACGGAGGCCGTCGGCTACCCGATCGTGATCGACTGGGCGACGTCGGTCGTCGCGATGGGCCGCGTGCAACAGCTCGCGCGCGAAGGGAAATCCCTCCCGCCCGACGCGGCGGTGGACGAAAACGGCGTGCCCACGACCGACCCGGCGAAGGCGAAGTCGCTTCTGCCCTTCGGGGCGCACAAGGGTTACGGCCTTTCGCTCATCAACGAGATCGTGGCCGGCTTCATCGGCGGCTCGCTCCCGACCTTGCGCAGCCGCTGGGAACAGCAGCCGGACGACAAGCACACGTGCTGTTTCTTCTTCCAGGTCATCCATCCCGACGCGATCAACGGCGGCGCGTTCGCGAAGGGCCGGAATCAGGCGGAGAACATCGAGGCCGTGATCGCCGACGTGCTCGGGCACGGCAACGAGAAGTCGATGCTCCCCGGCCAGATCGAGGCCGGTTGGGCGAAACACACGGCCTCGGCCGGCGGGCTTCTTTTCACGAAGGCCGAACTCGATGCCTTCGACGAGATCGCCCACGAAGCGGGCGGGCAGCCGTGGGATCGCGGCTCTTTCAAAAACCACACCGTCTGACCGCGCGCGGAATCACTCATGTCACCAGCCGATTATCTGAACTCACTTTTTGACCTCGCCGGGAAGGTCGCCGTCGTCATCGGCGGCACCGGCGAACTTTGCGGAGCGATGGCCGGGGGGCTCGCGGGCGCGGGCGCGGAGGTTGTCCTCGTCGGTCGCAATCCCGACAAGGCCGCCGCGCGGCTCGAGAAAATCGCGGCCGCCGACGGCAAGGCGTGGTTTCACGCCGCCGAAGCCACGAGCCGGAAGGAACTCGAAGGGCTGCGCGACGCCGTGATCGCGCGCGCCGGCCGGATCGATATCGTGATCAACGGCGCGGGCGTGAACTCGGCGACGCCGTTCTTCGACATCACGGAAGACGAGGTCGATCGCATCCTGACCGTGAACTACAAGGGCTTGTTTCTCGGTTGCCAGATCTTCGGCAAATACCTCGTCGAGCGCGGCGAGGGCGGATCGATCATCAACCTCGGCTCGATGTCGGGGCTGATTCCGCTCTCGCGCGTCTTCACCTACTCGGCGAGCAAGGCCGCGGTGCACAACCTCTCGAAAAACCTCGCGCGCGAATGGGCGCCGAGCCGCGTGCGGGTGAACACGCTCGTGCCCGGTTTTTTTCCCGCGGAGCAGAATCGAAAAATCCTCTCGCCCGAGCGGGTGGGAAGCATCCTCGGCCACACGCCGATGCAGCGGTTCGGCGAAGCGCGCGAGCTGATCGGGGCCACGCTCCTGCTTGCGAGCGGCGGCGCCGGATCGTTCATCACCGGCGAAGAGATCGTGGTCGACGGCGGCTACGCCTCGATGACGATCTAGCCGCGATACGGTTTACCCGAGGATGGCGGGACGAGTCCCGGGGCTCGTCCCGGCTAATTCGCGGCCGCGGGCGGGGTGGGTGGTCCGGCGTTGTATTCAGCGGCTGTTATATCGGAAACGCTGATGCGCCGAACCGTGCGCATGACCGGAAGGCCGGGCGGGAATTTGCCGCCGGCAAAGTAGGTGTGATAGCCGACGTCGCGTTGCGGAAAGTTGTACCAATAGGTGAACTTGTTCTGATACCACGGGCCTTTCGAAACCTCGTTCTCGAAGAGGCAAACCACCGATCCACGGTAACGGTAGGTGTCCCCCGACCAGTTTTCGAGAAAGCGCACGAAGTTGTGGACGCCGCCTGCCCATTGGTCGTTGGTTCCCTTGCCGGACGTGTTCAGCCGCGTCGGGACGATTCCGGCGATGATTCCGGTCGAGACCTCGGTAAACGCGGCGTCGTTCAGCGTCGTCGCGCTTTTTTTCATGTCGCCATCCTTGTAGTCGCTTGAGAGCAGCGTGACGGCATCGGCGGCGATGAGCGCGGGAAGCTCGGTGTTTGCCAGGGGATTCGTCGTATCCGGCGCGCTCGACGAGCCCGTGCCGCTGAGTCCGTCGGCGTTGTAGTGACCCATGATATAGACGGGACCGTTGGTGGCGAAGGTGAAGCCGTCGTCGCGGAGGCTGAGATTGGTGGGCAGGGAGGGAAGGACTTGTCCGTTGCGCAGCACCACCGCGTATCCCGGAGTCGAGGTCGTCGGGGCCACGGCGGGCCGGACCTTGTCGGTCGTCACACGGGCGGCGACCGCGCTGTTGCTCAGGGGGACGAGGGGAAACTGAACGTAAACGATGCCCGAGTAGGACACATCGGGATCATAGACCTTGACGGATGTATCCATCTGATCGATCCACCGATCCGGGTCGGATCTGATGAAGTCGTTGAACTTGTCGAGGTCGATCTGAAGCGTGTGATGCGCGCCGTTCAACCCGTTGTTGCTGGTGCTGCCCTGGTAGCCCTGGCGGCGGTCGTAGATGCCGTAGCGTCCGCTGGTTTCCAGAAGATCCTTGTTGCCGTTCTTGGTTCCTGATTCGTCATATTCTATGATCTTGACGGCGTCGTTGAGCGTGCCGAGCAGGACTGGATCCATCCGGCTGAGGTCGATGACGTATTCCTCCGGCTGCTTGGTGACCGCGTTGCGGCGGGGAAGGTTGCTGCGGTTGACCGGTCGATTGGGGTTTTGACCCAGATAGTAAACCAGTTCGAAGCCGGGATTGGTGGGATGCTGGCTGGGCTTCGAAGGCCAGGTGGAAGCCGGCTTGACCCGGATGGTCAGCCCGGCGAGGGCGGAGAACTTCTGATTCTCGACCGCGTCGCCCTTGTAGCCGCCGTAGGTGTTGGTCGAGGGATTGTCGGAGGTGACCGCGGCGAGCTGCGGCTCGATCATCGAGTAGGCGGAGTTGCGCATCTCGTTCACCGAAGTCGTCACGTGGTTGTCCGGCTCGTACTGGAGCAGGCCGGGCGGATTGAAGACGGGAACGCTGAAATGCTCCTCCTGCACGAAGCCCTTCCAGCGGTTCTCGGCGAAGGTCTTGAAATTGGATTTTTTGCTATCCTCGTTCGTCGCCATGGTCAGAAGCTGGGCCGCGGTGGGATTCTCCTTCGGCGCGAAGTATACGTTGCCGGTGTGTGTCACGGTGCCGCCGTATTTGTAGGTGCGAAGGATTTCCTTGGGCGTCGTGAACGAGCCCCAGAAGCGGAGGTGCGCTCCATTGCCCGCGGTGAGGTATGCCATCTGGTTCGTATGGACGGGGCCGTCGATGTCCATGTTCGAGCCGGAATGCATTTCCATGTCGAGATTGTAGAAGATGGCGTAGTTGAGCCACGTCTGCTCGCGGATCTGGACGATGTTCGATATATAACTCGTGACCGACTGGCCGGTGACCGGATCGGTCGCGGTCGCCTTCCCATAGACGTAGGCATGACGCAGGATGACGGGCTTGCCCTTGTCGATGTCGGGAATGTTGAAAGGATCCGTGCCGTCGATCACGACCGGCTTGCCCGGCAGCGGCGAGAGATTTCCCGCCTTGAATGCGATCGACGCGGCGCTGACGTTGCCTGCGCCGAGGAAGTTTTTGACCTCCTCTGGAAACTCGAAGCCGCTCAACGGATTGTCGATCAGCGAGGAGTAGGAGGCGGCGCGCCGATCGATCTCGGCGACGGCGACTTCGACCGCTCCCTCCGCGGCGCCGCGGGCCTCGCCGGCCAGGCTGATGCGGCGGTTGAGGCGCTTGTCGCTGAGCAGCGAATGGAGCAGGCTGGCGACGACGATCGTGAGCGCGAAGGTGAGGATGATGACGAGGACGAGGGAGCTGCCCCTTTTTCCGCGGTGGCCGGCCAGTGTGAGTGCAAGGTGGGTGCTCATGTGTTTCTCAGGATCGCACGGTCACGGTGAAGTAAAAGGTGCGCGTCTGGGTGCGCCCGTCCTTCGTGTTGAGTTTGGCCGTGCTCTGCAGCAACTGCCCGCACACGGCGATGTTCTGGCTCGCGCGCTTGTAGAAAAGCTGTGGCGTCGTGTCGTCGTTATAGCCATCGCTCAAGGCGAGCGGACTCACCCGGGCGGCGACGGTCTTGCGCTTGGCCGAGCCCCAGCGGCTGGAGAGGATCTCTTCGACCGTGTCGGTGGAGGGCGAGGCGCCGAGATCGATCGTCATGCGCACCAGGGCGGGCGGCCCGGAGTCTTTTTTGTCGAGATAGTAACCGACGAGTTTCTGGATGCGGTATTTGCTCTGGCTGGACGGCTTCGGAAGCTCGTAGAAGACGAACACGGCGAAGTCGCCGGTGGGGCAGACGTCGTCGGATTCGGTTTCGTTGTCGGCGTTGAGAACGGCCTTGCGTTTCTCCAGGGTGCGGTCGCCCGCGGCCATGGAGTTGTAGAGAATGAATTCGTGCGAGCGGCTGCCGTTGAATATCATCTCGTCCATGAACGTGCGCATGGTCGAGAGCAGCTCGATCTGCTGCTCGCTGGCATTGCTGCTCTTGAGGCTCTGGATGAAGAATCCCATCACGCCGGTGGAGATCAATCCGAGCAACCCCGCCACGGTGGCGATTTCGGGAAGGCTGAAGCCGCGTCTCGAGCTGGTTTTCATGAGCGTGTTCAGAATCTCAATGCGGTGGAGCGGATCGTCCGCAGCTCGCCGGCGAGGTAGAGGGGGCTGCCGTCGCCGGCCTTCCGGTCGGGGATGGCCCATTGATAGCGGAGGGTCACGCGCACGCGGTTGTTGCTGTCTTCGATCGTGCGCTCGAGATTGACGCGCATGCGCATGAAGCGCTGGGTGCGGATGGTGTTCGAGTCCGCGATATAGGCCGCGTCGGTGAGGATGCCCTCCGAGGTCGTGCCGATGTCGGTGAACGTGGTCGCGCCGTCGCTCCACGGCAGCTCGACATCGGTCATGGAGGTGAGGTTTTTGCTCGTGAGCGTGGCGAGTTTGACCGTCACCGAAGTCTCGTCCGGATCGGCGAGTCTGGCGGGCGGTATGCGGATGATCTCCTCCAGCACACTTTGGGCGGCCGCGTAGGCGTAGCCTTGAGAGAGGTTGCTGTAGGCGAGCTTTCGGACCTGCACGATGCTCGCGACCACGCCGGTCGCGGCGAAGGCGAAGATGCCGAAGGAAACCATGACCTCGACGAGCGTCATGCCCGCCTTGCGGCCGGGCGCGCGCCGGGCTCGGGAGCTTCGCGACCTGACGGTTGGCGGCGTGGTGAGGACAGGCCTATCGCATGCAAGAGACATTCAAGCGACATCCGTCGGAGGGAAAGCCGCTCCGGTAAGCGGGGTTTTCCCGTTCTTGCGCGCCGGACATCGAATCACAGCGGGTTTACCCCTCCTGCCGTTGAACCCTCTAGGAACAAACCTCTGCGAAGATGCGGGGACGCGCGGCCGGCCGCAGTAATTCTACCCATGAGCGCCGCGGAGCGCTGAACGACGGAAGCATGTGGAACGAGGGAAGGCCGGCGTTCGGCCGGCGGCGGCGGCGGTGGGTTCTTTCCAGTTGCAGGCGTGTCGCGCGCCGGTAGGTTTCTCCCCTTTCGTTTTCAAAAGACACGCACCATGAAGGAGTTCTTCATCACCACGGCGATCGACTACGCCAACGGCACACCGCACCTCGGGCACGCTTACGAAAAGGTGCTGACCGATGTCATAGCGCGTTTTCGCCGGCTGATGGGAGACAAGGTCTGGTTCCTCACCGGCCTCGACGAATATGGCCAGAAGGTGCAGCAATCCGCCCGCGCCCAGGGAGTCGAGCCCAAGGCGTTCGTGGACGAGGTCGCGGTCATGTTCCAGGCCCTGTGCGCGAAGCTGGAGGTTTCCAACGACGACTTCATCCGCACGACGGAGGAGCGGCACAAGCGGGTCGTGCACGAGATCCTGCAACGTCTTTTCGACAACGGGGAAATCTACAAGGCCGAGTACAAAGGCTACTACAGCACGCGCCAGGAACAGTTTCTCCAGGAGAAGGATCGCGACGCGGACGGAAGCTGGCCGGAGCTGTTCGGCGAGGTGGTGGAAATCACGGAGGCCAACTATTTTTTCCGGCTGCGCAACTATCAGGACTGGCTGATCGAATATATTCGATCGAACGACAGTTTCATCCTCCCGCGCTACCGCCAGAAGCAGGTGCTCGAGTTTCTCAGCGAGCCGTTGAACGACATGTGCATCTCGCGTCCGCGCGAGCGGCTGGAGTGGGGGATCCCGCTGCCGTTCGACGACGCCTTCGTGACCTATGTCTGGTTCGACGCGCTGCTCAACTACTACTCCGCGGTCGCCGCGCGCGGGACGGCCTGGCCCGCCGATTTTCACGTCATCGGCAAGGACATCCTTGTGCCGCCGCACGCGGTTTACTGGCCCATCATGCTGAAGGCCGCGGGCATCGAGCCTCCGCGGTCGCTCCTCGTGCACGGCTGGTGGTCGATCAACGGCGCGAAAATGTCCAAGAGCACGGGCAACTTCATCGATCCGATCGAGTTCGTGGACCACTACGGCGCGGACGCGCTGCGTTATTTCCTCATCCGTGAGATGAGCGTCGGGCAGGACAGCGATTTCTCGCTGCAACAGTTCATGGCGCGTTATCAGGGCGAACTCGCCAACACGCTGGGCAATCTCGCCAACCGCACGCTGAACATGACCAACCGCTTTTGCGACGGCGTCGTTCCCGCGGCGGGCGCGCTCGACGACCTCGACCGGGAGATTCGCGACTCATGGGACGCGACGCGCGAGGCCGTGATCGCATTGAACAACGAGTTTCAATTTCACCAGTCCCTGGAGCGCACGATGCAGTTCGCCGCCGCGATCAACCGCTATGCCGAACAGCGCGCGCCCTGGAAGCTCGGCAAGTCCGCCGAACCCGCCGACCGGCAGGCGCTGGAAACCACGCTGGCCACGATGGCCGAAGGCTTGCGCCTGATCGTCGCGCTCCTCACGCCGGTCATGCCCGCGACCGCCGAACGCGTGCGCGCGCTCCTCGGCGCCGGAGAAGCTCCGACCTGGAAAGAGGAACTCGTCTGGAGCGCGAATCTGGCCGGAGCGAAGGTCGGGGAAACCGCGATCCTGTTTCCGCGGCCGGTCACGGCCTGA
>CAZFCY010000001.1:36893-50999 GCA_964517665.1 uncultured Opitutaceae bacterium | reverse complement strand
CGATGAAGCGACTTCCGCTCAATCCCGCCGACACCGGTTCGCGCAAAGCGCTGCAGGCGTTTCTTCAGGATTGTCGCGCGGCCGCCGCGGCGCGTGGCCGCCCGCAACTGGTGAGCATTTCGGTGGAGGCCGGCATGCTCGATCCGCTCGCGGTGCTCGAGTCGATCTACGAGCCGGGGGAACTGCATTTCTATTGCGAGCGCGCGGCTGGCGGCATGGCCGTGGCCGGCGCGGAAGCGGTCGTCCGCTTCACGCCCGAGGGCGCGGACCGGTTCGAGCAGTCGCGGCGCTTCATGGAGGAAACGCTCGATCATACGATCGCCGTGGGCGACCTCGACCTGCCTTTTTCCGGACCGCATTTTTTCTGTGGCTTCGGATTTTTCGATCGTTCCGAGCCGGAGTTTCCCTTTCCCGCGGCGACGATCTTCGTCCCGCGCTGGCAGGTCGGCCGTCGCGAGGATCGATACACCGCGGTCGCGAACCTGCTCGTCGCCGCCGATTCGCCGATCGAGCCCATGGTCGAGCGCGTGTGGCGCGCGAGCGGGAAGTTTCGAGCTTTCGAATATGGAAACGACGCCGGCTCGCCGCGTGAAACATCGGCGGCGGAGGTGCGGACGCGCGAAGTCGGAACGGAGCGCGGTTTCGAGCGCGCCGTCGCGACGGCGCTCGAGTTGATCCATGGCGGCGCCTTCCGGAAGATCGTCCTCGCGCGGGCGTTCGACGCGGTTTCATCGCAGGCGTTTCATCCGCTCGCGCTGCTCAACACCCTGCGCGGGCGCTTTCCGGATTGTTATGCGTTTTCCTTCGGAAACGGAAAGGGACAGAGCTTCATCGGCGCGAGCCCGGAGCGGCTCGTGCGCATGCGGCGGCGCGAGATTCTGACCGAGGCGCTCGCGGGTTCCGCGCCGCGCGGCCGCACCGCGAGCGAGGACGCGGCCTTCGGCGCCGGGCTGCTCCGGAGCGGGAAGGATCTGCACGAGCACGCGCTCGTCGTCGATTCGCTCGTCCGCCGGCTGCTCTCGCTCGGGCTGGCTCCCGAGGTGAGCGCCCGGCCGAGATTGCGGCAGGTGTCGAACGTGCAGCACCTGCTCTCGCCCGTCACCGCGGCGGCGCCGGACGGTCTCCACATTCTGAATACAGTGGCGGTCCTCCATCCGACGCCGGCCGTCGGGGGCACGCCGCGCGAGGCGGCCTGCTCGCACATCCGGTCGCTCGAGCCGTTCGCGCGCGGCCTCTACGCCGGCCCGGTGGGCTGGGCCGACGCGGTCGGCGGCGGCGAGTTTCTCGTCGGCATCCGTTCCGCGCTCGTCGATGGCGCGCGCGCCCGTCTTTTCGCGGGCGCGGGCATCGTGGATGGGTCGGTTCCTTCGCGTGAGCTGGCGGAAACGGACCTGAAGTTTCACGCCCTCCTGGATGTGCTGCAAAACTCCGCGGGATAGCGCCCTGGCACGCGCGCGCTGGAGTGTTTCCGTTTTCTTGTTCATCGTCTGTCAGCTGCCTTTTCCCATGCCGCCCGACCTCGATCACCGAAACACCAACAGCCTGTGGTGCAGCGTGCTGGTGGAGACGCTCGTTCGCTGTGGTGTCAGGCACGCGGTGACCTCGCCCGGGTCGCGATCGACGCCGTTGACGATCGCCTTCGCGCGGCATGCCGGTGTCGAAGCGATTCCGGTTCTGGATGAACGCTCGGCCGGTTTTTTTGCGCTCGGCCTGGCGAAGCGCGCGCGCGCGCCTGTCGCCCTTGTCTGCACATCCGGCACGGCGGTCGCCAACCATCTGCCGGCGGTGATCGAGGCGGCGGAGTCGGCCACGCCGCTGCTCCTGCTCACGGCGGATCGTCCGCCCGAGATGCGCGCGTGCGCTTCGGGCCAGACGATCGATCAGCAGAAGATCTTCGGCGGCTTCGTCCGTTTCTTCCACGAGGCGGCGGTTCCCGAGCCGCGTCTCGAATTGCTCCGCTATCTGCGCCAGACCGTCGCGCATGCCTGTCGGCAAACGCTGCGCCCCGTTGCCGGCCCGGCGCATCTCAACCTGCCGTTTCGCGATCCGCTGCCTCCGCTGCGCGACGCGACCGTGGAAGGTTTGTCGGAGCAGCTCGATGAATCGTTCTTCGCGCATCTCGAGCCGGAGGCGGACGGCGCGGGCATTCGCGCCTGGCAACGGCCGACGGCGGCGCGCGGCTTGATTGTCGCCGGCCCGGCCAATCCGCGCGATCGCGCGGCTTTCGCCTCGGCCGCTCGACAATTCGCGGAACATCTCGGCTGGCCGGTGCTGGCGGATGCGTTGTCGCCGCTTCGACATGATGGCGAATGGAGCGTCCCGGTCGTCGCGCACTACGACGCGATCCTGCGCGAGGCGACGGTGGCCGACGCGCTTGTGCCGCAGACCGTGATCGCGCTGGGCGACTGGCCGACGAGCAAGGCGCTGCGCGCATGGCTTTCGAGCAGCCGGGCCGAGGTCATCATGTTTTCCGAATCAGGCATGAATCGCGACGCGCTTCACGGACGCACGCGACACTTTCCCTTTCCGGTCGAACAACTCGCCGCCGAGGGAACCCCGCCGGCCGTCGATTCCGCCTATGTGAGCGCCTGGCGCGCGGCCGAGGGCGCCGCGGCCGCGGCGCTCGCGAGCGCGATCCGCAATCTGGATACACGCTTCGAGGGAAAGGCGGCCTGTCTGCTGGCCCGGCATCTTCCGGAGGAGACGCCTGTCTTTGTCGCCAGCTCCATGCCGGCGCGCGACGTCGAATATTTCTGGCCGCGCACCGCGAAGCGCTTCCCCTTTTATTTCAACCGCGGAGCCAACGGGATCGACGGCACGCTTTCCACCGCGCTGGGCGTGGCCCACGCCTCCGGCCGGCCGGCGGTCCTGCTCACGGGCGATCTCGCCTTCCTCCACGACAGCAACGGGCTGCTGCTCGCGGGCAAGTTTCGCGGCAGCCTCACCGTTGTTCTCATCAACAACAACGGCGGCGGCATCTTCGAGCACCTTCCCATCGCGCAATTCGATCCGCCTTTCGAGGAGTTTTTCGCCACGCCGCAGGAGGTCGATTTCGCCGCGTTGTGCCGGGCGCACGGAGTCCGGCATGAGATCGTCGCGAGCTGGGACGCGTTCGCCGCCGCCGCGCGACGGGCTCCCGAACCCGGTATCCATGTTTTGGAGACGCGGACCGACCGGAAGGCCGACGCGGCCATGCGCAAGCGCCTGCTCGCCGATGCCGGTCGCGCGGCCGGGGCGGCGCTCGTTCGAAATTTCCTTCCATCATGAGCATCGACTGGCAGACCGCAAAAACCTACGAGGACATCCTGTATCACAAGTCCGACGGCATCGCCCGGGTGACGATCAACCGGCCGCGCAAGCGAAACGCCTTCCGGCCCAGGACGGTGTTCGAAATGTACGACGCGTTTCTCGACGCGCGCGAGGATTCGTCGATCGGCGTCGTGCTCCTGACCGGCGCCGGCCCGCACACCGATGGCAAATACGCGTTTTGCGCCGGGGGCGACCAGGGCGTGCGCGGCCATGCCGGCTACATCGATGAGGACGGCGTGCCGCGGCTCAACGTCCTCGATTTGCAGAAGCTCATCCGCTCGATGCCGAAAGTGGTGATCGCGCTCGTCGCCGGCTACGCCATCGGCGGCGGCCACGTGCTGCACATCGTGTGCGACCTCACCATCGCGGCCGACAACGCCGTTCTCGGCCAGGTCGGCCCGGCCATGGGCAGCTTCGACGGCGGTTTTGGCTCGAGCCAGCTCGCGCGGATCGTGGGCCAGAAAAAGGCGCGCGAGATCTGGTATTTGTGCCGTCAATACACCGCGCAGGAGGGCCTCGACATGGGGCTCGTGAACACCGTCGTGCCGGTCGATCAGCTCGAGGCCGAGGGCGTGAAGTGGGCGCGGGAGATTTTGCAAAAGAGCCCGCTTGCGATCCGTTGCTTGAAGTCCGCGTTCAATGCCGATGTGGATGGCCAGTCCGGACTCCAGGAACTCGCGGGCAACGCCACCATGCTCTATTATATGACGGACGAGGCGAAGGCGTTTCACCAGGCGCAACGCGAGAAGCGCCGGCCGGACGCGCGGAAGTTTCCCTGGCTGCCGTAGAAAACCGTCATCGCGGGCTGCCGCGCGCGTCAGATCGGAAGCGCGGCCCGCTGCTCCCGGCGCGGCGAAATCAAGTGTCGCCGCCGATGGCCGGAGCCGCGGGATTGATATAAATGGGCGCGAGCTGGCGCAGGATGCGCTCCAGGTCGCGCAGGTAATCGGCTTGTTCGAGCGAGGACTTGCGCGCGCGCAGCTCCTCGAGTTCCGCTTCCAGCTTCGCGCGCCGCGCTCGTTGCTCGTCCGAGAGCGAGCGCTCGAGATCGCTCTCGATCAAGGCGAGCCGGCGCGCGAGCGCGCCGTCGGGCGCGGCGCCGCCTTCGTCCCTGTTCTCGACGCGTGTTCCGCGAAACCATTCCGCCGGCGTTCCTTTTCCATCGCCGTTGTCCTCGATGAGCGCGTGCTCCGTGGCCATGCGGCCGGCTTCTTCGTAGAACGTCCGCGCTTTCTGCGCGGCGAAAAGCGCGGCTTCGAGAAGCGAGGTTCGTCCGTCCCGATCGATGTCCGCCTCGGTGGCGGTCGCCGCCTCGGCGAACTGCTCGCCGAATCGCGCGTAGTTCACTTCATCGCCGCTTTCCGTCGCCGCGATGATGACGCGATCGGGCCCGGCAAGGGCGGGAATGAACGGCCCGCTGGCCGATCCGCCGTGGACGAAGACGAACGGGCGCGACTGCTCCGCGAGCGCGTCGCTCAATTCGGCGGCGCCGAGATCGGGGCCGCGAAGGTTGAGCCGCGCGACCTCGCCATCCCACGTCCCGTGTCCGATATAGATGAGCCAGGCCGGAGTGCTCGAGGCGGTTTGCACGCGTATCAGCCATTCAACTACGCGATCGCGGTCCGGTTTCGCGCTCGCGTCGCCGCGCGTCGCTTCGAGTCCGATGATCTCGCAGGGAATGGAGTGCCTGTCGCACGCGTCCTTGATTTTGCGGGCGGCGGCGGCAAAGCCGTCCTCATAGCGCGCCTCTCCCGAAGCGCCGACGAGGACCAGCACGTCCTGCGCGGGCAGCGCGGCCGCCGCGCCGCACAGCGCCAGTCCTGTTGCGACGGCGCGCGCGAACCGCGAAATCCCCGCCCTCCCGGGCGGGGCCGGGGGCACAGGGTTCCGTCCCCAGGGTCCGGTCACGGCAGCCCCCTCCAGCGCCGCCAGATCCACTCGGAGGCGAAGCAGCCGAGCGCGACGAGAAAGATCCACGCGTTGTGCCAGGCCGGGCGCGACGTCATTTCCGCGATCGGGGCGGACATGGCCGGAAGTTTGTCGACGAATGCATCGAGATCATTCCAGTCGAGCATCGATCCGCCCGTCTGCCGCGCGATTTCCGCGAGCAAAGCCCGGTTTGGCTTCAGCGATTGGAATTCCCCGGCCGCCGCGTCGATTGTCCAGCCGGTGGTCGCGCTTCCCACGACGTCGCCGGCCAGGGTCGTCACTTCCGCCGTGGCCACGTACGCGCCGGCATCGCGACCGGAGAAGGCGACGGCGAACTGCCCCGGCGAGTCCGCGACCGGCTCGGCTGGAATCGTGACCGAAGTGAAGCCGGCCCCGGCGGTGTCATTGGATGTTGGATACGAATCCTCGACACGGCGAATGGAGACGCGCGCGCGCGCGAGGTCGAGCGGCCGGAAGTCCTTGTCTCGCGCGAGAATTTTCAGCCTTGTGCCGGCGCCTTGCGCGTCGTCGCTGGAGATCGTGACCTGCGACGGCACGTCGGTGACCAGCCAGCGCGAAATCTGCCGCCAGAGCCGGTCGAGCCCGGCCTCGGAAGCGTTGGGAGCCATCGCCCAGCGCCAGAGATCGCCGATAGTGAGACACGCGGCGCGGCCGATGCCGAAGGGTTGCGCCACGAGGGCGGGAAACAGGTTTCCCGCTTCGTCTTCCACGGTGGCGAGGATGGTCGCGCCCGGCTTCGTCTGCGCGAGGCCGTGCGCGACCATCAACGCCGGGAGCGACTGGATGCGCTGGCGCTCGTCGGATTCGTTTGCGCTCACGCGCGTCCAGGGCGCGACCCAGCCTTCGCGCGTGAGCGACCAGCGCAACGCGCCCGCGGGCGGTTGCGGCGCGCGGCGGTCGAGGTAGACGGGCAGGGCGGCGGCGAGCGGCGAGTTGGCGAAGCCGCCGTCGTCGAGCGAATCGGCTCCGCCGAGCACGAGGAGGCCGCCGCCGCGATCGGAGACGAAGCGCCGCAGAAGCATCAGTTGATCCGTGGTGAAGAACGCCGCCTCCACGTCGTCGAGAATGACGGCGTCGTAGGCGAAAAGCTCCGCCGCCGTGTCGGGAAATCCGCCGCGCAACTCCTGCTCGTCGCGCGCGTTGACGCGAACCATGACGGGCTGATCGTAGCGCGGAGCCTCCTCGGCGGCGCCCCCGAAGCCGCGAAACATCGGGTTGCTCGATTCGCCCGCGCGCCCCTTGAACTCGAACTTCGGCTCGCGTCGCGCCACCCGGAGCAGACCGACCATCTGCAACTGCGGATCGTCGGCCAGCGCGCGATTGAGAAACTTGAACTCCCAACCCGGCCGTCCGCCGACATAGAGGATGCGCTGCGCGGGCCGCCCGCGGTCGAGCATGACGACGCGGCGATTGTTGAGCGGGGTCGCCTCCTCGATCGACCGGCCATCCGCGGGTTTCACCTCGATCTCGTGGAACTGGACGCCGCTTCCCACCGGCCGCCAGGCAAACGTGGCCGAGGCGGCGCCGGATGTATTCGATATATGGATACGCTTCGGCTTCGGGGTCGCCTCGGCGATGCCGGCCGCCGCCGCGTCGAGAGGACGCAGCGAAACCTCGAAGTCGCCCGGCCCGAGGCCGGAGGCCGCGACATCGACGCGCACGGAAACCGGGGCGTCGTCGAATGCCGTCTGGCGCACGGCGACGTCGGCGATGCGCAGGTCGCGAATCCGGTCGCCGCCGAGCGTCACGGGATGGATCGGCGGGAGACCGCGCAGATCGAGATCCGACGCGTCTAGATCGGTGGCGTTTCCATCGGTGAAGAGAAGGACGCCCGCCAGAGGCTGCCCGGCGAAGCGCTCACGCAGCCGCTCGAGCGCGGCTCCGAGATCGGACCGGTCTCCCGTGAAATCGAGCCTCCCGAAATCATGCGCCCGGTGTATCGACCGATCGAATACGTAGCTCCGCAACTGGAAGTCGTCGGCGATCCGCGCCAGCCACGTCTTGTTTCCCTCCGCCAGTTTGTTTTGGAGCAATACCGCGCGCGTTGCCGCGGCTCCGGGATCGGCGACCTTCAATCCCTGGCTGTTGTCCGCGACGACAGCGAAGAGATTTGCCCCGCGCGCCGCCCTGGGCGCGGTCCATTGCGGATCGAGCAGGCTCACGACGAGGAGCCCGATTCCGAGGGTGCGCAGGGCAAGGCCGGCGGTGAGCGCGCGCGAATGCCGGCCGGCCGGCGCGAGCGACCACCAGGCCAGCGGAACGAGCACGACCGCGGCGGCGAGCGCGGCCCATGCCCACGCGAAACCGGGAAACGTGAGCGCGGCGAGCGTCATTTCCCGAGCGACTCGTAGTATTCCTTCACCGCGTCGGCGTAGGCCTCCGGGACCGGATCGCGATCCACGGGCTGCAGCGTCGCCGGGTCTTCGCGCCGCGCCAGCTCCTGTCGCAGCCACACGCGGACTTCCGTGAGCGGCGCCACGATTCCCTGCTCGACCGTGGACCATTGTGGCGGGACGCCATGCCGGCGGTAATCCTGCCGCAACTCGCCCGCCCGTTCGCGCGCGCCGGCGAGACGCTCGCGCGCGCCGGGCAGCTCGAGAATCGACTCCACGGTGCGCAGCCGCTCCGACCAGTCGTTGAAATCGCCGCCGGTGAGCGGGCCGTTCCACGCGCCGCCGCCATCGCCACCACCGGTGTTTCCTTCGTCGATGAACGACTGCAACGCGTCCGCGAGGTCTCCTTCCCCGGGCGGGCGCCCGCCGGCGCCGCTGTTGCCGCCGGCGGCGCGACTTCCCCGCGCTTCGCCGGCTTCGGCGAGCGATGGACGGGATGCATTGGATGGACGCGCGCCGTCGAGGGAGGGTTCGCGGGCCTCCGGCGATTCGCTGTCGCCAGATTCTGGATACGGATTCTCCTCGCGCCCGCCGCGGGCGCGATCTCCGCCGAGGGCGCGGGAGAGATCCTCGAGTTCGTTCTGGGCGAAGCGCATGGTCGTGGCCTCGTCGCCGAGAATGGATTCGGCCGCCCGCTCGATGCCGTCGCGGAGATCGTCGATCGAACGCTGGATCGCGGGCTGCTGCTCGCCCGCCTGCTCGAGGAAACCGCGGCGGAGAAACGCGGCCGCGGTTTCGATGCGCTCGCTGGCGGCGCCCTGTCCGTTTCTCCGCAGCAGATCGTAAAGCTGCTCGTGCAAACCCGGCTCCGCGCCCTCGGCGTCTTGCGTGACCTGCCGCAACTCGTCCAGCAGCGACTCCAGCCTGCCGCGGTTCTCCTCCAGTTGTCCGGCGAGCTGGTTGCGCGCCTCGGAGTCGTCGAGCGGCCGGCCCTCGCCCCGCAATGCGTCGAGTTGCCTCTGGATCGTCTCCTGGTGGTCCGCGATCTCCCGCGCGTCGCGGCGCGCCTCGCGCAACTGGTCGGCGAACTGGCTGGAGGAGTCGCGACGAAGCTCGTCACGCACGCGGTCGAGGCTCTCCCGCGCGCGCGTTCCCGAAGCGAGCGCCTCGGACACCGCGCCGCTCTCGAGCGATTCCGTCGAGCGGCGCATGTCCTCGCGGGTGCGATCGAGCTGCTGCCGCGCGTCGCGATCGCCCGTGTTGCGATTCATGCGCTGGCGCAGTTCGTCGAGGTCGGCCACCATGCGCCGCTGCTCTTCTTCGAGCCGCTTCAATTCGCGCTGGACGCGCTCGCGCTCGGCTTCGTCACGCGCGGCGACGAGGCTCGTCTGCAGCTCCTGCAGGCGTTCGTTGAGATCCTGCTGGCGCCGCGCGAGTTCGCGCAGGCGCGAGATCGTCTGCATCTGCTCGCGCTCCTCCTCCGAGGTCAGCGCCTGCGCCTGCGATTCGGTCTCGTAGGCGTCGTCGTTCGAGCGGAAGCGGAGCTGGTTCAACTGCCGCTGGTTGCGGTTGCCTCCGCCCTGGCCGGACTGTCCGCCGCGGGTCTGGGCCACGCGCGTCTCACGCGGCGCGAGCCGGAGCAGCGCCTGGTGCGCGCCCTGCGAGGTTCGCCAGGCTTCGTCGAGCGTATCCGTGTTTCCACTACTGCCGGTGAAATCCAGCGTTTCGAGCGTCTTTCGCATGTGCTCGTCGGCCACCGTGGCGGCCTGCCTCGCGCGGTCGGCCTCGAGGCGGTCGCGGATGATCTGCAGTTGCAGCCGCGCGCGGCGTTGCGCCTCCGCGATCGCGCCGGCATCGGACTTCAACTGGCCGCCGCTGGTTGGCGATTGCCGGAGATTCCAGATCGCGAGCGAGATCTGTCGCTGCGTCTCGAGCAACTCCTCGCCCTGCCGGCCGGCGCCGCCCCGCTGGCTCTGTTGCGCGCCGCCGGCCTCCTCGCGAAAGATCTCGTCGAACGGGCGGACTTCGCCGAAGAAGAGATCGCTGTTGGTCTGGCGCGCCTCGCCGTCGGGACCGTGGTCGCGCGCCCAGGCGAACCAGGTGACGAGATCATCCGGGGCCACCCCGCGCTGCTCGAGCGCGATCATCCGCTCGAACCGGGCCTGCCAGGCCCGCTCGTCCCCGGATTTGAGGGAGACGATCTCCGGCTCCGCGGCTCCCACGGAGAATCCGATTCCATAGTCGAGCAGGCCGAAATCGTCGCTCGCCTCGGCGCGGATGGAAATCTCCTCGAGGGCCGAGACGCGCTGATCGCCGCGCGGGAATCGCACCTTCAACACCGGTGGACGATTCGCCACCGCCTCGATGCGGATGTCGTCCGGCCAGGCGTTGGCGCGACCGGCGTCGTCCTCGAGGTGCAGCGCGTAGCGGGCGGACCCGGCGAGGACGAAACGCGCCGCGAGGAGCGTGCGTTCGTCGTTGGCCGGCTCGAGCTTGATCTCGTCTCCCGAGGTCGCGCGCAGGACGGCGCGCCGCACCGGCTTGTTGACGCGAAAGCGGTATTCGACGGCGGCGCCCTCGACCGCGGAAAGCCGGCGCACGTCCTCGAGGATCCTGCGCACCATCCCGGTGTAGGCGGGATAGTCCAGGGTCGCGTCCGCGCGCAGCAATTCAGGGCGCTCGAAGACGCGGAGGTGAAACCACTCCGAGGCGTCCCCACGGTAGGCCACTTGATAAACCACGTCGCCGCCGACCGCGGACAGGGTGGTTGCGAAGACCGGATCGGAGAGGCTGCGCGCCATCCCGAGGCGCTGTCCGGCGCCGCCGGGCGACGACCAGACAAGCGTGGCTTCGTCCGGCACGGCTCCATCGAAGCGCGCGGTCACGACCACGGCGGAACCGCGCTCGACCTCGACGTCCCCGGGGGTGACGGTGATCTCCGTGCCCGGCAGAAGCCGGATCGCGCCCGATTCGCCGCGCGGCATGTTGAGCACCAGGGCGAAGAGGAGGAAACACATCGCCGCCGCGCCGAGGTGGGCGGCGAGCGGGAGCTTCTCCCGCGCGATGCGGACGCGCCCCCACCGGTTCGAGCGCGCATGCCCGAGCGCCTCCGCGAGCACTCTGTATTGAAGAAATGAATACAATCCGTCGTCGCCGGGCCGCAGCTCGACCGCCGTCTTGAGCGTCTGGGCGAGCTCCGGATGGCCGGACTCGACGACCGCCGCGGCGCGGCGCGGCTCCTTCGGGGCGCGCCGCGACCAGAAATGGGCGGCGAACGCGCCCGCGACAAACATGCCGGACAACATGCCCGTGGTCGTTTCGATGCCCGCGTGAACGGCGACGCAGGCGCCCGCGGCGAGCAGCATGGCGGCGAAGACCGCCGCCCACGCGATGGCGGATCGTTGATGGTAGCGGCGCGCGCGCAGCCGGCTCACGACCGGCTCGAGTTCCCGGCGCAATCGGGGATCGATCGTCTCGTCGTGGATGTCGCGCTTCGAGTTCATTCGATCGGCAGATGTTGAACGGAAGGCGACAAAGAGAGCAACGGGCGCGCCGTCCTCTTTCCCGTTGTTTTCTTCGCCGCCTTTCGTGGTTTCATCATCTCTGTGGTTCAGGCCGTTCCCGGGTTTCCCCGGCCGAGCCGGATCGAGACGAGGCTCTCGAGGGCGAGCACGCCGATGGCGGCGAGCAGGAGCCAGCGCCAGAGCTTCTGTTCGTTTTCGAGATCGATCGATCGCGTCGCGCCGGGCGCGGCGCGCGTGATCGCCGCCGCCGGCGTCACCGCGGCGAGCGGAACGCCCAGCTCCTCCCAGGTTTCGAGCGGAAGGACGTTGTTGTCGCTTTCCGCCGCTGGCGTCTGAAGCGCGACCAGCCTGTCGCGGCCTTCGTCGAGGATTCGATAAATCCCCGGGACCGCCGGAATGCCGGTCGCGGCCGCTCGTGTATCCACGGATCCAATACGCTCCCAGCGCGCGCCCGGCGGCAGCGACAGCCGCGCCGCGCCTCCGACCTCCGCCGACGCCGCGCCGGGCGCGCCGCCGCTGGCCCGGAGCAGCAACGACTGCGCCCACGGCACGAACTTCGAGGAGAGCACCCACTGGCCCGCCCTGGGCTGCCAGTCGCCGCCCCAGACGAGGAGCATTCCCGAGCCCACCGCGGTTTCCACCAGCGCGGGCGAGCCCTCCTCGAAGCGCGCCACCACCTTCGCGGCGCTTCCCTCCGGAAGCTGCAGCGGAACAGGCTCCCAAAAACGCACCCGCGTGAAATCGCTGAAGCGCGGATCGGCAAACAATTCGAATAGCGGATGCGTGAAGTCGATCTCGCCCAGCAACGCGTCCGACCGGGCATAGTCGCGCGTGGCCCAGCCCTCCTCGCCCGCGAGGCGCCCCGCGGTCGCGACGAGTTCGGGGCGGGACGCGAGCAGCAAGGCCGTGGCCCCCTGCCGCAGGCGGTCGCGGAGCGCGCGCTCCGCCGCGGGCGAGAGCGTGTCCGCGACGACGTAGAGCGCCGCCTCCGGAAGCGCGTTCGAATTCGGATCGATCGAGGCGATCGACGGCGCGAGTTGCCGGGCGTGCTGCAAGGCGCGTGAAAGGTAATAGCGCGAATGCTCCGGGTCGTCCGGCCCGGCGTTTCCGAGGTGGCCGACCACGACCGGCCGCGGCTGGGGCGGCACGAGCCAGACGGTGTTGTCGAAGGCATCGACGTCTCCATCGATGTCCACGCGGAGCGCGCCGGGCGCTGTATCCGGAATCTCGATACGCACCACCCTGCGCTCGCCCGGGGCGAGCACCTGGCTCGACGCGGGCTCGATGAGTTCGCCGGAGGCGGCGTCCCTCAACGCGAGCCGCGCCGGCTGCGCGCGCGGCGAATCGTTGAAAATGCGCAGCCTCGCCGCGCGCTGCCCGTCGGGAAGCTGGGTCCACCCGAGGGAATGCAGCGCGAGATTGTTGTTCGCGGGCGGCGGGAGTTCCGAGAGCGTGACGCGCGCGCCTTGCGGCCATTCGCGGCCGGCGAGGTCGGAGAGGCGCGCGCCGGAGGTGAAGTCGGAAATGACGACGATCTCAGCGGGAGACGCGCCGCCGGCCGCCTCGTTCATCGCCTCGACCTCCTCGAGGGCGGCCTCGATCGCCGAATCCAGCCGGGTCGGCCCCCAGCCGGGTTCGAGGGCGTCCAGCGTGGTCGCGAGCAGCGCGCGCCGCGTCCCGGTGTTCGAGGCGGCGCTCCACGCTTCGGCGGAGAGAAGCGGATTGGCCGACGCCGTGCCCACAATCGCCATGCGGTCGCCCGGGCCGAGCGGCGCGGCCAGCGCGCGCGCTCGCTCGAGCGAGCGCGTCCGCAAAGCGCGAGCCGCGCTGCATGCTCGCGCTTTGATCGAGGACAACCACGAGGTGGCGCGGAGGCGTGGACACGGGCGCGGCCGGCGCCGGGCGGTCGAGGAACGGCCGAGCAAAGGCGAGCGTGAGAATCGCGACCACGAGCGCGCGCAGGAGAAGCAGCCAGGGATGCTCGAGTTTTCTGCGTTTGGAAACAGTCGGCCGGGAGGGATCGAGAAACTGCGTCGCGCTGAAGCGGACGCGTTCGCGCGTGGAGCGCCGCACGAGATGCGCGAGGATGGGCGCGGCGATGGCGAGCGCGCCGAGCAGGAAGAACGGAGCGAGCAGGCTCATCGCCGCACACCTCCCTTGCGCGAGATGGAGGCGCCGCCGCGCGCGGCGGCGCGCAGCCATTCCATCAGGACGTGGTCGAGCGGCTGGTCGGTCGTCACCCGCTGCAAGGGAACCCCGCGCGCATGGAGACAGGCGTCGACGGCGCGAAGGTGCGCGTTGATTCGATCGCGGTAGCCTGCCGCCGCGCGGGCGGGATTGATGTGCATGCGCCGCCCCGACTCGAGATCCTCCCACTCGGCCGCGCTTCCAAAATCGAGCGTGAGTTCGGCCGGATCGAGGATCTGGAAAACGCGCGCGTCGTGGCCGATGGCGACGAGATGTCCGAGCGCGTCGTCCCAGGTTTCGACCGGCGCGAGCAGATCGGAGACGATGACGACGACCCCGCGCTTGCGCCAGAGCCGCGCGGCATCCGCGAGGGCGGGGCCGAGCGCGGTCGAGGAGCCGGTGGGCGCCTGATCGAGGGCGGCGAGCAGGCGTTGCAGATGACCGGGCCGCCAGCGCGCGGGAAGGTGCGCGGCGAGGCCGTCGGCGAAGAGCGCAAGGCCGACCATGTCGCGCTGCTGGAGAAGAAAGTAGGCGAGGCTGGCCGCGAGTGTGCGCGCGTAATCCGCCTTGGTGTGTCCGCGCGAGCCGAAGTCCATCGAGCGGCTGTTGTCCACGAGAAGGTGGCAGCGCAGGTTGGTTTCATCCTCGAACTTGCGCACGTATTCGCGATCCGTTCGCGCCAGCGCGCGCCAGTCGAGGTAGCGCAGGTCGTCACCCGCGACATATTGGCGGTATTCGGAGAACTCCACGGAGAACCCCGAGAACGGGCTGCGATGCAAACCCGCCCACAGGCCTTCGACCAC
>CAZFCY010000001.1:0-36883 GCA_964517665.1 uncultured Opitutaceae bacterium | reverse complement strand
GCGCAGCGCCGGATCGTCGACGCGCGCGCGCAACTCGAGGTCCCGAATCGCGAGAAGCGTTTCGGGATCGAGGCCGCGGTTGGATCGAACGGGAGAGGGCATGAGCACGGGGAAGGAAGAACTATGAATTAAGAATGCAGAATGGAGCGGAGGTTTCCGGAGGCAGGAGCGGCTTCAGCACTGTTGTTGGAAAGGGTTCATATTTTCACATGTTCGAGCAGCCGCGTGATCACCTGCTCGACGGAGATGCCGGCGGCTTCGGCGCGGTAGTTGAGAAGAAGGCGGTGACGCAGGACCGGGAACGTGAGCGCGCGGACGTCGTCGATCGTGACGTGCGACCGGCCCTTCCAGAGCGCGCGCGCCTTGGCGGCGAGGATGAGGCTTTGCGGCGCGCGCGTGCCGGCGCCCCAGGAGAGCCACTCGTCGACGAAGTCGGGTGTCTCCGCTTTTCCAGGACGCGTGGCCGCCGCGAGGCGGACGGCGTGGCGCACGATGTCCTCCGCGACCGGAACCTGCCGGACGAGACGGTGAAACGCGATCACGTCCTCGCCCGAGAAGATGGATTGGATCCGCTCCGGCTCGCTCGAAGTCGTGCGCTGGATGACGGCGACCTCGTCGTCCTCCGGCAGGTAGTCGATGAGCACGTTGAAGAGAAACCGGTCGAGCTGCGCCTCGGGAAGGGGATACGTGCCCTCCATCTCGATCGGATTCTGGGTGGCGAGCACGAAAAACGGCTCGGTGAGCGCATGGCGCACGCCGGCCGCGGTCACCTGGTGTTCCTGCATGGCCTCGAGCAGCGCGGCCTGCGTCTTCGGCGGCGTGCGGTTGATCTCGTCGGCCAGGATGATGTTCGCGAAGATCGGACCGCGCACGAACGTGAGCTGCCGGCCGATGCCGGTCTCGGTCAGGATCTCGGTGCCGGTGATGTCCGCCGGCATGAGGTCGGGCGTGAACTGGATGCGTTGAAACTTCAGATGAAAGACCTGCGAGACGGATTTCACCAGCAGCGTCTTGGCCAGGCCGGGCGCGCCGGTGATGAGGCAATGGCCGCCGGCGAGCAGCGCGAGGAGAAGCTGCTCGACCACCTCGCGCTGCCCGACGATCGCCTTGGCCAGCTCGGCCTCGACGAGGGCGCGGCCATCCTGCAAACGTTCGAACGCGATCCGGTCGCCGGCGAGGGCCGGAGATTCTTCGGGAGTGATATGACTCATAAATTAAAGGCCCGGGCGGAAGGTTAGTGGGTCATGGCGTAGAAGATGATATTGATGGCCATGGGATACGCGCGCTTCTCGGCGAACTCGCGAAAATACCATTCATCCTCGCCTTCGCGCTCCCAGCCGTCGCCGAGATCGGTGTTCTGGCAGATGATGACCATCATGCGGCCCTTGTCGTCGAAGATGGCGCGGTAGTGCGGCTCCTTTGCGTCCTCGCGCTCCCACGTCACGCCCGTGCCGCGCCAGTGCACGGCGACGCCGACCGAGGGGACCTGCGGTTTCTCCTTCAAGTCGAAGACGCAATGGAAGATCGGATGCTCGATCGGCAGATCGACGATCTCGCGATCCGGGAAGACGCGTTTGATTTCGAAGAAAACGTTCTCCCATTCCCTCTCTCCCCAGAAATCGTCGAACATGAGAAAGCCGCCGTTGAGCAGGTGGCGCCGGAGGTTGTCGATCTCCGCGTCGTCGAAGACGAGCGCGCCCGGCTCGACGATATAGAGAAACGGATATTTGAATATATCGTCGCTCGAGAGATCGACGACGACCGGCTCGGGATTCACCTTCATGCTGGTCATCTGCTGGAGGCGGAAGGCGAGATTCAGCTCGGCGTCGGGATAGTCGGTCGCCCAGCGTCCGCGTCCGCGGCCTCCGCGCCAGCCGCCTCCCCAATCGCCCCAGCCGCCGCGGCCAAAGGAGGTGTAGCGCACGCGCGCGAAGGTGAAGACGTCGTGTTTGAACTCCGGCTTCACCTCCCAGTCCGGCACCCCGGCGCGATCGTCGAAGTGCTGCGCGTGCGCAGATGGAGGGAGCGCAGCCGACGCGGCGAGTGCGCCCATGAGCAGATGCAGGAGCGGCTTCATGGCGCGAGGATCTCCGAGTTCAGTTCCGAGGACGGCGGAAGCCGCAGCAGCAACTGGTGCGCCTCCCGGAATCGCGGGGCCTCCTCGAGCGCGAGAAGCACCTCGAGCCGCGCCGCCTCGACATCGGTTTCGCGCAACGCGCGGGCCACGCGGAAATGGATCGCCGGCCGGTCGGGCGGATCGAGCTGGAGCAACGCGCTCCCGGCGGCCGCGGCGGCGGAAAGGTCGCCGCTCGCTTCGCAGGCGGCGAGGAGCGCGCGCCAGGGCG
Organism: uncultured Opitutaceae bacterium; assembly: GCA_964517665.1. GTDB lineage: Bacteria > Verrucomicrobiota > Verrucomicrobiia > Opitutales > Opitutaceae > Congregicoccus. The sequence goes on along the minus strand of CAZFCY010000001.1, from coordinate 34,538 downwards.
TCGGAGCGAGGGGATTGATCGCGAGCCAGCGGTTCGCCCAGTGGATCGCCGCCGGCTCGTCGCCCGCGAGCGTGGCGAGTTCGAGCAGGCGGGTGATCGGCTCGAGCGGCGCGCTCTCGTGCTCCGCGACCGTGCCGAGGGCCGCGCGCTCGGCGGGTGTATCCGAAAGTTGGCGACAGACGCGCGCGAGCAGCAGATGCGCGTTGTCCTCGCCCGAAAGGTGGAAGCCGGTGGAGGTGATCGCTTCGAGATGCGTCCGCGCCGCGGTCCAGTCGCCGGCTTCGATGGCGGATTTCGCCTCGGCGAGGCGGCCGAAGAAACTGCGCGGATTCAACCGCGCGATCGCGCTGGAAATCAGGTCGTCGGCGGGGCGAAGGTCGAGGCCGCTGCCGAAGGATCGCGCCGCCCCGGCCGCGTAGGCGAGATAGCCGGCGTCGAGTTCCTCGATCGGGGCGATGGTCGCGCTGATCGCGTCGTTCGCGGCCGTGCCGTCGCCGAGCGCCCGCAGCAGCGCGCGCAGTTTCTCGAATCCGTGGCGCTCCACGAGATGGCGCACCGCAAGATAGGATTGAAAGTAGGCGAATTGCAGGTCGGCCCCATCCTTCGACTCGAGAAACGCGGCGCTCATGGCGCTGATCGGTCGCATGCGCCCGTCGAGGATGCGCTTGCGATAGTCGAGCGACATGCGCTGGCCCCAGAAGGGTTCGCGCTGCGTTTCCTCGAAGACGGAGATGCCCTCGCTCAACCAGCGGGGCATGCGGTTGCGCGTCATCGTGAGCGTGATGACGTGCGTGAACTCGTGCCACAGCACCGATTCCCAGTTCGCCTGTCTCGTGGCCGGGCTGTTGATCGTGACGACGGGACCGAAACAGACGCCGAGGAATCCGGGATTGTCCGGCATGCCGAACGTGCGCACCGCGAAATCCTTCGGATTCGGGTAGATCTCGACCGTCACCGGCTCGTTCAACTCGAGCCCGTATTTGACGGTCAGCGTCGCGCGCGCCTCCTCGAGCAGATCGAGCGCGCGCTTGCCGTAGATCGCGGCTTCCGACGTCGCCATCCGCAAACGGAAATGCGGCGACGTCAGCACGGTGAAGTTCGAGAGACGGTCGCGCAGGGTGACGAGGTTGTAGGCGGAAACGTTGTAGCCGTCGGCCTCGTGCACGGCGGCCGCGAGTTTCCAGCCTTCGTCCTCGCGGCCGAGGCGCAGGAGGTCCTGCGCGAGTTGCATCTTTGCCGGCCCGAAATCCGGATCGAGCGCGAGCGCCGCCTCCTGGTGACGCGAGCCCTCGGCGAACCGGTATTTCTGCGAGAGCTTGCGCCCGATGATGTGATCGACGGCGGGATTCGCCGCCCATGTCTCGAGCGCCCGCGCGCGCAGGCGTCGCGCGAGAGCGCGATCGTTGTCCAGCTCCGCGAGGACGGCGGAAAACGCAAGCGCCTCCGGATGCCGCGGATTGGTGGCGAGCACGTCGTCGATCTGTTCGCGCGCCTCTTTATATTGTTCGCCGTCGATCAGGTGCTCGGCGAGCAGCAGGCGCGCGGTGGCGTGGCGCGGATTGAGTTCGAGCGCGTGTGTCGCGTACTCGACCAGCTTCGATCGATCGCCGTCGAGAAACGCGGCGGCGAGGCCGGTCCACATGTCGGCGTCGTCGGGAAACGCGGCGATGCCTTCCTGAAACGCGCGTGACGCGAGCGCGTCGTCGTTTTTCGCGAGCGCGAGTCTGCCGGTGGCGAGAAACGCCTCGCGCACGGGGGGATCGGCTTCGCGCCCGCGCTTGTAGAAGTTCTCCAAAACCAGCCGCGGCTCGACCCCGAAGAGAATCGCGGCCTCGCCGATGGCGACGAGCCCGTCGAGGTTGCGCACGAAGCGCGCCTGCGTGACCACGAGCGTGCGCAATTCCGCGAGCCGCATCTCGAGATCTTCCGAGCGCCCCGCGAGCCGGGCGGTTTCCAGGCCGAGGAGGCGCAGGCGGATGCTGAGGCGGGTGGAGTCGAGCGCGTTCAAAAGCGCGGTGTGCGCCTCGGAATAGCGGCCGAGCGCGAGCAGGGATTCGACCTCGATCCGATGCCAGTCCTCGTAGGTCGGATTCTCCGCCCGACCTCCGAGCGCGAGGGCGAGGGCAAGCTGGTATTCGCCCGACCGCAGACGGTTCCACGCCTCATCCATCGGGGCGGCTGGCGACGGCAGCGTGGCGCCGAAAAACAACACGCCCGTCACGATGATTTTCGCGCATCGTGCGGGAGTCCAGCGGCGGCGCTCCGAGCGGCAGAGACCCATGAGTTGAGGTTTCGAGGAAAGGGGGTGTCCGCAAGAGGCGGGACCTGTTTTTCGACGCGGTTGTTCGCGGCATCAGGGATGACGCAGCCGGCCATGCCCGCGTTGCACGCGGCGGCGGAAAACAAGGCGGCTTCAGAACTTGATCGGTTTGCGCCGAGCCTGGCGGCTCAAGGATCCTGGACGTCGCAGATCGCGACCGCCTCGCGCAGCGACTGCATGGGGTCGCCTTTCGGAATGAACTCATGGCCCACGAAGCCGTCGAAGCCGGTGGCGTGGATGGCGCGCATGACGGCGCGGTAATTGAGCTCCTGCGAGTCGTCGATCTCGTGCCGCCCCGGATTTCCCGCCGTGTGGTAGTGGGCGATATAAGGATGAAAGGTTTCGATCGCGCGGACGACGTCGCCCTCCATGATCTGCATGTGATAAATATCGTAGAGCAGCTTCAGCCGCTCGGATCCCACGCGCCGGCAAAGCTCGACGCCCCAGGCGGTGTGGTCGCACTGATAATCCGGATGGTCCACCTTGCTGTTGAGCAGTTCCATGCAGAGCGTCACGCCCGCGCGCTCGGCGTCGCCGGTGATCTGGCGGAGAAACACGGCGCAGTTTTCCAGCCCCGCCTCGTCGGACAAACCGCGGCGATTGCCGGAGAAACAAATCAGGTTGGGCACGCCGGCGGCGGCGCATTCGAGGATGCGCTTTCTGTAGGCGGGGAGGAGCGCGGCGTGCGTATCCAGATGGTTGATACCGGCCTCGAGCGTGGCCGGCGCCGGGGCGTTGGAGAGCGCGCAGATCAACCCGTGCTCGCGCGGCACGGGCCAGTCGGCGGGATCGAGCAGCTCGATCGAGGCAAGGCCCATGCCGGCGACGTCGCGGGCGAAATCAGGCAGCGGAATCTGGGGAAAACACCACTTCGAGACGGATTGTTGGAACGACGACATGGGATTTGTGTGCGCGTTGGCTCAGCGATGGCAGGGCAGGAACGGCCCTTCCTCGCTCTGGCGCGGGAGATCGCGCGACGTTGCGGCGGGAAACGCGCGCCCGCGGCCGAACGGGAATCCGCGGGCGCTTTGGGGTCAGTTCTCGCCGCCTTCGCTGACGCGGCGGTCCAGCTCTTCGCGACAGTCGCGCATGACGCGCAGCCAGATTTCGCGAATATCAAAGAGCCGGATCATCGCCTGATGACGAAACTGGGCGAAGGCCGGGTGCAGGGAGTCGTCGAGGCCGAGAAGCTGGCGGAGGGCGGCGTTCAGATCGACCATCGCTCTTTTGACCTCGCAGACGGCGAGAGAAAAGTCGCCTATGTCGAGGGCTTGAGTGGCAATGAGCGAATTGTGTTCGGCGCGGCCAAGCGCGCTCGAAAAAGCCACCGCGACGCGGACCGGCATCCGGGCGCCACAAGCGGGAGCAACGAACTCCCACGAGCGCTGAAGCCACTGGAAAAGCGCGCGGGTCGAGACGTAAACCGGGTGCTTGTGGATGGTGTAGGGATCCATCGACTTGCCGGCATCGTCGCGCGAGGCCTCGCTGCCTGGGAGTGTCGCGGAAAAACTGCTTTCCGGGGTCGAGGTCGCCGACTCGGAGTCATCGCTCGTCCATTCATCCTGATCCCAGCCCATGAGATGGGCCACCTCGTCGATCCGATCGGCGCGTTCCGTAAGTTTGTCGTAGTGGGAGAGATACGTTTGCACGATCCTGTCCTGCCCGCGCAGGTGCCTTTCCCAGTCAAACTCCGACCAGGCAAAATCCCATGATGTCTCGTCCCAATCGTTGTCCGGAAGTCCTTCGAATTCGTTGTCGTTCATTGGGAAGTAAGCAGGCCACTCCAGAGGCCTTGGGGACGCTGCCCCAGGCTCCAGTAAAACTCAAATGAAAATTCCGGCCGCCTCGTCGAACCGTTGATTCGGCTCCTCGCGATGCTTTGCGCCGGTGGATTTGGTTGCCATGGCGGGCTCCCATGTGTTTCTGCTGGAGCGACTTTTAATTCTGCGAGGCAGCGGCTCCCGCCATCGGAAGGGCAAATGAACTCACAACCATGACCAGCCAGTCAATCACTCGTTCGATTGTTCATTTCGCCGGCCGCGTGCAAGGGGTGGGGTTTCGCTACACGGTGATGCAGGTCGCCCGGGAATTCGAGGTGACGGGCTTCGTGAAGAACCTTCCCGACGGGCGCGTGCTGCTGGAGACCGAGGGCGGCCCGCGGGAGATCGACTCGTTCGTCGCGGAGATCTCCGATCGCATGTCCGGCTACATCCGAAAGGTGGAGCGCGCCGACCACTCCGGGCCGCGCGTCCATCAGGGCTTCACGATTCAATGACGGGGGCGCCGACAGTTCCCGCCATCCGCATCGCGGGCTTGGTCAAGGAGTTCCCCGTCCTGCTGCGCGGGGTGAAACTGCGGGCGGTCGACGAGCTTTCGATCGAGGTCGCCCCTGGCCAGATTTACGGGCTCCTGGGACCGAACGGCTCCGGCAAGAGCACGACGATCAAGATCCTTCTCGGCCTGCTTCCGCCATCGGCGGGAAGATGCGAGGTGTTTGGAGCCGAACCCGCGAAGATGGGCACGCGCGCCGGGGTCGGCTACCTTCCCGAGGCGCCCGACTACCATCGGTTTCTCACCGGTCGGGAGCTGGTCGGCCTGCACGCCCGGCTGAGCGGAGTGCCGGGGCGGCGCCGGCGCGATCGGGTCGCGGAAGTGATCGCCTGGGTCGGGCTGGACGATGCGGCCGACCGGCGCGTGGGCACGTATTCGAAAGGCATGTTGCAACGCATCGGGCTGGCGCAGGCCCTCGTCCACGATCCGCGTTTGTTGATTCTCGATGAGCCGACCGCCGGCGTCGATCCGCTCGGCACGGCGGAGATCGCCAGCCTGATCCAGAAATTGCGCGCCGCGGGGAAGACGATCCTGCTTTCGTCCCACCTGCTCGCGCAGGTCGAGGGCATTTGCGATCGCGTCGCCATCCTGCACCGCGGGCGGCTGATCTTCGAGAGCGCGGTCGCGGGGCTGGATGGCAATTCGAATGTGGACGCGCTCGTCGTCGAAAACCTTCCGCCTCACGAACTGGATGAGCTTCGCGCCTGGCTCGACCAACGTGGCGCGCGCCTGCTGCGGATCGAGAAACCGGGGACGAACCTCGATCGCGTTTTCCTGGAACGCGTGGGTTCCGCCACCGGCCCGGCGGCGCGCGACCCGAAAAGCGAATCGTGATGAACAAGGGAGCAATTGAAAGCGAGGGGGGGCCGGGCTCAGCCGCTTGGGACGCGAGCAGGCGAGTGGGTTGGTCGAACGAGCGCAAAAGCGGCGATGAACCGCCGCGCTCCAGAAGAGGCGCCGCCATGTGGAATGCGGCGGTTCATCGCCGCTTTCAGTCGCGTTTGCGCGCTGCTCGCAGGAGAGCCCGAATCGCACGCGGGCCCTTCCCGGCCGCCTTTAATACGCCCAGCGCTTCCTATTGCGCCCGATGAACAACGCGTCCGGCAAATCCCTCGATCGCATCGGCGCGCTGGCGGCCGTCACGTGGACGGAGGCCGTGAGGCAGCGTTTCTTCAGCGTTCTCCTGCTCCTCGGAGTCGGGGTGGTGGCGAGCGCGCTGTTTTTTCGCGAGTTCAATTTCGGCGCCTCCGAACTGAAGTTCGTGGCCGACTTCGGATTCGGCGGGCTGACGCTGTTCGGCTCGGTCCTCGCGATCGTGGGCACGTCGCAGCTTTTTTTCGGCGAGATCGAGTCGCGCACGGTCACGACCATCCTGGCGAAGCCGGTCCGGCGCGGGGAGTTTGTGGTGGGGAAATTCCTCGGCGTCGTGGCGATTCTCGCGCTCTACGTGCTCGTCGTCGGGGCGATGATTTGCGCGGTGTTGTGGTGGAGGGAGCGAGCCCTGCTCGCCACCGTCTCCGAACAGGCGGCGCCGGTTGCGGGCCTCGTGTCCTATTCGAGCGTGGCGCTGCTGGCGGGTTTGCAGGGCGTCAAGTTCGCGCTGCTGGCGGCGTTCACGCTCTTGATCGCGAGCTACGCGCGCACGAATCTCTTTACCGTGATCAGTGGTTTCGTGGCGCTGATCATCTGTCATCTGCAACCGCTCGCGTTGGACGCGTGGGAGCGCTCGGGATCGATCGTGGCGCGCGTGGCCGGCGGGGCGCTGGCGATCGTGTTTCCGAATTTCCAGTTGTTCGACCTCGGCGGGGGAGCGGGCATCGAATCCACCCTGCCGTTGGGCGAGGCCGCCCTCGCGGCCGCCTACGGTGTCGGCTACGCCGCCGTCGTGCTCGCCCTCGCGGTTTTCAGTTTCAGCAAGCGTGAACTCTAGCCGCGCAGTCACCCTGGCGCTGGTTCTGGCCATCCTCGGCGCGACCGGCGTGGCGGGCCATCTCGCGACCGGTCCGCTGTGGGAGCGCATCCGCGCGCGGCAACCCGCGCTCGAGCTTTCGGCGGTCGAGGGCGGGCTCGGGCACGGGCTCACCCTCGCGCTGCTCGGCGGGTTTCGGTCGATCATCGCGGACTTTTTGTGGCTGGCCAACAACTCCGCCTGGGAGCAACGCGATCTGGCTCGATCGCTGAACCTGATCCGCCTGACGACCGCGGTGGATCCGCGCCCGCTGTATTTCTGGATCAACGGCGCGCGCATGATCGCCTACGACATGCCCGTCTGGCGGGCCGAAGACGAACTCGCGCGGCATGGCGCGGCGCCGGCGTCCGGGTGGCGGGAGCGCGTCGATCGCGAGCAGGCCGGCGTCGCCCTGGGCTATCTCGAGACGGCGTTGAAGCAGCATCCGCGGAACCCGTTTCTCACCCTGGAAATGGCGAACATCCACCTGCGGCGGCTCGACGATGTCGCGCGGGCGGCGGAGCTATACCGCGACGCCGCGCTTTTGCCTGGCGCGCCGCCCTATGCCGCCCGGATTTATGCGGAACTTCTCAAACGGCAGGGCAAAGACCGTGAGGCGCTGGAGTGGCTGAAGGCCTTGCACGCGACGCTGGATGCGCGCAATCCCCATGCGATGGCCGAGGTGGTGCTCGACCGTATCGCGGAACTGGAGAACAAACTCGGGATCCCGGCGGACGAGCGCTATCGGCCCGCGGATGAGTCGAAGCCATACTGAGGTTGTTTAGTAAACTAATAAAGTATTCTTGCGTCCTCGTTTTGAAGTGCTTCCAACTGTCTCTTTTACCGGCATGTCTTCCACTTCCGACAATCTCTTCCCGACCGGCCACCTCCTGCGTGGCCGCGCGGAACGCGAGACGGCGATGGCCCAGCGTTCGGTCGTGGTCTGGATGTGCGGTTTGTCCGGATCCGGGAAAACGACGCTCGCGAACGCGCTCGACCGCCGGCTCGCCGCGGAAGGTTTTCGCAGTTTCGTGCTGGACGGAGACAATGTCCGCGCCGGTCTGAATCGCGGCCTCGGATTTTCCGATGACGACCGCCAGGAAAACATCCGCCGGGTCGCCGAGGTTTCGAAGCTGTTCGTCCAGTCGGGGATGATCGTGATCAACGCGTTCATCACCCCGCGCGCGGCCTTGCGCGAGCTGGCGCGCGGCATCATCGGGCCGGACGACCTGCTGGAGGTTTATGTCGAGGCGTCGTTCGACGCCTGCGCGAGGCGCGACCCGAAGGGACTTTACGCGCGGGCGAAGGAGGGCGCGGTGGCGTCATTTACCGGCCGCGATTCCGCTTTCGAGCCGCCGGCGCGCGCCGGCCTGGTTCTCCACACCGAACAGGAAACGCCCGCGGAGAGCCTCGAACGGCTCCATCAATTCGTCCTCCGTCGCGTCTCCCCCGGCGCCCCGGCATCCGGACCCATTTCCACATGAGTTACTACAACCTCAGCCATCTCGATCAACTCGAGGCCGAATCCATCTTCGTGATGCGCGAAGTGGCCGCGCAATTCGAGAAGTCCACGCTGCTGTTTTCCGGCGGCAAGGATTCGCTCGTGCTCGTGCGGCTCGCGCAGAAGGCATTTCATCCGGCGCGCATTCCTTTCACGCTCCTGCACGTCGACACCGGGCACAATTTCCCGGAAGCGCTGGAGTTTCGCGACCGCCTCGTCGAGCAGGTCGGCGCGAAGCTGGTCGTGCGCCTTGTGCAGGACTCGATCGACCAGGGCCGCGCCGTGGAGGAGAAGGGCCCGAACGCCAGCCGCAACGCCCTCCAGATCATCACGCTGCTCGACGCGCTGGCCGAGTTTCAATTCGACGCGGCCATCGGCGGCGCGCGGCGCGACGAGGAAAAGGCGCGCGCCAAGGAGCGCTTCTTCTCGCACCGCGACGAATTCGGCCAGTGGGATCCGAAGAACCAGCGCCCGGAATTGTGGAACCTCTTCAACGGCCGCAAGGCCCAGGGCGAGCACTTCCGCGTCTTCCCTTTGAGCAACTGGACGGAGATGGACGTCTGGCAATACATCCAGCGCGAGAAGCTCGACATCCCGTCGATCTATTTCGCGCACGAGCGGGAGATCCTCGCGCGCAACGGCCAGCTCCTCGCCGCCTCCGCCTTCGTGCCGCTGCTCCCGAACGAGAAACTGGAAAAGCGCGTCGTGCGCTTTCGCACCGTGGGCGACATGACCTGCACCGGCGCGATCGAATCCCCGGCCTCGACCCTGGACGAGATCATCGCCGAAGTCGCCGCCGCGCGAAAGACCGAGCGCGGCGCCCGCTCCGACGACAAGCGCTCCGAAACCTCGATGGAAGACCGCAAGAAGGCAGGGTATTTCTGAGCCGCTGAGACGGCTCGGAAATACAGGGGACAGGAGACGGGGAACAGGTGTCAGAAATGGAGCAGAACGTCGATTCGACCGCCTTCCGCTCGCGCATGGCGCCAGCTCGGACAGCGAAAGATCTCATTGTATATCAAAAGGCATATCAGCTCGGCATGGAGATCTTTCGCGCGAGCAATGCGTTTCCCGACTCGGAGCGTTACGCGCTCACCAGCCAGATACGGCGCTCCTCCCGCTCCGTGTGCCTGAACCTTCGTGAAGCCTGGTCCAAGCGGCGCTACGAACCGCACTTCGTGAGCAAGCTCACTGATTGCGATGGCGAAAACAACGAAACCGACAGCTCTCTGGATTTCGCCTGCGACTGCGGGTATATCTCGGCCGAAGTTCACGCGAAACTTGTCGCTCTCAGCCGCGAGATCGGCCGAATGCTCGGCACGATGATCCAGAACCCGCGCCCATTCCTGATTAAATCCGACCACTGACTCCTGTCGCCTGACACCTGATTCCTGAAATGGACCTTCTCCGATTTACCACCGCTGGCAGTGTTGACGATGGCAAGAGCACGCTCATCGGGCGTTTGCTCTTCGATTCCAAGGCGATCTTCGAGGATCAACTCGAGGCCGTCGAACGCGTGAGCGAGCAGCGCAATGCCGGCTATGTCGATCTCGCGCTGCTCACCGATGGCCTCCGCGCCGAGCGCGAGCAGGGCATCACGATCGATGTCGCCTATCGCTACTTCGCCACGCCGCGGCGCAAGTTCATCATCGCCGACACGCCCGGCCACATCCAATACACGCGCAACATGGTGACGGGCGCCTCCACCGCCAATCTCGCCATCATCCTGATCGACGCGCGCAAGGGCGTGATCGAGCAGACGCGCCGGCACGCCTTCATCGCCTCGCTCTTGCGCATCCAGCACCTCGTCGTGTGCGTGAACAAGATGGACCTCGTCGAATACGGCCAGGAGGTTTTCAACACCATCGTGCGCGACTTCAGCGAGTTTGCCTCCCGGCTCGAGGTGGCGGACATCAAGTTCATCCCCATCAGCGCGCTGCTCGGCGACAATGTCGTCGAGAAATCCGGGAAGATGCCCTGGTACGACGGCGCCGCGCTGCTCTATACGTTGGAGACAGTATATATCGGGAGCGACTCCAACCATGTCGACGCGCGCTTCCCGGTCCAGTCGGTCATCCGCCCGCATCTGGCCGAGCATCACGACTTCCGCGGTTTTGCCGGGCGCATCGCGGGCGGCGTCTTCAAGCCGGGCGACGAGGTCGTGGCGCTGCCGTCGGGCTTCACCTCGCGCATCAAGAAAATACATACATTCGACGGCGAGATCGCCGAGGCCTTCGCGCCGATGTCGGTCGCGATCACGCTCGAGGACGAGATCGACGTGAGCCGCGGCGACATGCTGGCCAAGCCGAACAACTCGCCGGCCGTCTCGCAGGATCTCGAGGTCATGCTCTGCTGGTTCTCCGGGCAGAAGCTCCGGCCCAACGCGCGCTACGTGCTGCGGCACACCACGCGCGAGGCGCGATGCCTGGTCAAGACCGTGCGCTACAAGGTCGACATCAACTCGCTGCGCAAGGTCGAGGACGATGTCGAGGTCGGCATGAACGACATTGCGCGCGCGCAGATCCGCACCACCGTCCCGATCTTCCACGACTCCTACCGCCGCAACCGCAACACCGGCAGCGTCATCCTCGTCGACGAGTTCACCAACAATACGGTGGCCGCCGGGATGATCATTTGAATCAGGAGACAGGGGGCAGGAGACAGGTGTCAGGAGGGCGCCGCCGCATCGCTGTGTCACTCTGGACGGCGACGACCGTTCAGTGATCGATGTAGGAGCGGCTTCAGCCGCGATTGAGCCGCAGCAAATCGCGAACGCATCGCGGCTGAAGCCGCTCCTACAGGATCCCGCTCCCTTCCGGAGCGGGCTACGGGGACACGGAGACCAGCTCGATGTCGAAGACCAGCGTCGCGCGCGGGGGGATGTCACCGCCGGCGCCGCGCTCGCCATAGCCGAGCTTGTATGGAATGACGACGGTGCGCTTCTCGCCTGTTTTCATGTCGAGGAGCGCTTTGTCCCAGCCTTGGATCACCTGGCCCTGGCCGAGGACGAAGCTGAAGGGCTGGTTGATCTTGTAGGAGCTGTCGAATTCCGTGCCGTCGAGCAGGCGTCCGGCGTAGTGCGCCTGGACGCGCGCGCCCGCGCTCGGCTTTTCGCCGGCGCCTTCGCGGAGGACTTTGTAACGGATGCCGTCCGAAAGGGTTTTGTAGTCGGCGAACGCCTGCGCGATGTAGGCCGCCTCGGCGGTGGCGTCGGGAAACGAAGTCGGCGCGGGGGCCGATGGGGCGTTGTTCGCTTCTTCGGAGGAATCCCCGGCTTCGGGCGCTGAAGGCTGCGCGTCTGTTGCCGGCGGCGCTTCGGGCGGCGGCTCCTTTTCGATCAAGGCCTCGCGATCTGCGGGCAGTCCCGTGAACGACCACTCGCTGACCTGAAACGCGCGCTTGTCCATCATCGCATTGATCGGATCGGCGCTGAGGGACGAAGTGATGAAAGCATAGACCGGCCCGGCCTTGGGTTCGGGCGGGGCGGGTGGGGCGGTTTCGCCCTCGGCGGGCGGCGGCGGCGGGGGCGGCGCGGGGGGAGCCGGCTGGCGGCCCATGACGATGGTGTAGGTCCGCGCGTCCTTCGTCGTGAGCTTGAGCGTGCGGGAGTGTTCGCGCGCGGCGACGGCTTCCGGCGCATCCTTTTCCGTCGTCTCGGTGAAGCGCAGGTTGGTCAGCGACGAGAGCAGCGAGGAGACGGGGGATTCCTTCAACTGCTCGCCCTCGGCAAGGCCTTCCACCTTCCAGGAAGACGAGCTGCTGTCGCGCGTCATCTTCAGCGGCTCGCCTTCGGGAAACACGATTTCGAGGGCGGTGACGTCCTCTGGCTTCACGGGAATGAGGGTGGCGTTGACCCAGTTCTTTGCGGTCGAGTCGAGCCAGGCGCTCATGCCCGTGAGATAGGCGCGGGATTCCGCGGCGAACTTGATGAAGCGGCCGCCGCCTGAAGGTGTTTTGCCGAGGTCGGCCTCCCAGATCGTGGCGCCTTCCTTGTCGCGCAGGTCGATCTCCGCATCCCCAAACTCCATGCGCTCGAGGCGCTCGGGATTGGCGGAGACGAAGCGGATCACCTTCGCCTCGCGCAAGTCGGCGATGAGGCGGGTGAGCTTGGGGAAGTCCACCGGCATGTCGTGGTATTCCTTCACCACCCAGGCCGAGCCGGCGGGATCGGTGTTGGTGAGCGTGATTTCCTTGTTGTCGGTCTTGAAATGCACGGCGGCGATCTTCGCGACGACGCCGGCGGTCAGGAGCGGTTCTCCAACTCGCGGATCGGCGGAGGCGCCGGTGTCGCGCTGATTGAAGAGCCAGGCGGCGATCGAGGCGACCGCAAGGACGGCGGCGACGATGGACAGGGTCTTCAGTTTCATTTGGCGGAAGAGGATTTCTGGCGGCGGTTGCGCCCGATGAGGAAGACGCATCCGACGATGACGATGACGAGCGGGACGAAGAGGAGATTCATGACGGTAAGGCCGTTCTGGAGGCGCTCGATGCCTTCGCGCAACGACAGGCGGATCTTGCGGATGCTGGTGCGCAACTCCGCCTCCTGCACGCGGTAGCGCTCGAGCGCGTCGCTCACTTCGGGGGAGGCGATGAGGGTGCGGCCTTCGGTTTGCTGGCTCTGGAGCTTCTGGATCTCCTGCTGGATCTCGTTGCGGCGATCCTCGAGGCCCTGCAACTCGGCCTGGTAGCGTTCCTGGGCGGCGAGTTCCATCCCGCGGATGACCTCGAAGGGCCGTTGCGCGGAGCCTTTGCCGCGGATCGAGATGAGATCCTCGCTGCCGCCGAGGTAATCGGCGAGGTTGCTGGCGAAGGCGAGATTGTCGTTGAGCGGCTCGACCGCCTGCATGCCGAGGAAGTTCATCCGGCGCACGCTGAACTGGTCGAGCAGCCAGTCGGTGTCGCCCACGACGACGAGCGTCCCGGGTTTGGACGATTCGGCGAGCGCGGGTGTTTGGTCCTCCGCTGTCGCCGGCTCCCCGGCGTGCGCCGCGTGCGCTTCGTCGGTTTCTCCTTCGTGGTCGTGATCGTCCGATGCGGATGCTTTCGGCGCGCCGTCGGGAAACGCGCTTTTGAATGTCCCGCGCACGAGCACGGCGAGGTTCCTGGCGACGCCGCCGTCCTGGATCTGGCGCGCGATTTCGTTGGGCGGGGTGAAGCTCAGGAGCATGCCGGCGACCGTGCCGGCGCGTGGCGTCGTTTGCACGAGCGGCGTGATCTCGTAGCCACGATCGCCGGCCACATCGATGGCGCCGGGCTCGATCATGAGCATGGTGTTGAGCGAACTGGTCGGCAGCGTGTCGGCCGAGAAACGCTCCTTGGTCAGGCTGAGCCAGACGGGGAAACTGGAAATGCCCGCGCCGGTCTGCACCGAGGTGGCGAGGTTTGGATCACCCACGACTTCGCTGGAGGTGTAGTTGATGCCCCAGGCGCTGAAGAGGCGCGGCAGGTCGCTCGTCACGCCCTGCGGTGGCTGGCCCATCATCATCATCTGGTTTTGCCGCTGCTGGCCCTTGAAGTAGTAGGACGAGGGATCGACCGCGACGATGACGGGCTTGCCGGAGAGCAGGAACTGATCGATCGCGAAGAGCATTTGCTCGCCGACGGTCTGCGGATGGATGACGGCGAGGACGTCGAGATTGTCCGGCAGTGTTTCCGCCGCCGCGTCCACCTCGGCGATCTCGAAGGTCGTCTCCCATTGCTGGATGATGAGCTGGTCGGGCTGCGGCTGCTGGCCGGGCATCATGCCCATCGGCATCTCGCTGCGCAGGGGCAGGCCGCTGAGGAGGCCGAGGCGCGGTTTGTCGAACTGCTGCACGGCGTAGATCAGTTGCGACACGTCGTACTCGAGAAACGGCTCCCGGTTCGGGCTGAAGAAGGCGATGTTCGTCTCCTGATCGGCCTGGGTGACGACGAGGCCGAAGTAGAGCGCCTCGCCGGTCGGGAGCTGCTGCGGCGTGATGCCGACCCGGCGGGCCTCCGTCTCCTCGTCCGTGTCGGGCTGGGGATCGATCACCTTCAGCGTGATCCTTCCGCCCGAGGCGGACACGTATTGGCGGAGCATCTCCTCCACGCGCGTGGCGTAGTTTTTGAAGCGGATCGGAAGGTTCTCGAGGCTGCGGCTGAAGTAGAACTGGAGCGTCATCGGCTCCTCGATTTTCGAGAGCAGCGAGCGGCTTCCTTTCGAGAGCGTGTAGATGTTGTCCTGCGTGAGGTCGGCGCGCGCGGAGAATTGCGACGCGAGGAAGTTGACCAGAACGAGAATGACAAACAGCAGGAGAAGGGCTGCGGTCTTGGCGCCGAGTTTCATGGCAAAAGGGCGGGGAGGCTCAGTGCTCGAGCACGATCACGTTGGCGAGCAGCGTGATCACGGCGAGCGAGACGAAGAACACGACCGAGCGAAGATCGATGAGCCCGCGCGTCATCGATTCGAAGTGCGTGTAGAACGAGAAATTGGAAATGGCGTCGACGACCCAGAACGGAAGGAACGAGCTGAGAAGGTTGCCGGCCACGCTCAATCCCATCGCGGTCAGAAACAGGCAGACGAGCAGCCCGATGATGAACGCGATCACCTGGTTGCGCGTGAGCGCCGAGGCGAGCGAGCAGATGCCGACGTAGCTCGCCGCCATGAGGATCGATCCGATGTAGCTGGCGATGATCACGCCCCAGTCCGGATCGCCGAGGTAGCCGACGGTGAACGCGAACGGCAGCGTGAGCAGGATCGCGATCGCGATGAACGCCCATGCGGCGAGAAACTTCCCGAAGACGGCCGAGCCCGTCGTAATCGGAAGCGTGAACATCAGCTCGATCGTGCCGGCGCGTTTCTCCTCGGCCCAGAGCCGCATCGCGGCCGCGGGCACGAGCACGACGAACATCCACGGCATCCATTGAAAGAGCGCGGTGAGCGAGGCCTCGTTGCCCTGCAACATGCGGCTGAAGAAGAAGGTGAGAAACGTCGCGAGGAGGTGGAAACCGGCGAGCACGACGTAGGCGACGGGCGAGCGGAAGTAGCCGAGAAACTCGCGCTTGAAGACGAAGATGGCGGATTGCATGCGGATGCGAGGCGTTCAGCGGGTGAGCTTGCGGAAGACGTCGTCGAGCCGGCCCGTGTCGCCGCGCGCGCGCAGTTTGTCGGGCGTCTCGTCCACCAGCACGCGGCCGCGCGCGATGATGATGACGCGATTGCAGATGGCATCGACCTCCTCGAGGATGTGGGTGGAGAGGATGATGGCCTTCTTCTGCGCCATGCCGGCGATGATGCGGCGGACCTCGTGCTTCTGGTTCGGGTCGAGACCGTCGGTCGGCTCATCGAGCACGAGCACGGGCGGATCGTGGATCACGGCCTGGGCGAAGCCGACCCGTTGCTTGTAGCCTTTCGAGAGCGTCTCGATCACCTGGTGGCGCACGTCCCCGAGCTGGCAAAGCCGGAGCACTTCCTCGACGCGTTTCGCGCGCGCCTCCTTCGCGGAATAGCCACGCACCTCCGCGATGAAGCCGAGAAACTCCCAGACCGTCATCTCATGGTAGGAGGGCGAGCTTTCGGGCAGGTAGCCGATCCGCCGCCTGACCTCGAGTGGCGAGGCGTGCACATCGAATCCATCCACCACCGCGGTGCCCGAGGTCGGCGTGATGTAGCCCGTGAGCATCTTCATGGTCGTCGATTTGCCGGCGCCGTTGGGCCCGAGAAACCCGAGGATGTCGCCGCGCTTGACGGTGAACGTGACGCCATCGACCGCGCGAATTTGTCCGTAGTGTTTGACCAGCTTTTTGACTTCGACCATCGGCGTTGAGCTAGGGGGTGAGTTTTCTGGAAAAAGAATGTCCGGCACGATTCAAGAGAAAAGCTCTCGCCGGCGGAGTTGAAGTTCACGGAGCGCGCGAGCGAACGGCGCAAGCGCGAACAGACAAAGAAGCTGACCGTGCAGGTTTCATCCGCGCGATCAACAAGCATCCTTCGTTTCGCGAGGATCGTTTCGCCGGGTTCGCGCGTCCGGGGCGAGCGGCGGGAGGCTCTGAACTGCAGCCTGGCGCGGGAGGGCCGGGACGCGCGCGCCACCCGCCGATCTCCCGTTTTCAGAGAAACGATTCCTGCACACCCGGCTTCGGAGGCTTCTTCCCTTCCGGCCGCGCCGTGAGATGCCGCGGCGGACGCGACACGCGCTGCGCCACGGCCGCTTCGCGATCGGCCACGATGCGGTCGCACATGGCCTGGATGTGCAGTTTCAACCAGCGCGTGGTCGAGCTGCCGTCCATGAAGTCGGCCGGGCCATAGTGATCGATCCGCCCGACCTGCCGGAGCCGGTCGTTCTGCGCAAACTCGTCCGCGCGCTCCGGGTTGTAAACCGCGTAGGTGCGCCCGCCGTTGCCCTTGACCACGGAGAAGCACGGCACGTCGCTCGGGCCGTCCGCGGTGTAGATCATGTTCTGAAAGGGAATGCGGCGATCCTCGGGCCTGATCTGCGCGTTCACGTCGATGGCCGCGTTCTTGTTCGTGCCCTTGTTGATCTCGAAGATCGCCCGGGTCTTGATCGTGTTGTCGATGATCGAGCCGATCTGGCTGATCTCCATCACGTCCTCGATCGAGAACTCCGGTTGCGTGAGAAACCCCGGCGGAAGCGGGTTCTCGATGAACTCGCAGCCCCAGATGCCATCGACGTGCGGGGCGATCGCGCTGCCGCGCACCATCTCGGCGATCCCGGTGGAAACGATGTAATGCTCCAGCGTGATGTCGTGTTTCACGTAGTCCGGACGCGAGCGCACGAACTCGCGCAACGACGCGAAAAAGTCCGGCAGCCCGGGGTAGAATTCGATCTCGCGGCCGCACTCGCGCAGGATCCGGTTGTTCAACCCCTCCATCCGGCCCGTGCGCACGCAGGTGAGGATGTGGTTGAGATAAGCGCTCTCTCCGGAGACCGAGTATCCACGTTGTCGATACCGCTCGGCGAGGCTGTTGACCTCGAGCCAGAACGTGGCCTCGTCGATGCCGTAGCGCCGGAAGAGCGGCGCCTGCATGTATCCCGGGATGAGAGTCTTGTCAAAATCCCAGATACAGGAGATGATGTTCTGAGTGAATAGCACCGTGGCCATGGCTGACACGTATCTGTAGCGACGCTTCGCGCGGCCCGCCGGGCCGGCTGGAAGCGTGGGAGGATGCCGGCCCTCGAGAGTTGAAGCAACGCGCAAATCGCGCCCCGCCCGTCACGTCTTCGCCTTCACTGTTTCCATGCCCAGACTTCCTGAACTCACCCGTTTTCAAAGCCGGCTCGAGGAGATCGACGCCGCGATGGCGGATCCCTCGTTCTTCGCCAACGCCCGGCGCGCGGCCGAACTCACCCGCGAACAGCAGCGCCTGCGCGAGGTGATCGACGGCGCCGCCGCGCTCGAGCGCGCCGAACGCGAGCTGGCCGAACACGAGGAACTCGCGTCGCCCGCGAACGACGATGTCGCGCTGCGCGAACTCGCCGCGGTGGAGCTGCCGGCGTTGCGCGAGAAACGCGACGCGCTCGAGACCGCCGTGCTCCGGGCCATGCTGCCGCCCGAGCCCGGCGATTCCCGCAACACGATCGTGGAGATCCGCGCCGGCGCCGGTGGCGACGAGGCGGGCCTGTTCGCGGCGGAACTCTTTCGCGCCTACGTCCGCTATTGCGAGACCCGCGGCTGGCGCGTGGAGACCCTCCACTTGAGCCTCTCCGAGCGCGGCGGCTTCAAGGAGGTCGTCTTCTCGATCAAAGGCGAAAACGTTTATCGCGAGCTGAAGTTCGAGAGTGGCGTCCATCGCGTCCAGCGCGTGCCCGAGACGGAGGCGAACGGCCGCATCCACACCTCGACCGTGACCGTCGCCGTGTTGCCCGAGGCCGAGGAGGTGGACGTGGACATCAACCCGGCCGATCTCGAGATCACCGTCACCCGCGCCTCCGGCCCGGGCGGGCAGGGCGTGAACACGACGGATTCGGCCGTGCAGATCATCCACAAGCCGACGAGCCTGATCGTGACGTGCGCCGAGCAGCGCTCGCAGCAGAAAAACCGCGTCCAGGCGATGACGGTGCTGCGCTCGCGCCTGTTGCAGGCGCGCATCGAGGAGGAGCGCGCGAAGTATGCGCAAAACCGCCGCAGCCAGATCGGCACGGGCGATCGCAGCGAGCGCATCCGCACCTACAACTTTCCGCAAAGCCGCCTCACCGATCACCGCATCGGCCTGACCGCGCACAACCTTCCGCAGGTCATGGAAGGCGATTTCGGCGAGGTGATCGAAGCGCTCCACCTTGCCGCCCAGGAGGAGCGCATGCGCGCCCTCTCCACGCGCGCGGTTTTCTAATGAAGCCGCTCCTGCATCCGCCATTCAGCCCATGCTGACCCTGCTCGAGGTCATCAAGCGAACGACCGACTATTTCGAGAAGCGCGGGATCGAGAGCGCGCGGCTCAACGCGGAGCTGGTCATCGCGCATGCGCTCGGGCTCGGCCGCATGCAACTCTACCTCCAGTTCGAGCGGCCGCTTCACGATGCGCAACTCGAGGCCATCCGGCCGCTGGTCCGCCGGCGCGGGCAGCGCGAGCCGCTCGCCTACGTGCTCGGCACGGCGGCGTTTGGCGACCTCACTTTGCGCGTGGACAGGCGCGCGCTCGTCCCGCGCCCGGAAACGGAGCAACTGGTCGAGTTGATCAGGGACTCTGTATCCACGCCGCCACTACACGTCGTCGATCTCGGCACGGGGAGCGGCGCCCTTGCGCTCGCGCTCGCGCAGTTGTTTCCCGGGGCCGCCGTGCTCGCTCTCGACGCGAGCGGCGACGCGCTCGATCTGGCGCGATCGAACGCCGAAGCCGCCGGCCTCGCCGATCGCGTCGAGTTTCGCCATTCGAACTGGTTCTCGGGTTGCGATGCCTCCGCGCGCTTCGATGTCGTCGTTTCCAATCCGCCCTACCTGACCGAAGAGGAATGGGCGACCGCCGAGCCCGAGGTGCGCGACCACGAGCCGCGACAGGCCCTGGTCGCCGACGACGAAGGTTGCGCGGATCTCTTCGCCATCATCGCCGCCGCGCCCGGGCGATTGCGGCCCGGCGGCATGCTTTTTCTGGAAACCGGCATCGACCAGCACCCGCGCCTGCTCGAAGCGCTCGCCGCCGCCGGCCTCGAAGACGCGCGCTCGCACCAGGATTGGAGCGGTCGCGACCGCTTCGTCTCCGCCCGCTTCCCCTGAAGCCACAGCCACGGCGGGCCAGATTTCTGTAACGTACGAGACAGAATTGTGGCTTTGGGGCGGGGCCCGGAATCAGTTCTTTTGCGCCTGGGTTTGCGTCTGCGCCATGCCGGGCTCGGGGAGCTTCGAGACGACGGCGAACATGGCTCCGCTGTCGGTCCAGTCGCGCGGGTTCGGGGCGATCTCGACCGTGTCGCGCAGGAGGCGCAGGGATTCGCGCAGGTGCACGTCGAACACGATGTCGTCGCCTTCTTCCGCGTTTTCGGTGAGTTCCTCGATCGTGGGCGCGTCGTTGTCGGAATTGGCGACGGAATCGAGCAGGATCTCGGACTTCGCGTAGTTGAGCGCCGCGAGCGTTTTCTTTTTTTCCTTCATGGCTTCGCGGAAGGCTTCGTCCTGCTTCTTGAGCGCGCGGCGCGCCTCGAGGTTGAGCGAAACGGCCTCCATCTGCTCGCGCTCGCGCATCCAGTCGATGCGCTCCTGCAGGTAGCGAAACTCGTCGAGCGTCTCGAGCCGCACCTGGGTGGATTGCTTGAGGTGCGAGCGGAGTGAATCGTCGAGCTGGCGTCCGTTGAAGCGGAGGCCTCCGACGGTGTCCCAAGGGAGGGAATACGGCAGGTCGGCCTCGCCGATGGGAAGGAAGTCCTCGATTGCGGGGAGCGAGATGTCGGGAACGACGCCCTTGTTCTGCGTCGAGGAACCGTTCGGGAGGTAGAATTTCTGGACCGTGAGCTTCGTCGCGCCGGCCTTGCCGGTGGTGAAGATCTGGCGCGGAAGGAAGGTTTTCATTTCCAACACGGCCTGGACGGTGCCTTTGCCGTGCGTGGAGCTGTCGCCCACGATGATGGCGCGGCCGTAATTCTGGAGCGCGCCGGCGACGATCTCCGAGGCCGAGGCGCTGTAGCGCGAAGTCAAGACCATGAGCGGTCCGTCGTAGGCGACCTTCGGATTGGTGTCGGGCTTGTTGTCGATCTGCCCGTAGGAGTTGCGCACGAGCACGACCGGGCCGGTGCGGATGAAAAGTCCGGTGAGGTCCACCGCCTCGCCGAGCAGGCCGCCGCCGTTGCGGCGAAGGTCGAGGACGATGCCGCGCACGCCCGCGGCCTTGAGTTTGACGAGGAGTTCCTCGACGTCCTCGGTCACGCTCGAGGACCGCTCCTCGCCCGGCGCGGGATCATCGACCGGGCCATAGAAGGACGGGATGTCGATGACGCCGATCGGCATGAGCGAGCCGTCGTGCGCGGGGACCTCCTGGATGGTCGCCTTGGCGCGGCTGGCGTTGAGCTGGACGAGATCGCGTGTGAGCGTCACCTGCTTCTGCACCGCGCCGCCGGCCGCGTCGGAGGGCACGATGGTGAGCGTGATCGGCGTGCCCTTCTCGCCGCGGATCATGTTCACGATCTTCCGCAGGTTCATGCCGATCACATCCACCGGCTCGCTGCCGGGCGTCTCCGTGACCGCGACGATCTTGTCGTTCACGTCGATCTGCTTCGAGAGGATGGCGGGGCCGCCGGGAATCAGTTCCTTGATCACGCACTTGCCATCCTCGGACGAGAGGAGGGCGCCGATGCCGACGAGCGAGAGGCGCATCGAGATGCTGAAATCCTCCAGTGTTTCGGCCGAGAAGAATGTCGAATGCGGATCGTACATCCGGGTGAGGGTGGAGAGAAAAACCTCCTGGACCTCGGGCGCTTCGAGTTCGGAGAGATTTTTGCGCAGGCGCTCGTAGCGCTTGGAAATGGTTTCCTTTGCCTTGGCGATCTTCTCGTCCCTGGCCAGCCCGGTTGCTTCGTCGGAGGTGTCGGACGGGGCGTCGGCTTTCGCTTCGGCAGGTGTGTCGCCGGCCTTGGTCCCGGTGGTGTCGTCTCCAGCGAGAATTTCCGGGATGAGTTCGAACTTGAGCCGCTGGCCCCAGAGGGTGTCGGCTTCCTCGATGGTCGAGGGCCACGGCAGCTCGTCGCGATCGAAGACGTAGGCGTCCTCGACGGTGAAATCGAAGTCGCCCTCGAGCTGCTTCTGGATCCATCCGACGCGGGCTTCGACGCGCTCGCGGTAGACGGCGAAGATGCGGAAGGCCACATCGAGCTGGCCTTCCTGCCGCAGAGCCTTTCCGAGCGTCGGGCCGTAGGTGGTGACAAACGAACTTTCGTCGTGCGCGGTGAAGAAGAGCCGCTGTTCGTCCAGGTCGGCCATGTATTCGCGGATGAGCTTCACAAACGTGGCGTCGCTCACCGGCGTGTTGAGGTAGTGCACGGTCTCGAGGAGCGAGACGACCATCTTCGTCTCCTCCGCCATCAACGGCGTCGCCTTGAGGGGCGCCACCGAGGTTATCGCCTGCGAGGAAGCGACGGAGAGGGAGATCAGGCAGAGGCTCGCGAGAAGGTGTCGAATGCGCATTGGGCGATGTTCCAGGCGGGATCAGAAAGTGGCGCGAACTGGCGGTTCCCAGTTCGGGGATCGTTTTGAAAGCCGGGCGCAGGCAACAAAGCAGATTATCGGAGACCTTCAAGTGCCGTTGAAGCAACGACCCCGGCAAGCGCGCCTGTCACCAGCGTCCGGGTTTCTCTCATGCGCTCGCGATGCTCCTGCCAGAAACCGCTCCAATCGCGCGCCCCGAGCCAGACGGCGAGCGCGTTTTGGGCGGACGCATCGGCCGGGATGCGCGTCTCGGCGCGGTTGCTGTCGCGGCGCAGGGCGAACTCGATCGCCTTGAGGTGCTCGTGGTGGGCGAGGAGGGTTTCCGCCGTCCTTTCCGGAACGATTCCCGTCCTTCCCGCTTGCGTCCAGCCCAGCCGGGTGTCGGGGGTGAGGATTTGCGGAACCGCATGACCATGCGCGAGTTGGAGGATCTGAAGGGAAAACTCGATATCGATCAGGCCGCCGGCGCCGGTTTTGAAGGCGCGTTCGGGCGGCTCGATCCGGTCGCGTTCGCGCTCGACGCGGAGCCGCATCCGCCAGAGTTCGTCAGCCTCCTCCTGCCGCAACGATCGGGCGCGGAGCCGGGCCGCGATGAGCGCCTGCCATTTTTCCCTCAGCGCGGCCGGGCCGGCCAGGACGCGGGCGCGCGTCAACGTCTGGCGCTCCCAAAGCTGGGCGGTGTTTTCGTAATAGCTGTCCGCCGCCTCGATGCCGGCGACCAGCGGACCGGCGTCGCCGTGGGGGCGCAGGCGCAGGTCGAGTTGGAAAACGGCGTCGCGCGCGTCGCAGGCGGCAAGGCGCTTTTGGATGGAGCGCAGCGCTCTTTCCGCCGTGGCGGCGCGGTCGTCGGCCGCGAGAAAGACGAGGTCGAGGTCCGAGCCAAACGCGAGTTCGCCGCCGCCGAGCTTTCCCAGGGCGACGACGAGCAGCTCCTCGCCGCCGGGAACGCGGCGAAGAAGATCGAGCACGACGGACTCGGCCAGACTGGAAAGCTCGCGGGCGGCGGAGGCCGGGTCGAGAAGGCCGAGGAGGTGGCCGATCGCGGCGCGCACCTGTTCGGCGCGGACGTAGAGCCAGAGCCAGGCGCGGTGTTCCTCCAGCGGTTCGCCCGGATGGCCCGCGAGTTCGCGCAGGCGCGCCGCGAGATCCTTTTGTTTCCGCAGGATCTCCGGGCGAAAAACCTCCTCGAAAATCTCGGGGTGCTGGCAGAGCAGTTCATGGATGAACCGGCTGCGGTCGAAAAGCAGCGCCAGCACCGGCAGGAGATCCCGGTTCATCGCGCAGGCGGCGAGAAACTGCGCGCGCGTCGCGTAGCGATCGCCGAACGAAGAGATGCGCCCCAGCGTGTCGATCGGGCGCGCCAGCCGCGCGAAGGTGCGATCGAGTTGCGGGAGAAGATCCGTGAAGTGGCGCGCTTGTTCGCGCATCAGCGGTTGCGTGGCGGATTCGTGCACGAACCGCCGCAGGCCGTCCGCCGCTCCTTCCGCGTCGTTGAACCAGCGCGCGAGGCGCTCCCGCACGCCGGGCGATTCCTTTCCCGCGGCGAAGAAGCTCCACCATTCCTCCAGCAGATCGTTCGAGCCCGTGCCCGCATTGCGGAAGAGGGTGGAGTAAACCGCGCGCACGCGCTCGCGCCGGGAGCGCAGATCGCGGTCGAAGGACGCGAGGTCGGCGAATCCGAGCGAGCGCCCGATCGCCTCGCGCTCCGAGTCCTCCGCGGGCAGCTCGTGGGTCTGCTGTTCGTCCGCCATCTGCACGCGGTGCTCGATGCGCCGCAACAGCCAGTAGGTTTCCTCGAGAAACGAGCCGGTGGCGGCCTCGAGCAGTCCGTAGCGCACGAGTTGTTCGAGCGCGGCGATGGTCGAGTGCGTTTGCAAAAACGGAAAACGCCCGGCGTGGAGCAGTTGCATCGCCTGTGTGAAAAACTCGATCTCGCGGATGCCGCCGAAGCCGGATTTCACGTCCCGCTCGAGCGCGGCGGCTCCCACGATTTCGCGCTCGGTGCGCTGCTTCATCGCCGCGATTTCCGCGGCGAGCGAGGGCGGAGGGTGGCGCGGGTAGCGAAAGCTGTGGAGGTTTTCCAGCAACTCCGCGCCGAGAGCGAGATCGCCCGCGACCGGCCGGGCCTTGATCAACGCCAGGCGCTCCCAGGTCTGGCCGGTCGCCGCGTAGTAGTTTTCGACCGCCTCCATCGCGGGCACGAGCGGGGCCGCCGCTCCGCCGGGCCGGAGCCGCAGGTCGGCGCGAAAGAGAAATCCGGCGCCGTCGCGCGCGTTCAACAACTGGCTGATGGTCTCGCCCAGCCGTTGAAAGTATTCGGCGTTGCTCGTCTGGCTGAGACGGCTTCCGCGCCGCGTGCATCCATCTCCCTCATAGAGGAAGACAAGGTCGATGTCGGACGAGAAGTTGAGTTCCTGCCCGCCGAGTTTGCCGAGCCCGAGCACGCAGAAAAGCGCCGGCTGGTCTGTCGCTTCGTTCCATGGCTCGCCCAGCCGGCGATTCCAGAGACTGCGCGCGACGAAGAGCACTTCCCGCAGGCAGAACTCGGCCAGGCGCGTCAGCTCCTCGACGATCTCGGCCGTCGAGGCGACGTTCGCGACGTCGCGATAGGCGATGCGCATCGACATCTTGCGGCGAAAACGCCGCAGCAATTCCGGATGGCGGGGCGACTCGCGTTGCGGCGAATCGTGCGCGGCGCGCATCGCGTTCCAATTCGCGAGGAGCGCGTGAAACCCGTGGTGCGTGCGCAGGTTTTCCTCCTCCTCGAGCCAGAGCGCCCGGCGTGGATGGCTCTCGATCGCTCGCGCGTAGAGCGGCGCCGCCGTCGCGAACGCTTCCAGTCGCGCCTCCGCATCGGGCGGGAGCCGGCCCCAGTCGAGCTGCGGGTCGAGCGTGCGAAGTCGCTCGAGAAACGAGGCCAAGGCCGAACGCGTCAGCGCTTGTTCAAGACGTTGCGCGCGCTGTCCAGAATCCGGCGCTCCTCGTCCGTGAGCGAGCCGAAGCCGTGCGCGTTGATCTTGTCCAGGATGCGGTCGATCTCGGCCTTGATGTCGCGGGAGCCGGAGACGTTGACCGTGAAGGGCGTGTCGGTCGGCGCCTTTTTCTTTCGCTTCAACCACGTCGGCATCTCGATGCTCGGGCGCAGGCCGCCGCCGTAGTCGCCGGTGCGCGCGTGCACGTAGCGGAAGTAGAGCCAGCCGGCGGCCATGCCCGCGAGATGGCTGGAATGCGCCACGCCGCTCCTTCCCTGAAGCTCGAAGAACAGGAGGAAAAACGCCGACACGCCGGCGGCCACATAGGCGAGCACGCGCGGGCGGATCGTGACGGGCAGGATGAAGAACAGCAGCAGCGTGATCGGCCGGTCCGGGCTGAAGCACGCGAACACGGTCAACAACGCGAAAACCGCCGCCGAGCATCCGATCAGGACCGGCGTCCCGCTCGATCCGGTGAAGTAGGCCACGGGCAGCCAGCCGAGCCCGCCGATCGCCACCGCGCCGAGATAGAGGATGACGAACCGCTTGTTTCCGAGCTGCTGCAACACCTCGCGCCCGAGAAAATAAACGCAGAGCGCGTTGAAAATGATGTGGAGCGGATTCTCCGTCGAGTGCAGGAACCCGTAAGTGAGCGGCGACCAGACATACCCCGAATTCAACCCTGGAAACGACAGCCCCAGATACTGATCGATCCGCACCTTGAACCAGACCTGCAGGATGCTCTGCACGACAAACCCGCCGATGGTCACAGCGAGTATCCAGTGGAGCGCGTTGCCTTGGCGGCGTTCAAATTCGCTCCGCATGTAGGGGCGGTCGTAAATCATCTCGGTTCGGTCCACCGTAGTTGCGCCGCGGCCGATGACAAGCGGCCATGGCTACTCTGGGGGCTTTTTCCAGCCGCTTCCGAGTCCCCTCGCGGCCGGTTTGTTCCAACCCCGGAAACAAACTCTCTCCGAACCGAAGCCATTTTTCTGTAACGTACGCGACAGGGATTTGGTTTCGGAGGATGCCGTGTGGTTCACGCGGGGGCGACTTCGGCGGGCTCGGGGTCGAACCATTTGCCGTGTTCGCGGATGAGATCGATGAGGCGCTGGTCGGCCTCGGCCTGCGGGATGTTGTACTGCACGCAGTTTTTGCCCACGTAGAGATTGATGCGGCCGGGCGCGCCGGCGACGTAGCCGAAGTCGGCGTCGGCCATTTCGCCGGGTCCGTTGACGATGCAGCCCATGATCGCGATCTTCACGCCCTTGAGGTGGCCGGTCTTTTCGCGGATGCGCTGCGTCGTGGTCTGGAGGTCGAAGAGCGTGCGACCGCAACTGGGGCAGGCGACGAATTCGGTTTTCGAGATGCGCGCCCCCGCGCCTTGGAGGACGTTGTAGGCGAGCTTCGTGGCGCGGATCGGATCGGACTCGGTTTCGATGCTGACGAGGTCGCCGATGCCGTCGCAAAGCAACGCGCCGGTGAGCACGCTCGCTTCGAGGAGCCGGCCGAGAAACGACTGTTCGCGCGCGATCGCGGTTTCCGGCGTGTTGCGGATCCAGACCGGCGCGGCGATGCCGTGTCGATGGAGCGTTTCGACAAACTCCCGCCAGGCTCCGACGGCGTGCGCGCCTTTTTGCGGCCCTGCCTGGGAAGGCAGGGATCCCGCGGTGGGCCACCCGGCAAACGGCAGCGCGAGCGTGGCGATCCACGGCGCGGGCGGCTCATCGCCCCGAGCGCGCAAAGCCGCGGTGAGCGCGCCGACTGCCTCCGCGGGCAATGCCACGAAGGGAAGCGCGCCGGCTGCGGCGCACTCGCGAATAAAGCTCGCGGCGAGCGCGGCGCCCGCGGCATCGAAGGCGCGAAACAGGCCCACGCGCGGCGCAGTTGGAGATCGACGCCCGATCTCGCGCGACAACGCGGCCGTGTCGCATGTCGGTGGAAGTTCCACGATCAGGCATTCGACGAGCGTTTCGTCTCGCAGCCCCGCCCGGGCGGGCAGGGATCCCGCCGATTCCGCGGCGGGCCACGCGATCGCGCGGTTTGCTTCTTCGATCGTCGTGGCGCGCAACAAAAGCCCTTCGATCGGCGTGTCCACGAGGCGGAGGCGCGCCTGGCGCAAGGCCGTCGCGAGCGTGGTCATGTCCTGCGGAACGACGCCGGCCGAAACGATCACGCGCGGCGGCTGCTCGACGTTGATCGTGGCGGCATGGCCGAGTTCCACCGACGCGATCGCGCGGCGCGCGAACTGATAGGGATCGATGGAGTTGCTTTCTGGGTCTGGATTCGCTGGAGGGACGACCTCCGTGTCGCCCGCACGCGAAACGGTCCACACGGAGGTGGACCCTCCAATGTTTCGAGGTTCGTCGCCATTCGTCCACAGGCTCATCGCCTTGCGCGCGAGGGCCTGCGCGACGGGGATCTCGTAGACCGAATCCTCCGTGAGCGAGACCCGGATGGTGTCGCCGAGGCCGTCGAGCAGAAGGCTGCCGATGCCGATCGCGCTTTTGATGCGGCCGTCCTCGCCGTCGCCGGCCTCGGTCACGCCGAGGTGGAGCGGGTAATGCATGTCCTCCGCCGCCATGCGCTCGACGAGCAACCGGTAGGCCTGGATCA
This sequence comes from uncultured Opitutaceae bacterium, assembly GCA_964517665.1. Classification (GTDB taxonomy): domain Bacteria; phylum Verrucomicrobiota; class Verrucomicrobiia; order Opitutales; family Opitutaceae; genus Congregicoccus. The sequence goes on along the minus strand of CAZFCY010000001.1, from coordinate 7,240 downwards.
TCACCTTCGGGTTGCTCGCCTTCATCGAGAGCACGATGTCGCGAAAGTCGTTGTTCTGCGCGATGCGGATGAACTCGAGCGCGGACTCGACCATGCCGAGCGGCGTGTCGCCGTAGCGGTTCATGATCCGGTCGGAGAGCGAGCCGTGATTCGTGCCGATGCGCATGGCCCGGCCGAGTTCCCGGCAGCGTTTCACGAGCGGGGAAAACGCCTCGTGCAATCGCTCGAGTTCCCGCTCGTAATCGGCGTCCGTGTATTCGCGCACGGCGAAGCGCTTCTTGTCCGCATAGTTGCCGGGATTGACGCGGATCTTTTCCACATGCTCGACCGCTTCCATCGCGGCCGAAGGCAGGAAATGGATGTCCGCGACCAGCGGCACGTGGCCGAAACCGGCGGCGGTGAACTGCGCGCGGATGTCCCGAAGGCATTTCGCGGCGGCGACGTTCGGCGCGGTCACGCGCACGATCTCGCAACCGACCTCGGCGAGCGCGATCGACTGCCGCGCCGTGGCCGCGACGTCCTGGGTGTCGCTCGTCGTCATCGACTGGACGCGGATGGGATTCGCTCCGCCGACCCCCACGCCGCCGATCACGACTTCACGCGTGACGCGGCGCTGAGTGCGAAAACGAGAAGAGCAATAGGACATGGGGAAAGTGGCGAGTAGCGAGAAGTGAGTAGCGAGTAGAAGTAACGAGGCGCATGTCGCGCAAAGGGGGCGAAAGTGGGTGGCGAAGCAGGTTCTCCATGCTCGCTACTCGCTACTCACTCCTCGCTACTTCTTTCCTCATCACCCTTCGTCCGGCAGCGGGAAGACCGGTGTGATATAGGTGCGTTCGATCCGGTCGTCCTCGCGGTTGTCGCGCATCCAGCGGCCGATATCGCGATAACTGACAAATAACATGAGCGAGAAGAGCAGGATCATGAACGCGCTCTGCGCCGCCGCGATGAACTGGGCGGGAAGCGCGCGCCCGCGCAGTTTGCCGAGCGTGGCGAAAAGCATGTGGCCGCCGTCGAGCACCGGAATGGGCAGGAGGTTGAACACGGCGAGGTTGATGTTGATCAGGATCGTGACCCAGATCATGATGCGAATGTCGATTTGCGACGTGACGAAGAGCGCGCGCACGATTCCCGGCGGGCCGCTCATCTGGCCGATTCCCAGATCGGATTGCGGATTCAGGAGCGCGGAGAGCACGCGGTACATCGTCACGAATTGCTCGCGGAGTTGCGCGATCGGTCCGGGATGGAGGACCAGTGTCTGCATCTCGTAGCTGATGCCGACGCTCGCTGTTTTCTGTCCGTCCGAAGTATAGACAACTTCCACCGGCGAGAGCGGGAAGCTCATGGCCTTGCCGTCGCGCTCGACGGTGTATTCGATGCTCTGGCCGACGTTCTTCGTCACGTAATCCTCGAGTTGCCAGCGCGAGTAAAAGGTCCGCCCATCGACCGCCATGATGCGATCGCCTTTTCCGAGGCCGGCGCGCGCGGCGGGGGAGTTGGCGAGCGTCGCGCCGACGACGAGCGGCTCGGCGGGCGAGATGCCGATCAGGCGCATGTTTTCATCGCCGGCGATGCGCGGGAAGATCTCCGTCTGCAGCCTCGCGCCGTCGCGTTCCACCGTGAGGACCGAGCGGGGCTCGTCGTTCGATCCGCGGCCGGTGCTCGAGACGAGGGTCTGTTTCAAGCCCCCCCAGTCCACGACCGAGCGGCCGTCGATCGCGACGATCCGATCGCCTTCCCGCAGGCCGGCCTTCGCGGCCGGGCTTTCCACTTCGCGGCCGTCCGGGAGCGTGAGGGTGGGCGCGACGTAGCCCACGACCGTCGTGGTCTGCTGATCCGTGGTCGGCATGCCGAAGACCCAGATCACGCAGGCGAGGGCGAAGGCGAACAACACGTTGAAGACCGCGCCCATGACCGCGACGATCATCTTGTCGGCATAACTGATCGGCGGCAGCGCGTCGCCTTCCTCGTTCGGCCCGCCTTCGATCCCGCGCATGTCGGCGAGCTGGGGCAGGGCGACGTAGCCGCCGAGCGGCAGCCACGAGACGCGGTATTCCACGCCGTTGCGCATCCAGCCGAAGATCTTCGGGCCGAAGCCGATCGAAAACCGGTCGATGCGCAGCCCGCGACGCTTGGCGGCGAGGAAATGGCCGAGTTCGTGGACGAAGATCGATCCGCCGAAAAAGAGGACGATCAAGGCGATCGACCACACGCTGGAAAAGGCCTGTTGAAAGAAACTGCTCATGTTGGAACGGAACGGGCGACCACCTGCGCGGCGAACCGCCGGGTCTCGCGCTCGACCGCGAGCACTTCCTCCAGCGAGCCGGGTTCGCGGCTGGTCACGCCGTTCATCGATTTACGGATTATCTCCGGGATTTCAAGGAACCCGATCCCGCCGCCGAGAAACGCCTCCACCGCGACCTCGTTGGCGGCGTTGAAAATGGCCGGAGCCGTGCCGCCCGCGCGGAGGGATTCGCGCGCCAGCTCGAGGCACGGATAACGGCCCGGCTCGAGCGGCTGGAAATCGAGCGTCAGCGCCTGCGTGAAATCGAGCGTGCGCGTGACGCCATCGACCCGGTCGGGGTGGAGCAGGGCGTGTTGAATGGCGAAAGTCATCGACGGGGGCGAGAGCTGGGCGAGGATCGAACCATCGACATACTCGACCATCGAGTGAACGACGCTCTGCGGATGGATGACGACGTCGATCTGCGCCGGCGCGACATCGAAGAGCCACCTCGCCTCGATCACCTCGAGCCCCTTGTTGGCCATCGTGGCGGAATCGATCGTGATCTTCGGCCCCATCGCCCAGTTCGGATGCGCCAGCGCCTGCTCCGGGGTGACCGCGCGCAATTCCCCGGCCGGCGTGTCGCGAAACGCCCCGCCGGAAGCGGTGAGCACGAGCCGCCGGATGCCGCTGCGCGCCCCGGCATCGAGGCACTGGAAAATGGCGTTGTGCTCGCTGTCCACCGGGATCAGGCGCGCGCCGTGGCTCCGCGCCGCCTCGGTCACGAAGCGGCCGGCCATGACGAGGATTTCCTTGTTCGCGAGCGCGATCGTGCGGCCATGCCGGATCGCGGCCAGCGTGGGCCGGAGCGCGGCGGTCCCGGCCGAGGCAACCAGCACGATGCCGGCTTCGACCGTGGAAACCATCTCCGTGATCGCCTCGACGCCGCGATAAAAACGCGCGCCCGCGGGGAGCCGGCCCGGGTCCGGCATTGCGCCCGGTTCATAGAGCCCGACGTGCGGCACCGAAAACTCGCGCGCGATCGCGGCCAGCGGCTCGAAACGCGAATGCGCGACGATCCCGACCAGTTCCAGCCGGTCCGGATGATGCGCGATCACGCGCAGCGCGTTGGTTCCGATGGAGCCGGTGGCCCCGAGCAGGATGACTTTCTTGCGGTCTCTCATGCGGAGTTATGCGGCCTGGATCAGGGAAATGTTCATGGCCGCGAAGAGGCGCAGAGGCGCGACTGGTGGCGGCGGAGCATGAAGAGTTTCCGGGTTCGGAGTCCCGCCTTCAGGCGGCTTGTTCTCCAGACCGCCTGAAGGCGGGACTCCAAACTTTCAACCATGCTGCCCTCATCCAATCACGCAGCCGGCTGAATACAGCTCTGTTTTCCTGTGCATTTTGTGCCGCGCCCCCATCAGATGAGCACGCGCAGGATCAGGTAGGCGACCGGCGCGGAGAGGATGAGGCTGTCCACGAGGTCGAAGGCGCCGCCGATTCCCGGGATGGTTTTCCCCGAGTCCTTGACGCCGGCCATGCGTTTGAGGACGGATTCGATCAGGTCGGAAACGATGGAAACGATCGCCGGGCCGATCGCGGCCAGCCCTGCGATCAGCGGCGTGAACGAGGCCGGGTAATGCTGCGGAAAATACGCCACCAGCCCCGCGCACATGCCGGCCGCGACGATCACGCCTCCGACCGCGCCCTCCCAGGTTTTTCCCGGGCTCATCGAAGGGGCGATCTTGTGCCGGCCGATGAGCGAGCCGACGACCAGCGCGCCCACATCGCAGAACTTGGCGGCGAACAACATCCAGACCGCGAGCATCATCCCGGACACCTCGGTCTCGCCGAGCCAGATGATGCGCACGATGAAGAACAACATGAACGGCACGTAAACGAGCCCGAAGACCGTCGCGATCAGCGTCTCCATCCGGTTCGAGCCGGCGCGCTCCCGCATGACCCGCAGGCAGCAGGCGACGATCGTCACCGCGATGATGCCGCTTTCCATGCCCTCCTTGAAATCCCGCCCGACGTATTCGCGGACGAAATACGGCATGAGCATGAGAACCACGCCGAGGCTGACCCCGAGATGGCGAAACGGCCGGTGCCCGAGGCGCTCGAGCATGCCGTAAAGTTCCCATTGCGTGGCCGCGGCGAAGATCGCGCAGAGCACCGCGATGCCGGTGCGGCCGAAGAAGTGGATGGTCGCCGCGATGATCGACCAGAGGAGGATGGTGCTGATGATGCGCTTGGCCACGGGATCAGGAAATCGGGGCCGCGCCGACGCCGAGTTGTTCACCCGTCAGGCCGTAGCGCCGCTCGCGCCGCTTGTAGCATTCCACCGCCTCGCGCAGGTGTTCGCGCGTGAACTCCGGCCACGGCACCGGGCTGAAATAAAGCTCCGCATACGCGCCCTGGAGCATGAGAAAATTGCTCAGGCGCGTCTCGCCCGAGGTGCGGATGATGAGATCGGGATCGGGCAGCTCACTGGTGTACAAATAACGGCTGAACCGCTCCCAGGAGCATTGCGCCGGATCCTCCTCGCCCCGGGCGACCGCCTCCGCGTAGGCGCGCGCCGCGGCCGCCGCCTCCTGGCGCGAGCCATAGCTCAAGGCGAGCGTGAGATGACCGGCGTCGCAGCCCGCCGTGACTTCCAGGGCGTGCCGCAATTCGCGCCGCGGGCGCTCCGGCAGGTCCTCCCAGTGGCCGACGACGTGCAGGCGGATGTTGCGCCGGACCAGATCGGCGGTTTCCCGCGAGAGAAAACGCACGAGCAGGTTCATCAACCCGCTCACCTCGTCGGCCGGGCGTTTCCAGTTCTCCGCGGAAAAGGCGAAAAGCGTGAGGTAGTGAATCCCGAGTTCGTTGCAGCCGTCGAGCACCTCGCGGACGGTGTCGCCGCCGCGGCGATGGCCCTCGATGCGCGGCAGGCCGCGGGCTTTCGCCCAGCGACCATTGCCGTCCATGATGATGGCGACGTGGTTGGGATGTTTTTCCTTCCGGGAGGAGGTCACTGCGGGCAAAGCGCGCGATTAAAGATTCGGGGAAAGGCCGGTCAATGGATATTCAAGCGCGGGTTTGACTCACGGGCGGCCGGTCGTTGCGTCAAGAACATGAGTGCTCCCCTCACAAATGAAGCGATCGCCGAGGTCCTCGCGCATCTTCCGGGATGGAAGCACGACAGGGACGCGCTGGAAAAAACTTTCGTCATGCGCGACTTCTCCGAGGCGCTCGGCTTCATCGTCCGCGTCGGCGTCGAGGCCGAGCGGATGAACCATCACCCCGAGCTGAACAACGTCTGGAGCCGCGTCACCCTCCGCCTCGCCACCCACGACGCCGGCGACAAGGTCACGGCGCTCGACGCGCAACTGGCCGAGGCGATCGAAAAAGTGGCGGGTGACAGGTGACAGGGGACAGGAGTCAGGAGACAGGAGACAGGAGTCAGAGGACAAAGCTGGAATCTGGCCTCTGATTTCTGAGATCTGACACCTGACACCTGTCCCCTGAACTACGCCGCCGGGATCGCGCCGCTGCGGGCGGCGGCGGTGGCGAGGTCCATGACCGTGACGATGCCCTCGAGGCGGCCTTCGCCGTCGGCGACGATGAGTTTGTTCACGCCCGAGCGCACGAGGTGCTCCACGACCTTGCGCACGGGAACGTCCGCGTGCACGGAGGGCACTCTCACGCAGTCGATCTCGCCCAGGGTCGAGGTGGCATTCGTGCCGGCGCGCTTGAGGAAATCGTGGAAATCGTCGCGCCGCAGCAGGCCGATGAACTTGCGCTCGTCGTCGACCACGGGATACGAGCCGTGTGGATGGTCGCGCAGCGTGGGCATGGTCTCGGCGATGGTCTGGCCGCGCGTGAAGGTGACGAGCCCGCTCTGCATGATCGAACTCACGGGCGCGTCGAGCACCTCGGGCGGCAGTTTGTTCGCGAGGCTGTCGATGACTTCGCGGGATTGGTAGCGCGTGGCGCTCTTCTTGAACAACCGGCCGAGCGATCCCCCGGCGCCGACGATTTGTTTGAAGACCGCGGCGGGAATCGAGACGAGCGTCGATGGCTCGGCGGCGCGCCCGCTGAACATCCATTTCTCGTCGTGGAGCAGGGCGCGCTCGCCAAAGTAGTCGCCCGGGTGCATGCTGCTCACGACCTCGTCGCCATCGAGCAGCTCGATTTTTCCGCTGGCCACGACGTAGAGCGAGAACGCCGGCTCGCCGGACTTGAAAACGGCGTCGCCGGGCTCGAGATGGATTTCCTTCAACTGCGTGCTGTAGCGCGGGCTGAGCTGGTTGATGTCGCGCGGGAAGAACAGATCGAGCGACCAGTCGATCATCACGCGCACCTTGCGATCGAAGCGCGGGAGTTTCATCAGGTAGATCGTGCGCCACATCCACCACGCGATGAAGCCGTAGAAGTTGAAACCGAAAATATTCGCGACCGCCGTGCGGTGGCCGATCGAGGCGAGTTCGCCGAGGCCCTTGAACCGGAATGGCGCGAGCGGCTTTCCGCGGGCCGCGGCCGCGAGGTTGCGGCCGAGCGCGCGGCCTTCGCGATAGGCGAACTGCGCGGTTTGCGGGCACCAGCCGCCCTTCACGAAGGGCACCGCGGCGCAATCGCCCGCCGCCCACAGGCCCTCCTGGCCGGGCACGCGCATGCACGCGTCGGTCACGATGCGCCCGTGGTCGGTCTGCAGGTTGTTCTTCGCGATCAGGTCGAGGATGAGCGGATGCGGGGCGTTGCCGACGGTCGAGATCACGGTGGCGGCGGTGATGGATTCGCCGTCGCTCAACTTCACCTGTGTCGCGGTCACGGCCTGCACGCGCGCGTTGAGGCGCAGTTTCAGGCCGCGCTTGCGCATGACATCCGCGCAATAGTCGCCGAGCGCGGGATCGAGCGTCGGCAGCAGGTGCTCGCGGCTGTGCACGAGGATCACCTCGATGTCGTCGAAGGAGACGTTGGCGTAGTAGCGGTTGATGCCGCGAAACAAGTCGATCATCTGGCCCGCCGTCTCCACGC